>DATJXW010000267.1:0-34526 GCA_035499895.1 Polyangiaceae bacterium | reverse complement strand
AGGCAGGCCGCCTCGCAGTGGCGTGCGACCAACAACGAAACGGAATGTCCGAGCATCAGCCAGCTCGTACAAGACAAGCTGCTCGACCCCGGCCAGGCCACGGCCGACCCGTGGGGTCAGCCCTTCGGCATCAGCTGCACGGACGAGGACGTGATCGTCGTCTCGAACGGCCCCGATCGCAAACGCGGGACGAAGGACGACATCCAGATCCCTCCCGGCGCGACTTCGACGGAACAGTGAGGGAACGACCCGGTTAAGTGACCTGCCCGATCCGGTTTCAAGACGCACTCGGCGGCGCGACGCGCCGCACGCGGACATCCGCGTCTCGCGAGCCGCGAGCGCGGGCGTCGCGCGCGGCCGTTCGGAGCGCGCGGCCGGGCGGGTTCACGCTGGTCGAGGTTCTCGTCGTGATCGCGCTCATGGCGATCCTTTCGAGCGCCATCATCTTCGGCACCGGCATGCTGAGCTCGAGCCGGCTGCGCGGCGCGACCTCGCTCATCGCGAGCGCCGTGCGGCTCGGCATCGCGCGCGCGAACACGAGCGGCCACGCCGGGCGGCTCGTGCTCGATCTCGACAACGATCGCGTCGTGCTCGAGGAGGCGACCGGCTCGACCATGCTGCGCGAGAAAAAGGCGCCGGCGGGCGGCGCCGAAGCCGCCACGGAAGCCGAGCAGAAGGCCAAGCAGGAGAGCGACCGCATCCTCGACGGCCCGCACGCGCCGCGCGCGACCTTTCACCCGGTGCCGAGCTTCGCCGACTCGCCGCAGGGGCGCGACCTCGGCAAAGGCGTCGATCTGTCGCAGGTGCAGACCGAGCACGACGACCAGCCGGTCACGAGCGGGCGCGCGTACATCTACTTCTGGCCGGGCGGCTTGACCGAGCGCGCCTACGTGCAGCTCAAGCGCGTCGGCACGGCGGAAGGGCTCACCGTCGTCGTGAGCCCGCTCACCGGTCGCTCGAAGATCGAGAAGGGGCTCATCGACATGCCCGAGCCCCGCACCGACAAAGAAGAGGACCAGGGCGATCGGGAGGCGCTGTGAACCGCGGCTTCACCCTGCTCGAGGTGCTGATGGCGGTCGCCATCCTGGGCCTCGGCCTGTCGGTGCTGCTCGGCGCCCAGACGGGGCTCTTCGCGAACGCGACGCGCACCGAGAACATCAGCCTCGCGACGGGGCTCGCGCGCTGCCGCATGAGCGAAGTCGAGCTCGAGCTCCTGCAGAAGGGTTTCCCCCTGGTCGAAGCGGACGGCGAGGGGCCGTGCTGCATGGATCAACCGTCCGACGGCTTCACGTGCTCGTGGAAGGTGCAGCGCGTCGTCCTGCCGCAGATGGGCATGAATCAGGACGGCGGCGTCGATTCCGGCATCGGCCCCGGGTTGAACCTCGGCGCAGGGCTCGATCTCTCGTCGCCCTCCGGCGGCGGCCCGCTCGGCATGTTGATGCAGCTCCAGGCCGGCAAGAACGGCCTCGGCGAGAAGCCCGACATGAGCTCGCTCGCCACGCAGCTCACCGGTTCGATGGGCGGCGTCGACGGCATCGCCTCGATGGCGATGGGCATGGTGTACCCGACGCTCAAGCCGATGCTCGAGGCGAGCATCCGCAAGGCGATCATCAGCGTCCACTGGCACGAGGGCTCGAAGGAGCGGACGCTCGACATCACTCAGTACATCACGAGCCCGCAGCAAGCCCTGCCCGACGGCGGCTTGGGCGACGGCGGCATGATGCCCGGCATGGGCGGCCCCGGCACGCCCGGGTTCAGCAACACGTTCGGCGGCACCGGGCTCATGGGCGGCGGTTTGATGGGCGGGAGCGGCTTGATGGGCGGCTTCGGCACGCCGGCTCCGGCGGTGACGCCATGAGCCGCGCTCGCGCTCGCTCGCGCGGTTTCACGCTGCTCGAGCTCATCGTGGCGGTCACGGTGCTCGCCTTCGTGACCATGCTGCTCTACGGCGCGTTTTCCGGCATGAAGCACACGCGCGACGGGCTCACGCGCGTGCAGGATCGCTACCGTGAGGGACGCACGGCGCTCTCGCGCATCGTGCGCGACCTCGAGAGCGCGTACATCTCGGAGCAGCTGCCGATCAACCCCTCGCTCGCCGTGCTGAAGACGGCGTTCATCGCGAAGCAGTCGACGCCGGCCGATCGCATCGACTTCAACACGTTCACGAACATCCGGCGCGATCGCAACTCGCACGTGAGCGATCAGCTCGAGGTATCGTACTTCAGCGAGGAGAGCCTCGACACGCCGGGCACCGTCGACCTCGTGCGACGGAGCAGTCAGAAGCTCGACCTCTATCCGGACAAGGGCGGCCGCATCGACGTCGTCGCGACGGACATCGACCTCTTCGACCTCGCCTTTCTCGATCCGACGACGAGCCAGTGGGTCGACACCTGGGACACCACCTCGGCGACGGGGCAGCAGAACCGCATGCCGTTCCAGGTGCGCGTCACGCTCGTCATCAACGGCGGGCGCCGCACCGCCGCCGGGCGCATGCGCGGCAGCCTGCGCTTCGAAACCACGGTTCCGATCCAGATCTCGAATCCGCTCACCTTCGCGATCCAGGGAGGCGGCAGTTGAACGGCGACGCGCATCTCCGTTACGGCAAGCGTCTCGCTCGTCGTCGTGAGCGCGGCGTGGCGCTGATCCTCGTGCTCGGCGCGCTCACGATCCTCACCGTGATGCTCACCGAGAGCCAGGACGAGAGCTCCGCGGACTTCGCGGCGGCGCTCGCCACGCGCGACCAGCTCGTCGCCGAGTACGCCGCGAAGAGCGGCGTGAATCTCTCGCGCCTGCTCATCGCCGCCGAGCCGACGATCCGCACGGCCATCGGTCCCATCCTCGGACTCCTCTTCGGCGGCACCGTGCCGCAGCTGCCGGTGTGGGATCACGCGCCGCGGGTGCTCGGCGCCTTCAACGACAAGGACGGCGCGGCCGACTTCGCCACGCTCTCGGGGCTCGACGTCGACAACGGGCAGAACCTCGGCTTCGACGGCGCCGGCTTCGACATCGACATCGTCGACGAGGATTCGAAAATCGACGTGAACTCGGTCGCCGCGGCGAGCTCGTTCGCCAAGGCGCGGCTCGGCGCGCAGCTCGCGGGGCTGATGGCGGGGCCGCAATACGACGCGCTCTTCTCGAATCACGACGCGGACGGGCAGTACTCCGATCGCATCACGACCTGCGGCGCGATCATCGACTTCATCGACTCGGATCAGGACGACGACCGTTCGTTCTGCGATCCGACCTCGATGACGGCGCAACAGAGCGGCGCCGAGGACGGCTTCTACCAATCCTTGAAACAGCCGTACGAGCGCAAGAACGCCGCGCTCGACAGCTTCGAAGAGCTCCACCGCGTGCGCGGCATGAGCGAGGATTTCTGGTCCACGTTCGTCGACCCCGATCCGGACGACCCGAGAAAACGGACGCTCACCGTGTGGGGGCAGGGCACCGTGAACGTGAACACGGCGAACCCGCAGACGCTCTACGCGCTCATCTGCTCGCCCTCGAACGTGGACGTGATGAACACGCCGATGTGCCACGACCCGAACGAAGCCGCGAAGTTCCTCGGCGCGTTCGCGATGGTGCGGGCGTTCACGCGCGGGGCGCCGCTCTTCGGCTCGCCCGATCTCTTCGTGTCGTCGATGCAGGGCAAGGGGCTCTTCGGGCCGGTGCTCGCCGCGCTCGGCATGCAGCCGGTCGTGTTCAAGTCGAACAACCAGCTCAAGCAGCAGATGAGCACGGAGAGCAAGGTGTTCAGCATCTACTCGACGGGGCACGTGAACTCCGGCGGCCGAAAGACGCGCTTGAGGCTCCACGTCGTCGTCGATTTTCGCGGCGCGCCGGCCCCGGGCGTGAACATGTCCCAGCTCAATACGGCCGCCGCCGCCGAGGCCGCGATCAGCCAGGCGACCGGCGCGGGAGCGATGACGACCACGGCGGGTTCCACGGGCGGGACGGGCACCGTCGCGCAGGCCATCCAAGCGGTGATGAAGCCGTCACCCGGGGGCAATATCGTGTATTTCAGGATGGACTAGACGGACCATGGGCAGATTCCTCGGCATCGACATCGGGTCGCGCGTCGTCAGCGCGGCGGTTCTCGAGATCGGCTTTCGCAAGCTCGCCTTGGGCGCGCTCGTGGAGGTGGCGATCGACCAGCACCCGACGCTCGGCGACGCCGTGCGCGCCGCGGCCTTCGCCCTCACCCCGCACATCGAAGCGGTCGGCGTGGCGCTCGACGGCGATCGCACCTTCACGCACCGCCTGACGATGCCGACGACGGCGCTCAAGCAGATCGACGAGATTTTGCAGTTCGAGCTCGAAGCCGCGGTTCCCGTCGAAATCGACCAGCTCGTGTGGGGCTACCGGCTCCTCCGCCGCAAAAACCCGAAAGACCCGCTGGTCGTGCTCGCGACGGCGGCGCGCACCGAGGAAGTGCGCGAGCGCATCGAGCTCGTGAAGGGAGCGATCGGTCGCGAGCCGGACCGCGTGGGTCACGGCGCGCTCTCGCTCGCGAACCTCACGACGATCGTGCCGGAGCTCAGGAGTCCGGAGCCGCTCGCGCTCGTGGATCTCGGCGGCCGGCACACGGAGGTGACGGTGCTCGTCGGGGGCGAGGCGCTCTTCGCGCGCACGCTCTCGCGCGGAGTCGACAGCCTGCCCGACGGCGCGGCGTCGCTCGCGGCCGAGCTCCGGCAGACGCTGCTCGCCTGGGTGTCCGAACAGGGCGAGGCGGTGACGGCCGTGTACCTCCTGGGCGGCGGCGCGCAGGCCGCCGGCGCGGACGCGTATTTCGCTTACGAGCTCGGCGTTCCGGTGCGGCCGTTGCCCGACATCGCGATGGAGGGCCTCACGCCCGAGCAGCAGCCGAGCATGCCGCGCTTCGCGAAGGCCGTCGGGATTGCCCTCGGCGCGGCCGGTCGCGGCCACGATTTGGACCTCCGGCGCGGCTCCTTGGCGTTCCAGCGCGGCTTCTCGTTCCTGAAGGAAAAGGCGCCGATCATCACGGGGCTCGTCGGGTCCGTCGCCGTGAGTTTTCTCTTCGCGATGTGGTCCGAGCTCCGGGCGCTCGGGCGTGACTTCGACGCGGCGACGGCGGAGCTCGAGCGCACGACGCAGGCCGCCTTCGAGCACCCGACGACCGACCCGAACGAAGCGGGCGAGCTGCTCGAGCAAGCGAAGAACAAGGCCGAGACCGATCCGATGCCGAGCATGGACGCGTTCGACGAGATGGTCGAAATCTCGAAGGCCATTCCGATGAGCGTGACGCACGACATCGACGAGCTCGACATGCAGCGCGGCCACGTGCGAATCCAAGCCGTCGTGAACACGACGGAGGACGCGTCGCTCGTGCGCGACAAGATCGCGCAGACGCCGTGCGTGAACGACGCGAAGCTCCAGAAGGTGTCGCAGGTGGTGAACGGCACGAAGCAGCGCTACGTGCTCGAGTACGACGTGCGCTGCCCCGAGGAAGCGGGCCCGAAGAAGAAGAGCGACAAATCCGGCGGTTCGGACGGGGAGGGGGCCGCACCGTGAATCTGCGTGAACGCTTGCAGGGGCTCGAGGAGCGCGAACGGCGCTTGCTCGGCATCGCGCTTCTCGTCGCGGGGCTCGGCGTCCTGCTCACGCCGCCGATCGCGCTTTATGCCGTGCTTCACAGCCGCAAAGGCGAGGTCGAAGCGGTGCGTTCCGCGATCACTTCGATTCAGGATCAAGCCGACTCGATTCAGCGCGGTAAAGCCGAGAAGGAAGCGCTCGTCGAGCGCTACAAGAAGCCGGCGCCGCAGCTTCAAGCGTTCCTCGCCAAGCTCGCGAGCGACGTCGGCGTGGAGATCCCGGAGAGTCAGGATCGGCAAGTCGTGCCGCGCGGCAAGCGTTTCGACGAGCGCTCGACCAAGGTGACGCTTCGCCGCATCGGGATGCTGAAGCTCGTCAAGTTCCTCGAGAAGATCGAGCAGTCGGGCCACCCGGTGAAGGTGTCGCAGATCGACATCCGCAAACGTCCCGATCCGGATCAGTACGACGTCGATCTCATCGTGAGCGCCTTCGATCACAAGGCGCCCGAGCCGAAACCCGGCGCGAAGAGCGACGTCGACGGCGGCGCGCCCGCGGATTCGAGCGAACCCGGAGCGGCCGACGGAACCAGCCCGAAGAGCGGGGACGAAAAGCCATGAGCCCGCGCCAGCGCAAAATCCTGATCGGCGCGGGTTACGGCACGTTCTACTGGTTCATGCTGCTCGTCTTCTTTTACTTCACGTTCCCCTACGACCGGCTGAGGGAGCGACTCGTCCACGACTTCAACGCCCGGCAGACGGGCCCCGACCCGATGCGGCTCGAGATCGACAAGATCGGCTCGTATTGGCTGAGCGGCGTCGAGGCGGACGGCATGCGGCTCATCTCGATGCCGGCGCCCGATCCGACGGGCAAGCCCGTGAAGCCGAAGGTGACGACCGTCGAGCAGGCGCACGCACGGCTGTCCCTGTTGTCGCTGCTCCTCGGCAAGCGCGTGGTGAACTTCGCGGCCAAGGCGTTCGGCGGCGATCTCGACGGGAGCATCACGGACTCCGACGCGGAGCGCGTGCTCGATCTCACGCTCGACGGTCTCGATCTCGGTCAAACGCCGGTGCTCGCGGGCCTCATCGGCCTGCCGGTCGCCGGCAAGCTCAGCGGGACGGCGAACCTCATCACGCCCGAAGCGCGCCTGAGCAAGGCGGAGGGCAAGGTGAGCATGAAGCTCGTCGGGTTGTCGGTCGGCGACGGCAAGGCGAAAATTCGCGACATCATCGCGCTGCCGAAGCTCGACGCCGGGGAGCTCACGCTCGAAGCCGACGTGAAGAGCGGGCAGGTGACGGTGACCGAGCTCGACGCGCACGGACCCGATCTCGAGCTTGCCGCCGCGGGCACGATCCGGCTGCGCGATCAGCCCGATCAGAGCCTCATCAGCGTGAACACGGAGTTCAAGTTCACCGATCACTACACGAACAAGGACGACATGACGCGCGCCCTGTTCGGGCCGACCGGGATGTTCGACCTCGATCCGAAGAACAAGCGCGCGAAGCGGCCGGACGGCTTCTACGGCTGGCGCGTGGGCGGAACGCTCAACAATCCGTCGTTCTTTCCGAGCGCCGCCGCGGTCGGTCCCAAGAAGTCGATGCCCGCGCACGGCGCGAAGTAACGCCCGCTCCGGCGCGCCTCACGCATCGATCGTGATGCCGAGCCGTTCGCGCAGCTTGAAGTACGCCGGGCTCACGCTGAAGAGCACGAGCTCCTGAAAGCGATCTTGCTGCGGCACCGCGCTCGACGCCTCGTCGGACGCGCGAATCACGGCGACCGCGGCTTCGAGATCGTGCGCGAGCAGGAAGCCGACCCGATCGGCCGTGAGGTCGAGGCCGCCGACCCAGCGCTTGAGGTCGAGCGACGTGCCCGACTGGATGAGCTTGGCGACGACGCGCGTCAGCTGATCACGGGCCGGACCCTGGATCCCGGCGTCGAGCGCGCGCATCGCTTCGGCGACGGCGCCGGCGAGCTCGGGCGCGACGGGGAACTGCGGCGCCGTCAGGCGGATGGCCGCGAACAGCCATGATTTGAGCGCGGTGCCGGTCGCGAGCAGGTGGCGCACGTAGCTCCCGGGCCGGACGTAGGAGAGGTGACGGCCCGCGATGAACGCGGCCGGTCGGAGCGGCACGTCGGGCAGGAGCGCGGTGCGACCGAGGGAAATCACCGGCTCGCGACCGAGCACGAAGCCGAGCCCGCCGCGATCCTCCTCGTCCTCGACGGCCACGGGCAGCGGGATGCCGAGCACGCCGGCCGCGTAATACAGGCTCTGGCAAACGGGCGCCGGATGCTCGGCGACTTCGACCACGTGACTTTCGTCGTAGCCGAGATCGCCGAGCGCTTGGCCGCGCTTGAGCGCCACGGCGGGCTCGATCAGCGCGAAGACCGCGGTGAGCAAGGGGTCGACGTCGGCGTGGGTGAGACAGCTGAGCCAATCGTCGTCGGTGAGCGCGGTCTGCGCCGTCGCGGCCGTGTCCGAGCGCATGCGCTTGAAGAAGCGCTCTTCGTCGGGCTCGGCGAGCTTGAGCAAGGTGAGCGCCTGGCAGAGACACCACGCGGAGTCCGCGCGCCGCGTCTCGGTGTAGAGGCGCCGGAGCGCCTTGTAGGACTCGGCGCGGTACGGGTTCTGCTTGAGCAGCACCCCCTGCGCGGCGACCGCCTTCTCGAGGTACCGCTCCGGATCGGTCGCGTAGAGCGACCCGAGCTTCTCCGCGCGCTCGCGATTTTCGGGATCGAGCGTCTGCGCGGCCTCGAGCGCGTCGATGCTCTTGTCCGTCGCGCCCGACTGCTCGTACACGTCGCCGAGCGCGGAGAACGCCGCCAGCATGCCGGCCTGATCGTCCGCCGCCGTCGCGCGCGCGAGCTTCTGCTGCAGGAGCTTCTCGGCGCCCGCGAACTCCTTGCGGTCGAGGTAGAGCTCGAGCGCCTCTTTGCCCGCTTTTTCGAAGTCCGGGTCGAGCGCGAGCACCTGTTCGTAGAGCTCGAGAGCCCGCTTGGTGTCGCCGATTTGCGTCGCGGTGAGGTTCGCGGCCGTGTGCACGTACTTGACGCGCTGCTTCGGATCCTCGACGAAATCAGCGAGTTTGATCACGACTTCGACGAGCTTGTTCCAATCCTTCTCTTCGCTGTAAAGCTGCATCAGCTTCGCGAGGATGCGGCGATCGTCGGGCCGCTCCTCGAGCGCGGCGACGAAGCTCTTGGCCGCCTGGGTGCGATCGTTCAGCTTGTTCGACGCGATCTCCCCGATGTCGAGCAGGAGCTGCACGCGCTCGTCGCCCGTGGCGATGTCGAGGTGGCGCGTCTTCACCGCGATCGCTTCGTCCCACGCCTCGAGCGCGGTGTGCGAGAGCGCGAGCGCGACGAGCGGCTCCGCCTTCGACGGATCGATCTCGGTCGCGGTCTCGAGCAACGGCACGGACGCGGCGAGCTCGCCCGTGCGCCGGAGGCCCTCACCGCGCCGGTAATAAGCGACGTAGCGCGATTCGTCGTCGAGAATGCCGTCGAAGCGGTCGATGAGCGTGCCGTAGAGCTCGGCGGCGCGCGCGGGCGAGCCGTGCTCGAAGGTGACCTGCGCGACGCGTTCGAGCGCCTGGCGGTCCTCCGGCGCGAGCCGCAGCAAGGTGTCCATCGGCGCGAGCGCCTGCTCGGTGGACCCGGAGAGCGACAGCGCGTCCACGTAGCGAATCAGCATGCGCACGGCCTCGCCGCGCTCGAGCGAGTCCGCGCGCCCGGCGACGACCTCGTAGTGCTTGGCCGCTTCGAGGTAGCGTTTGGCGTCGAGCGCGAGGTCGCCGAGCACGAGTAGCCCCTCGAGGTTCGTGGGGTCGAATTTGACCGCGCGCTTGGCCGCCTCCTCGGCGCGCCGGTCGTCCTTCAGCTTGTGCCGGTAGAGCGACGCCATCTGTCCGGCGAGCTTCGCCTTCGCGCGATCGCCGTCGGTGTGCTCGATGGCGCGTTCGATGAGCTGAATCGCGGCGTTCACGTCGCCGCGCGCGACGTACGCCTCGCGCAGCGCCGAGGCGGCGCCGGCGTCGTTCGGGTTCGCGTCGAGCGCTTGCTTGTAGCGTTCGATCGCGCCGTCGCGGTCGCCGCGCGCTTCGAGCAGCTTGGCGGCGCGGACGAGCTGTTCCGTCTTCGCTTCGGCCGTGGTCGCCTTGGCGGCGAGCGCGTCGATGGCGGCGAGCGCGGCGCCGGCGTCTCCCGCCGACTCGCGCAGGCGGGCGAGCGCCTCGAGCGCCTGCGGGTGCTCCGGCGCCAGCGCGATCACCTGCTCGTACGCCTTGATGGCGCGATCCGGCGCGTTCAGCTGATCGGCGAGGAGCCGCGCCCGCTGCAGCAAAATGGCGAGCTTGCGCCCGGGATCGGTGAGCACGCGCTCGTGCCGCTCGTAGAGCGCGGCCGCGTCGTCCCAGCGCTCGAGCGCGCGATAGTGGCGCGCGAGCGAGCTCAACGCGGCGTCGTGGGTCGGGTCGAGCGCGAGCAGCTCTTCCAGCGCCGAAGCGGCCTTGTCGTGATCGAGGAACTCTTCCTCGTAAATCGAGGCGATGCGTTCCCAGAGCGCGCTCTTCTGGCGCGGCGTGGCGGCGGCCTCGATCTGCAAGTCGAGGTTCTCGAGCAGATCCTTGAAGCGGCCGGCCTTGCTGTAGAGACGATCGAGACCGCGGAGCGCGTCGAGCCATTTCGGATCGACGTCGAGCGCGGCCTGGTAACGGCGCTCGGCTTCCGCGTCGTCCCCGAGCTTGAGCTCGTAGAGCTCGGCGATGCGGCTCAAGGTCCGGAGGCGTTCTTCGCCGCGCTGCGCGTGCGCGCGCCGTTCGAGGATCTTCACGAGGCCGGCGAAGTCACCCGCGCGTTCGCACAAGCGCGCGAGCTGGTTGCTCGCGGAGACGTGCCCCGGATCCTCCGCGAGGATCGCTTCGACCATGCCGCGCGCCGCGTTCGAATCGCCGAGGTGGAGCTCGAGCAGCTCGGCGGCTTCGGCGCGAAAATCACGCGCTTGCGCCGGGCTCGTGGACGCTTCGGCGCGGCGCGTGAGCACGGCGCCGAGCTCGGACCACTGCTCGGCCTTGCGATAAATCTTGGCGAGGCCCTCGAGCGCCGCGTCGTTCGCCGGGTCGCTCGCGACCACGGCCTGGTACGCCGAAACGGCGAGATCGAGGCGCTGGAGCTTGTCGGCGTACCAGCGCGCGACGCGCAAAAAGAGCGCCGTCTTTTCCTCGGCGGGCAGCGCGTCGCCCTGCGCGGCCTCGACCGCGCTCGTGAGCACGTCGTTCCACGCGTCCGCGCGCGCGCCGGCGAGACGCTCGATTTCCACCGCGTACGACGCTTGGCGCGGCTCTTCGCAGAGCGCTTGCGTGAACGCGACGAGCGCCTGATCGCGATCCTTGATTTCACCCGCGTAGATGCGGCCGATCTCGGCGAAGAGGCGCGAGCGCTCGCCGCGATTTTGCGCGTGCTCGACCCGCTCGAGCAGCGTCTCGACGAGCTCGTCGAACTTGCCGAGGCGGCGCCGCACCTCTTCGAGTCCGCCGAAGGCGACGCGATCGTCGGGGTCGAGCTCGACGAGCTCCTTGTAGAGGATCTCGGCGACCGGCAGGCTCTCGGCGCGCGCGCCGTGGATGCGCGCGGCGCGGAACAGGAGGTCCTTCTTCGTCGCCCGGCTCTCCTCCGGCAGCTCGCGCGCGGCTTCGATGAAGGCGGCGGCCACGCGCCCCGGCGCTCCCTCGGCCGCGGATTCGAGCTGCATCGCCACGCTCTCGTTCGCCGGCTCGGCCTTGAGGCGCGCGAGCAGGCTTTCGACCTCTTCGCCCGACATGGGCGGCGCGATGCTCAGCACGCGCGCCGCCTGATCGAGCAGGGCGAGCACGGCGCTCGCGTTCGGCGGGCGCTTGTCGGGATCCTTCTCGAGCAGGCGCTCGACGAGCTCGTCCATGTCCTGCGGGACGAAGCCCTTCGGCGCGAGCGTGCTCGGCGCCACGGGCGCGCGCGTGAGGTGTCCGAAGGCGGCGTCGAGCGCCGAGCCCTCGCCGAACGGCGGGCGACCCGTCAAGAGCTCGAACGCCATCGCGCCGAACGAATACACGTCGCTCCGCGCGTCGGCTTCGAGCCCGCGGATTTGCTCGGGCGACGCCGTCCAGGGCGAAGCCATCGTCGCGTAGAGATCGTTGCGGCCGGCGCCCGGTCGCGGCCGTGCCCGCAGCCGATCGGAGCCGGCGTCGAGCAGAACGACGCGGAGCGCTCCCGCCGGCGTGCGCAGCGAGACGACGTTCGCGAGTCTGAGATCGCCGTGCGCGATGCGTCGCTGATGGAGCGCCGCGAGCGCTTCGAGCACCGCGCGGAGGAGCGGTCGCGCGTCGTTCGCGTGGAGCGGGCCCGTGCGCGTGACGCGCGCGGCGAGCGTCTCGCCCGCGAGGAACTCGTGCGCGACGTAAGGCCGGCCGTCCACGGTGCCGGCTTCGAGGCGTTGCGGCAGAAACTCGTGCTCGATCTCCGCGATCAGGCGGTTCACGGTGAGGAAGCGCTGCAGGCCGCGTCGATCGCGCGTCGCTTCCTTGCGCAGGAGGCGCAGGCGGTATTCGACCCCGTCGCGCGTCGCCGCGTAGACGACCGCGGAGCGCCCCTCGCCGAGCTTTCGCACGAGCGTGAAGTGGCCGAAGGTCGTGTTGACGGGGAGCTCGTCGTTCGGCGTGAGGCCGGTCGCGCGCACGCGGAAGAGCTCGGGGCTCGCGTCGGGGCGCAGCGCGAGCACGGCGTCGCACAGCGCCTCGACCGCGTCTTCCTCAGCGCAGTGCGCGGCGAGCGCCCCGGCGAAGGACGCTTTCGCGGCCGTGCCGCCCACGCGATCGGGGTCGAAGCCCAAGAGATCGCGGCTGACGTGCAGTAGTTCTTCGAGCTCGAAGGTGCGCTCGAGCTCCGCGCGCAAGAGGTCCGTCTCGATCATGACAAGAGGTCCGTGGAGAGGGTCCGCCGAGGCGCTTCGCGCAAACCTACCGGGGGCGGAGGCGCGAAACGATAGCCCGGCTTACGGGGGCCTTGGGGCAAAATTCCTACCTCCTCTTTGGCCATGCCCGCGGCGGCATGAGAAGGTGGCGCGCGAGGCGCATGAAGTCGGTAGACCTTTTGGCTCAGCGCGTGTTGCCCCTGCTCGTGACCGCGGGCGCGGCGATTGCGGTGCCCGTGCTCGTCTTCTCGCCCTCGGGGCTCGCGCGCCTCACCGCGCTCCGGCAGGAACGGGCGCGGGCCGACGAGGAAGTTTCACGCCTCTCGCGCGAGATCGACCGACTCCGCGCGGAAGTTTCGCGTGTGAAAGAAGATCCGGCATACGTCGAGCGGGCCGCTCGCGACGAGCTTGGCCTCGTGCGTCAGACCGAGGTCGTTTTTCAATTTCGGCGTTAAAGATGACCAAACGCGAGACTTTCCGGGTGAGTTAGGCTCTCCTCATGTCGGTGGAAGTCGTGCGCTTGCTCCTCCGCGCGGGGGCTTCCGAAGCGGAGGTGGAGGACGCGCTCGGACGCGCGGTCGGCGGCGGTCAATCGCTCGCCCGCGCCCTCGCCGACGGCGAGCCGGCGTTGCAAAATCGCCTCGAACGGGAGCTGCTCCGCGTCGAGGTGCCCTCGATCGAGATCGTGCGGCCCGAGCTCGAGCAGCTGTCGCTCTTGCCGTCCGGTCTCGCCGATCGCCTCGGCGCCGTCCCGGTGCGCAAGGACGCGCGCTCGGGACGCGTCGACATCGCGGCGGTCGATCCGCTCGACGGTCACGTCGTGAGCGAGCTCGAGTTCCACCTCGGCGCGAAGGTTCGCGTGTTGCGCGCCGACCCCGAGGCAGTGAAGGCCGCGCTCGCTGCCTCGACGGCGCCACGCGCGCCGAGCGGTCCCCCGCTGCCGCTCGTCCGCCGCGCCGTCACGGGTGAGCTCAAGCCGCCCGCGTCGGTCGCGAGCAAACCCGAACCCACCGCCGCCGTTCCGCCGTCCGAAGCGCCTCCACCCTCGGGAGAGGAGCCCGTTTTGAGCCTCGGCCGGCCGAAATCCGGCCCGAGCGTGCCGCCCCCCGGCCCGTCGCTGCCGCTCGAGCTCGCCCGCTCGACCTTCGAGCAAACGCGCACGCCCGACGCCGTCGTGACCGCGCTCATCGAAGGGCTCGCGCCCGCTCGCACCGTCATCCTGGCCGTGCGTTCGAGCTCCTACGTGGGCCGCGCCGGCAGCGCCGCGTTCGAGCGTGACGCCGTGCGGCGCGTCGAAATTCTGAACTCGTCGCCGAGCGTGCTCCAGACGGCGACGCGCGCCGGGTTCTACCTCGGCGCGTTGCCGCACACGCCCGCGCACGGCCCGCTCCGTTCGCTGTTCGGCGAGACCGACGACGAAGTGTACGTGGCGACCGTGTCGGCCTCCGGCCACCCGACGCTCGTCATCGTCTGCGATCCGGCGGCGCTCGGCGGGAGCCTCGACGCCACGCGCCGCATCGACGTGCTCGCCGGAGCCGCGGGGCTCGCCCTCGAACGCATCCTCGTGAGCCGCAAGAAAGGGAACTAGGGCGAGCCGTGAGCACCGACCCGCGTGAGACCTGGCGCGAGCTCGCACGGGCGGAGCTCGACGGCGCCGAGCCGGACTCGCTCGTTCGCGAGCTGCCCGAGGGGCTCGCGCAAAAACCGCTCTACCTCGCCGCGGACGCCGCCGCGCTGCCTTTTACCGCGAGCGTGCCGGGCGAATTCCCGTACCTCCGCGGCGTGCGCGCGACGATGTACGCGAAGCGGCCCTGGACGCTCCGGCAATACGCCGGTTTCTCGACGGCCGAGGAGACGAACGCGTTCTTCCGGAGCGCGCTCGCCGCGGGCCAAACGGGGCTGAGCGTCGCGTTCGATCTGGCGACGCATCGCGGCTACGACAGCGACCACGCGCGCGTGAAGGGCGACGTCGGCAAGGCCGGCGTCGCGATCGACTCGGTCGAGGACATGAAGCGCCTGTTCGAGGGCATTCCGCTCGACCGCGCGAGCGTGTCGATGACGATGAACGGCGCCGTCTTGCCGGTGCTCGCGGCGTTCATCGTGGCGGGGGAAGAGCAGGGCGTGCCGGCGCACAAGCTCACCGGCACGATCCAGAACGACATTTTGAAGGAGTTTTTGGTGCGGAACACGTTCGTGTATCCGCCCGCGCCGTCGCTCCGCATCGTCGCGGACGTGATCGAGCAGCTGACGCGCGCCCTGCCGCGTTTCAATTCGCTCTCGATTTCCGGCTATCACATGCAAGAGGCCGGAGCGACGGCGGAGCTCGAGCTCGGCTACACGCTCGCCGACGGACTCGAATACGTGCGCGCCGGGCTCGCCCGCGGGCTCGATATCGACGCGTTCGCTCCGCGGCTCTCGTTCTTTTTCGGCATCGGGATGAGCTTTTTCGTCGAGATCGCGAAGCTTCGCGCCGCGCGCGTGCTCTGGGCGACGCTCGTGAAGGAGCGCTTCGCGCCGAAGGATCCGCGCTCGCTCCTCTTGCGCACGCATTGTCAGACCTCGGGCGTGAGCCTCACCGTCGCCGATCCGCTGAACAACGTCGCCCGCACGACGCTCGAAGCGCTCGCGGCCGTGCTCGGCGGCACGCAGAGCCTGCACACGAACGCTTACGACGAGGCGCTCGCGCTGCCGAGCGACGGCGCCGCGCGCGTCGCCCGCGCGACGCAACTCATCCTCGAGCACGAAACGGGCGTGCCGCACGTCGTCGATCCGCTCGGCGGCTCCTATTACGTGGAGAGCCTCACGCACGAGCTCGTCGAGCGGGCTCGCGGGGTCATCGACGAGGTCGAAGCGGGCGGCGGCATGGCGCGAGCGATCGAGTCGGGTCTCGCCCGCCGGCGCATCGAAGCCGCGGCGGCGCGGCGCCAGGCGCGTCGCGACCGGGGCGCCGAGGTCGTCGTCGGCGTGAACGCGTTTCGGGCGGACGACGCCGCGCCGCTCTCCGTCCGCATCGTCGACACCACGGCCGTCCGGGAGGCTCAGTGCGCGCGCTTGGTCGAGCTCCGCCGCACGCGCGACGCCGCGGCCGTGAAGGCGGCGCTCGAGGCCCTGCGCGCGGCCGCTCGCGGCGACGGCAACCTGCTCGCGGCGAGCGTGGTCGCGGCGCGCGCGCGTGCCACGGTCGGTGAAATCAGCGAGGCCCTTGCGGACGTGTTCGGGCGCTACGAAGCTACGGCCGGAGTCTTGCGCGGCGTTTACGGTGACGAATACGGCGACGACGCCGAATGGAGCGCCCTGAAGGAGCGCGTCGCCGAGTTCGCGCGCCGGCACGGCCGCCGCCCGCGCATCCTCGTCGCGAAGCTCGGGCAAGACGGCCACGATCGCGGCCAGAAGGTCGTCGCCTCGGGCCTCGCCGATCTCGGCTTCGACGTGGACCTCGGGCCGCTCTTCACGACGCCCGAAGAGGTCGCGCGCCACGCGATCGAAAATGACGTGCACGTGGTCGGCATCTCGTCGCAAGCGGGGGCGCACGTGACGCTCGTCCCCGAGCTCCGGCAAGCGCTCGTGGCCGCCGGGGCCGGCGACGTGCGCATCGTCTGCGGCGGCATCATTCCGCCGGCGGATTTGCCCGGCCTGAGCGCGGCGGGCGTCGCGGCCGTCTTCGGGCCGGGTACGCGCGTCGCCGACGCGGCCAAGCGCCTGCTCGACCTCTTCGCGGCCGAGGCGACCCCCGCGCCGCATGGCTGATTCGACCGACGATCCCGCCGTGCTCGCGGCCGGAGTGGCTGCCGGCGATCGCCGGGCGCTCGGGCGCGCGATCACGCTCGTCGAGAGCGAGCGAGCCGAGGACGCGCCGCGGGCCGAGGCGTTGCTCGCGAGCTTGTTGCCGCGCACCGGGGGCTCGCGCCGTCTCGGCGTCACGGGACCGCCCGGAGCGGGCAAGAGCACGCTCATCGACGCGCTCGGGCGGCGGCTCCTCGCGCACGGAGAGAGCGTCGCCGTGCTCGCCATCGATCCTTCGAGCCCCCTCGGCGGCGGCAGCATCCTCGGCGACAAGACGCGCATGGGCCGGCTCGCGGCCGAGCCGAAGAGCTTCATCCGGCCGAGTCCGTCACGCGGAGCGAGCGGCGGCGTGGGCTGGCACACCGCCGAAACGATCTTGCTCTGCGAGGCCGCGGGCTACTCCGTGGTCGTGGTCGAGACGCTCGGTACCGGGCAGGGCGAGCACGCGGTGTTCGACTTGGTCGATTGTCTCGTGTTGCTCGCGAGCCCGGGCGCGGGCGACGAGCTTCAGGGCATGAAACGCGGCGCTCTGGAGCTCGCGGACGTGGTGGTGGTGAACAAGGCGGACGGCGAGCAGCGCGTCCTGGCCGAACGGGCGGTGGGGGAGCTCACGAGCGCTCTCGGCTTGTTCGCCCGCGCAACGGGCGCCGGGGCTCCGGTCGTGCTCGGCGTGAGCGCGAGCGAGGAGCGCGGCCTCGACGAGCTCTGGGCAGCGGTCGAAAAGTCGATCGCTCGCGCGCGGGAGAGCGGCGCGTTCGAGCGCCGCCGCACGACGGGCGCCGAGCGAACCCTCGCCGAGGCGATCGAGCGCGCGTGGCGCGCGGCCTTTTCGACGCCGACGCGCGGGGCCGAGCGCGACCGGCTCGAGCGCGAAGTGCTGGCCGGTCGTCTGAGCGCGCGTGAAGCGGCGCGACGCATCGTGCTGCTCGGGCGCGGCGAGTGAGGCGCTCGAGACTCTGTCGCGACACCCGCCGTAGAATTTTGAAAGCGAAAACGGCGGCGAAGAAGTAGCACCGTCATTTTTCGGGATCGATCGGGAGCCCGACTCGCATGGGGGTTCAGGCCGCACCAGCCGGCGTGAACCTCATGAGCCTACGGACCATCACGCGCCTGGCCGTGACCGGAGTTCTGGTATCGACTCCACTCGCGTGTACGGGGTCCACGGGTTCGACGGGTTCGGCGTCGACCGGGGGCAGCAATGCGAACTCCTCGGGTGGCAGCGGCGCGGGCGGATCCGGGGGCACCTCGAGCACTTCGACGGGCGGGTCGGGCGCCGTCACGGCGGGTGCTCCCGCTAGCGGCGGCGCGGGCGGCACGGTCACGAGCGGCAGCGGTGGCACGGGCACCGGCGGCGCGACGTCGAACGCGGGCGCTCGCAACGGCGGCAGCGGCGGTACCGGTGGTTCCGGCGCCGCGTCGGGCAGCGGCGGCACCGAACCCTCAGGCGGCCGTGGCAACGCGACTGCCGGAGCCTCGACCGGCGGCACGAGCGCGGCGGGCTCCGGCGCCGGCGGCACGAGCGCGACGGCCGGCGCCGCGAACGGCGGCACGACGAGCTCGATGGGCGGCGCGTCGATGGGGTGCTCCGCGGGCGGCGCGTTGAAGACCGGCGACAACAGCGAGACGCTGATGGTCGGCGGCATCGCGCGCACGTACCTCGTGCACACGCCGCCGAAGTACGACGGCAAAACGCCGCTCCCCGTCCTCTTCGACTTTCACGGCTTGAGCGGCACGGGCGCGCAGCAACGCCAGCTCTCGCGCTGGGACAAGATGGGCGACAGCGAGGGCTTCATCACCGTCTTCCCCGACGGCGTCGACAACGCCTGGAACGCGGGGATCTGCTGCGCGAACGACACGAGCATCGACGACGTCGCGTTCGTACGCGCGATGATCGGCGAGCTCGAGACCGACGGCTGTATCGACCCGAAGCGCATTTACGCGTCGGGCTGCTCGAACGGCGGAGGCATGTCGTACATGCTCGCGTGCCAGGCGGCGGACGTGATCGCGGCCGTGGCGCCGGTCGATTTCGACTGCGTCGACGGCACCGGTTGCAACATGTGCAAGCCGTCGCGCCCGATCACCGAAGTTCAATTCCGCGGCACGAGTGACCAGCTCGTGGCCTACGACGGTAACGGCGCCTTCCTCGGCGCCGAGAAGAACTTCGAGCTCTGGGGCGGACTCAATATGTGCACCGGCGATCCGGAGGCCTTGTCGACCAATTCAGCATGCCAGACGTACCCGATGTGCGGCGCCGGCACGGACACCGTTCTGTGCACGGTGCAGGACGGCATGCATTGCGGAAACTACAACTCTTTCATGATCACGCAAGTGGCCTGGGGCGTGCTCAAGGACCAAGCGCTGCCGTAAAATGAAACCCAACAAGCATGCTCTTTTCGGCGCCCTGCTCGGCGCCGCGGTCTCGTCCCTCGTCGCTTCGACCGCCTCGGCCGCGAATCAGGAGCCGGCCGGCTTGAACCTCGGACTCACGAGCTTCTACGACGGTTTCGGCCGGAACGACGAGGGCTTCGTCTATCTGGTCTACGGCGTCTACTCGCGCTCACGCAGCGTCCGCGGCGACGACGGTCATGCGGTGCCCGTGTTCAACGACCCGAAGATCGATTCGTACGCGCTCATCAACCAGCTCGTCTACGTGTTCCCGGAAGAGCTCTTCGGCGGCGCGGCGCATCCCGGCTTCATGGCGTTGCTCCCGCTCGTCGCGTTCGACACGAGCTTCGCCCCGCCGCCGCCCGAGCCGGGACTCCAGCTCAAGAACAACAAGGTCGGTTTCGGCGACCTCACGTTCGGCCCCTTCATCCAATTCAAACCGATCAAGGCCGACAATAGACCGGTGTTTTCGCACCGCATCGAGCTCGACCTCGTCGCGCCGATCGGCGCCTACAACCCCAATCGCGACATCAATCAAGGCGCGAACTTCGCCTCGTTCAACCCGTATTGGGCCATGACGGTGCTGCCGATTCCGCATCTCGAGATCTCGGCGCGCTTTCACTACCTCTTCAACTTCAAGAACAACCGCCCGGCGAATCCCCCGCCGATCGTGCCCGCGGTCGTGGCCGCCCAGGCCGGACAAGCCTTCTGGGTGAACTACACCGCCTCCTACGAAGTCATCGAGAAGCTCCACGTCGGCGTCAACGGCTACTACTTCAAGCAATTCACCGACGACAATTACACCTTCGCCGACGGCACGCAGAGCAACGGCAAGGCGATTCCCCCGCTCGGCGACGAGGGTCAAGCTCAGTTCTTGACCGTCGGCCCCGGGCTCTTCTGGGACATCGACAAGGAAAACAAGCTGTGGGCGAACGCCTATTTCACGGTCTTCGCCGACAACCGACCGAGCTCCACGGCCTTCAACCTCCACTACATCCACGATTTCTGATGCTGGGCAGCAGTGGAGGCCGGAGAAGCGCGTGATCGACAAGGTGATGAGCTCGGTCGAAGCGGCCGTCGCCGACATCGCGGACGGCGCGACGATCATGGTGAGCGGCTTCGGCAACGCCGGCATGCCGTTCCGCCTGATCGACGCCTTGATCGCCCAGGGCGCGCGTGATCTCACGGTCGTGAGCAACAACGCGGGCAACGGGGACACCGGGCTCGCCGCCCTGCTCAAGCTGCACCGCGTGAAGAAAATCGTCTGTTCCTTCCCGCGCCAAGCCGATTCCTACGTCTTCGACGCGCTCTACCGCGCGAAAGAGGTCGAGCTCGAGCTCGTGCCGCAGGGGAACCTCGCCGCGCGGATCCAAGCGGCCGGCGCGGGGTTCGGCGCGTTCTTCACGCCGACCGGGTACGGCACCCCGCTCGCCGAGGGGAAGGAGACGCGCGTCATCGCGGGGCGGCCCTACGTGCTCGAATATCCGATTCACGCGGACGTGGCGCTCGTCAAAGCGCATTGCGCCGATCGCTGGGGCAATCTCGTCTACCGCAAGGCAGCGCGCAATTTCGGGCCCATCATGGCGACGGCGGCGCGCACCACCGTCGTCGAGGTGGACAAGCTCGTGCCGCTCGGCGCGCTCGATCCGGAAGTGGTCGTCACCCCCGGCATCTTCGTGCAGCGCGTGTTTTGCCCGGAGCGGAGGGCGCTCGGCGTGGGCGGAGCATGAGATGTTCCGGCGCCTCGACAAAGAACAGCTGGCGGCGCGCGTCGCCGCCGACATCCGAGAGGGGATGGTCGTGAACCTCGGCATCGGTTTACCGACCCTCGTCTCGAATTTTTTACCCCAAGGTCGGGAGGTCGTGCTCCACAGCGAGAACGGCATCCTCGGCATGGGGCCAGCACCACCGCCGGGTGAGAGCGATCCCGAGCTAATCAACGCGGGAAAACAGCCCGTGACGCTCTTACCCGGCGGCTCTTTTTTTCACCACGGCGACTCGTTCGCGATGATGCGCGGCGGGCACCTCGACGTGTGCGTGCTCGGCGCCTATCAAGTCTCGGCGCGCGGGGATCT
This sequence comes from Polyangiaceae bacterium, assembly GCA_035499895.1. Classification (GTDB taxonomy): domain Bacteria; phylum Myxococcota_A; class Polyangia; order Polyangiales; family Polyangiaceae; genus PMG-095. The sequence continues at coordinate 13,793 of DATJXW010000267.1, read as the reverse complement.
CGCGAATTGGCACACGGGCGCCGCGGACGCGATTCCGGCCGTCGGCGGGGCGATGGATCTCGCCATCGGCGCGCGCCACATCGCCGTGATGATGGAGCACACGACGAAGACCGGCGAGAGCAAGCTCGTCGAGCGCTGCACGTACCCGCTCACCGGCATCGCGTGCGTGAAGCGCGTGTACACGGACCTCGCCGTGATCGACGTGACGCCGGACGGCTTCGCCGTCGTCGAAATGGTGGACGGCCTCACCTTCGAAGAGCTCGCGCGACTGACCGCGGCGCCGCTGCGGCGAGCTTCGGCATGACGACGGCGGCGTACGTCTGCGACGGGATTCGGACGCCGTTCGGCCGCTACGGCGGCGCTCTCGCGCCGGTTCGCCCCGACGATCTCGCGGTCGTCCCGATGCGCGCGCTGATGGAGCGGAACCCGCACACCGATTGGGCGGCCGTCGACGACGTGATTTACGGCTGCGCGAACCAGGCGGGCGAGGACAACCGCAACGTTGCCCGCATGGCGGCGCTGCTCGCCGGGCTGTCGGAAACGGTGCCGGCCGTCACGGTCAATCGCCTCTGCGGTTCGAGCCTCGAGGCGGTCGCGCTCGGCGCGCGCGCGATCAAGATGGGCGAGGCGTCGCTGGTCGTCGCGGGCGGCGTCGAGAGCATGTCGCGCGCGCCGTTCGTCATGCCGAAGGCCGACGTCGCGTTCGCGCGCGGCGTGAAGCTCGCGGACACGACGCTCGGCTGGCGTTTCGTGAATCCGCTCATGCACGCCCAATACGGCACCGACTCGCTGGCGGACACCGCCGAAAACCTCGCCGCGGAGCTCGTCATCTCGCGCGAGGACCAGGATGCGTTCGCGTTTCGCAGTCAGGAGCGCGCGGCGCGAGCGATCCAAGACGGCGTGCTCTCGCAGGAGATCGTGCCCGTGGTCGTGCCGCGGAAATCCTCGGTCAGCATGCTGGTCGAGCGTGACGAGCATCCGCGACCCGAGACGAGCCTCAAGGATCTCGCCGGCCTCAAACCCATCGTGCGCGAAGGCGGCACCGTGACGGCGGGGAACGCGTCCGGCATCAACGACGGCGCCGCCGCGCTCTTGCTCGCTTCCGAAGCCGCGGCGAAGCGCTTCGGACTCACGCCGCGCGCGCGCATCGTGGCGTGCGCTTCGGCGGGCGTCGCCCCGCGCGTCATGGGCATGGGGCCCGTCCCCGCGACACGCAAGGCGCTCGCGCTCGCGAAGCTCAGCTTGAAGGAGATCGATCTGATCGAGCTCAACGAAGCGTTCGCGGCCCAAGTGCTCGCCGATCTGCGCGCGTTCGGGATCCCGGACGACGCGGATTTCGTCAATCCGAACGGCGGCGCCATCGCGCTCGGCCATCCGCTCGGCGCGAGCGGCGCGCGACTCGTGACCACGGCCGTGTGGGAGCTCGCGCGCCGCGGCGCGAAGCGAGCGCTCTGCACCATGTGCATCGGCGTCGGTCAGGGCACCGCCATGATCCTCGAGCGGGTGTGACGCATGGCCGCCGACCTCGTGTACCGACCGCTCCCGCCCGGCACGCAACCCGAGTACCTGCACACGCCGTACAATTCGACGCACAAGCGCGCGCCGTTGCAGGCGCCGCTCGGCTTGCCGCGGACACTCTCCGAGCTCACGGGGCCCGTCATTTCACCGGAGCGCGTGCCGGCGAACGCCGCCGATCTCACGCGGCAGGGCGCGGCGGATCCGCTCGGCGAGCGCATCGTGGTCGGCGGCCGCGTGCTCGACGAAGACGGACGACCGCTCCGGCGCACGCTCGTCGAGATCTGGCAGTGCAACGCCGCCGGCCGCTACCGGCACCCGAAGGACACTCACGACGCGCCGCTCGACCCGAATTTTCGCGGCTCGGGCCAGGCCATGACCGACGACGACGGTCGCTATTGCTTCATCAGCATCAAGCCGGGCGCCTACCCGTGGCGCAATCACCACAACGCCTGGCGGCCCGCGCACATTCACTTCTCGCTCTTCGGGCCGGCCTTCGTCACCCGGCTCGTGACGCAGATGTATTTCCCCGGCGATCCGCTGCTCGCGTTCGACCCGATTTTCAACTCGGTGAGCGACGCCAAGGCCCGCGACCGCCTGATCGCCGAGTTCGATTGGGACGCGACCACGCCGGAGTGGGCGCTCGGCTATCGCTTCGACATCGTGCTCCGCGGCAGCGCGGCGACGCCGTTCGAGGAGCCGCGCGGTGGCTGACGGGCGCGGACACACGCTCACGCCCACCGCGTCGCAAACGGTCGGCCCCTTCTTCCATTTGGGTTTGGACTGGCTCTTTTCGAGCGCGGTCGCGGACCCGGACGCTCCCGGCACGCATCTCACGGTGCGCGGGCGCGTTCTCGACGGCGAGCGGAAGCCCGTCTCGGACGCGCTCGTCGAGCTCTGGCAGGCGGACCCCGAGGGCGCTTACGCGGTGCCGGGTCGGGCGCCGTCGCCGGGCTTTCGTGGCTACGCGCGCGTGCCGACCGACGAGCTCGGCGCGTTCGAGTTTTCGACGGTCAAGCCGGGACGCGTGGCCGCGCCCGGTGGCGGACTCCAGGCGCCGCACGCGCTCGTGCACGTCTTCATGCGCGGCCTCTTGCGACCCCTCGTGACGCGCCTCTACTTCGCCGACGAGCGCGCGAACGCGGACGACCCGGTGCTCGCCGCGGTCCCGGCCTCGCGCCGCGAGACGCTCCTCGCCGTACCCCGGCCGTGGGCGAGCGACGTCTTCGAGTGGAACATCGTGCTCCAGGGGCCCGGCGAGACGGTGTTTTTCGATGGCTGAGGTTCCGTGACCAGGCCGTCCCGCCGCCTCCACGACGAGCTCTTCGCCGCGCCGGCGTTGCTCGAATGTTTTTCGGACCGCGCGCGCGTGCAGGGCATGCTCGATTTCGAGGCCGCGCTCGCCCGCGCCGAGGCCGAAGCGGGCGTCATTCCGGCGGGTGCGGCGGCGCGCATCGCCGAGCAGTGTCGCGCCGAGCACTTCGACCTCGACGAGCTCGCCGCGAGCGCGGTGCGCGCGGGAAACGTGGCCATTCCACTCGTTCATGCGCTGACGAGCGCCGTCGCGCGCGAGGATCCGGCGGCGGCGCGCTACGTGCACTTCGGTGCGACGAGCCAGGACGCGATGGACACCGGTCTCGTGCTCGAGCTCCGGGCCGCGCTCGACTGGTTCGACGCCGAGCTCGGGCGCCTGAACGACACGCTCGCGGCGCTCGCCTGGGAGCATCGCTCGACGTGGTTGCTCGGCCGGACCTGGCTGCAACCGGCGCCTCCGGTGACGTTCGGCATGAAGGCCGCGGGCTGGCTCTCCGCCACGCTTCGGAGTCGCGAGCGGCTGCTCGCGCTGCGCCGTCGCGTGCTCGTGCTCGAGCTCGGCGGCGCCGCGGGCACCCTCGCCTCGCTCGGCGAGCACGGGCTCGACGTGGCTACCCGACTCGCGGGCGCGCTAAAGCTCACGCTGCCCGAGCTGCCCTGGCACGCCGAGCGCGACCGCCTCGCGGAGCTCGCGAGCGCGCTCGGCATCCTCACCGGGTCGCTCGGCAAGTTCGCCCGCGACGTGGCGTTGCTCTTGCAGTCGGAGGTCGGCGAGGTGAGCGCCGCGGCGGTTCCCGGACGCGGCGGTTCGTCCACCATGCCCCACAAGCAGAACCCGGTGGGCGCGGCGGTGATCCTCGCGGCCGCGACGCGCGTGCCCGCTCTCGTCGCGACGCTGCTCTCCGGCATGACGCAGGAGCACGAGCGCGGTCTCGGCGGTTGGCAGGCCGAATGGGACACGCTGCCCGAGCTCTGTTTGCTCGCGTCGGGCGCGCTCGCGCACGCGCTCGAGCTCGCCCGAGCCGTCGATGTCGACGCTCGCAGGATGCGCGCGAACTTCGAGGCGACGGGCGGCGTGGTGCTCGGTGAAGCCGTCGCGCTCGCGCTCGCGCCGCACCTCGGCCGACCCCTCGCGCACGCGCTCGTCGAACGCGCCTGCCGGCGAGCGGCCGCCGAGGGACTGCGGCTCGTCGACGTCCTCGCCGCCGAGCGCGAGGTGACGAGCCACCTCTCGAGCGAGGCGCTCGAAGCTCTGTGCGATCCGGAGCGGTACCTCGGTCTCGCGGAGACGTGGGTCGACCGGGTCCTCGAGTCACACGCCCGGCGTCCGTCGAGGGACGAACCATGCCCCTGATCGACGTCGACGGCGCCGCGCTCCACTACCGGTTGGACGGCCCCGCGGACGCGCCCGTCGTCATGCTCGCGAACTCGCTCGGCACCACGCTCGGGCTCTGGGAGTCGCAGATGGCGGACCTGCTGCGGCATTTTCGCGTGCTCCGCTACGACATGCGCGGGCAAGGGGGCTCGCCCATGACGCACGCGCCCTTCGACGTCGCGCGCCTCGCAGAGGACGCGCTCGCGCTCATCGACGTGCTCGCCTTGCCGCGGGTCCACTTTTGCGGCCTTTCGCTCGGCGGCGTCGTCGGCCAGTGGCTCGGCGCGCGCGCACCGCAGCGGCTCGGCAAGCTCGCGCTCTGCAACACCGCCGCGACGCTCGGTCCGCGCTCGTCGTGGGACGCACGCATCGAGGCCGTGGAGCGCGGCGGCATGAGCGCGATCGCGGGGATGGTGCTCGAGCGCTGGTTCACGCCCGAATTCCGGCGCCGGGACGCGGGCGCCGTCGAACGGGTGCGCCGCATGCTCTTGGCGGCTACCCCCGAGTATTACGCGCTCGCCTGCGGAGCCGCGCGCGACGCGGACCAACGCAACGGCGCCGCGGAGGTGCGAGCGCCCACGCTCGTCGTCGCGGGCACCCACGATCGCGCGACGCCGCCGTCCGAGGGTCGCTGGCTCGCGCAGCAAATCGCGGGCGCGCGCTACGTCGAGCTCGACGCGGCGCACCTCTCCAACATCGAAGCCGCCGCGGCGTTCAACGCGTGCTTGCTCGAATTTCTCACGACCTAGGACCGCACATGGACGAACGCGAACGATTGAAGCAAGGCATGGACCTCCGCCGCGCGGTGCACGGCGACGAATACGTCGAGCGGAGCGTCGCCGGCCGGACGCCCTTCAACGGCGAATTCCTCGACCTCATCACGCGTTACGCCTGGGGCGAGATCTGGAGTCGCCCCGGACTCGAGCGCCGCACGCGCAGCCTCGTCTGCCTCGCGCTCATGGTTTCCCAGAATCGCAGCGACGAGTTCCGGCTCCACCTGCGCTCCGCGCTCAACAACGGCGTGACGCGCGACGAGATCAAGGAAGTGCTCCTGCAGACGGCGATCTACTGCGGGGTGCCCGCGGCGAACACGGCGTTCCATCTCGCGGCGGCGACGTTCGCCGAGCTCGACGGGGCGGCCGCGAGCGGAGGCTGACGGCCGATGCGGACGCAAGTCGGAATTCTCGGTGCGGGGCCGGCCGGGCTCATGCTTTCGCACCTCTTGCACCTCGGCGGGGTCGAGTCGGTCGTGCTCGAGAAGCACTCGCGCGAATACATCGAGCGGCGCGTGCGGGCGGGCGTGCTCGAGCAAGGCACCGTCGATTTGCTGACCGAGACGGGCCTCGGCGAGCGGCTCCAGCGCGAAGGCATGGTGCACCACGGGATTCACCTTCGCTTCGGCGGGCGCACGCACCGCATCGGGTTCGGCCCGCTGACGGCCGGCCGCAAGATCACCGTGTACGGCCAGCAGGAGGTCGTGAAGGACCTCGTGCAGGCGCGGCTCGCGGCGGGCGGAGCCCTCGAATTTTCGGTGGAAGACGTGACGCTGCGCGACCTCGACGCCGAACGCCCGCGCGTTCGCTTCGTCGCCGCGGGGAGCGCACGGGAGCTCGAGTGCGACTTCGTCGCCGGCTGCGACGGCTCGCACGGCGTCTCGCGGCGCGCGATCCCCGAAGGCTCGCTCGCGACGTTCGAGCGCACCTACCCGTACGCGTGGCTCGGCATCCTCGCGCAGGCGCCGCCCGCGCAAGACGAGCTCGTCTACGCGCATCACGAGCGCGGCTTCGCGCTCTTCAGCATGCGTTCGCCGAAGCTCACCCGCTTGTACTTGCAAGTCGACCCGGAGGAGCGCCTCGAAAACTGGTCCGACGATCGGATTTGGTCCGAGCTTCGCACCCGCCTGGCGACGAGCGACGGCTGGCACCCGAACGAAGGTCCGATCGTCGAGCGCGGCGTCACGGGCATGCGGAGCTCCGTGATCGAGCCGATGCAATTCGGCCGCCTGTATTTGGCCGGCGACGCCGCGCACATCGTGCCGCCCACGGGCGCGAAGGGCATGAATCTCGCGATCGCGGACGTCCGCGTCTTGGCCGCCGCGCTCATCGCCTACTTCAAGACGGGCGACACCTCCGCGCTCGCTCGCTACTCGGAGACGTGTCTCCGGCGCGTCTGGCGCGCCGAGCATTTCTCCTGGTGGATGACCTCGATGTTGCACCGCGCGCCGCACGACGACGCGTTCGAGTCGCGTCTGCAGCGTTCCGAGCTCGAGTACGTCGTGCGCTCGCGCGCTGCGGCGACGTCACTCGCGGAAAACTACGTCGGGCTCTCGCTCGACTGGGACGGCAGCGCGGAGCTCGAGCGATTCGGCAAACACTTCTGACGAAGACGAGGGATCACGATGCGACATTCCACGACGGTTTCGGAGTCCATGTTCTTGCGACTCGTGCTCGCGGTCTTCGGACTTTGCGCCGCGATCGCCTGCAATTCGCCGAAAAAGACGGAGGCCGCGCCCGCGCCTTCCGCCGCGCCGGCGAGCCCGACCGGTCCCGTGAAAATCGGCGTTTTGGCGTCGTTCTCGGGACCCTTCGCCGACTACGGCAAGAACATCGAGGCCGGCATGCGCACCTACCTGAAGCTCCACGGCGACACCTACGGCGGCCGCAAGGTCGAGCTCGTCGTGCGGGACACGACGGGTCCGGCGCCGGACGTCGCGAAGCGACTCGCCCAGGAGCTCCTCACGCGCGACAAGGTGGACTTTCTCGCCGGCTTCGGCTTCACGCCGAACGCCATGGCCGTCGCTCCGCTCGCGACCGAAGCCAAAAAACCGATGATCGTGATGAACGCCGCGTCCTCCGTCGTCACGACGAAGTCGCCTTACATCGCGCGCTTCTCGTTCACGCTGCCGCAGGTGACGGCGCCTCTCGCCGGCTGGGCCGCGAAAAACGGGATCAAGAAGGTGTACAGCCTCGTGGCGGACTACGCGCCGGGCATCGACGCCGAGACCACGTTCAAGAAAGCGTTCACGGCCGCGGGCGGGCAGGTGATCGACGCAGTGCGCGTGCCGCTCAAAAACCCCGACTATGCGCCGTTTCTCCAGCGCGTGAAGGACTCGAAGCCCGAGGCGGTGTTCATCTTCTTGCCCGCGGGTGAGCCGGGCATCGCGTTCATGAAGGCGTTCAACGAACGCGGACTCGCCAAGGCCGGCATCAAGCTCATCGGTACGGGTGACCTCACGGACGACAGCGTGCTCATGGCCATGGGCGACTCGACGCTCGGAGTCATCACCACGCACCACTACTCCGCCGCGCACGACTCGCCCGAGAACAAGGAGTTCGTGAAGGCATTCGGCGAAGTGAGCGGCGGGCGCCGCCCGAATTTCATGGCGGTCGGTGGCTACGACGGCATGGCGGCGATCGCGGAGACGCTGAACACGCTCCACGGCGCGGTCGACGGCGACGCCGCGATGCGCGTGCTCGAGAACCTGAAGCTCACGAGCCCGCGGGGTCCGATCAGCATCGACCCGGCCACGCGCGACATCGTGCAGACCGTGTACCTGCGCCACGTCGAGAAGGTCGGCAACGAGCTCTTCAACGTCGAATCCGAGCGCTTCGAGAACGTGAAGGACCCGGGCAAGTAGCGGGACGGCTCGGTGCTTTCGCACTTCCTCGGAGTCGTTTTCGACGGCGTCGCGTACGGCAGTTTGCTGTTTCTCGTCAGCGTGGGCCTGTCGATCACGATGGGCCTCATGAACTTCGTCAACCTGGCGCACGGCGCGTTCGCCATGCTCGGCGGTTACGTGTGCGTGCTCGCCATGTCGCGCTGCGGGCTGCCGTTTCTCTTGGCGTTGCCTCTCGCTTTCGTCGCCGCGGCCGTCGTCGGCGTCGTGCTCGAGCGCCTCGTCTACCGGCGCCTCTATCGCGCGAGCCCGCTCGAACAGGTGCTGTTCACGATCGGACTCACGTTCATGGCCATCGGCGCCGCGACGTACTTTTTCGGCCCTTCGCAGCAGCCGGTGCAGCTCCCGTCCTTCCTGCAGGGCCAAATCCGCTTCCTCGGCATCGACTTCGGACGTTACAGGCTCTTCTTGGTCGCGCTCGTGCTCGTGCTGCGCACGACGCTCGGCTTTCTGTTCGGCCGGACGCGCTTCGGTGCCCAAGTGCGCGCGGCGGTCGACAACCAGGACGTGGCGCGCGGGGTCGGCATCAACGTCGATCGCGTGTTCACGCTCACGTTCGGGCTCGGCTCGGGGCTCGCGGGTCTCGGCGGCGGGCTCGGTATCGACATGCTCGGCCTCGATCCGGTCTTTCCGCTCCAGTACCTGGTCTTCTTCCTGTTGGTCGTGGCCGTGGGCGGCGCCGGCACCATCAAGGGTCCGCTCGCCGCCGCGCTCGTCCTCGGCGTCTGCGACGGCGCGGGCAAGTACTACGTGCCCGAGCTCGGCGCCTTCGTCATTTACCTGTCGATGGTGGCGCTCTTGGTGCTGTTTCCGGGCGGGCTCTTCGGGAAGCGCGCCTGATGCTCGTGACGCGAGGCTTGCCGCACGATCGTTTGCGCCCCGGAGAGCTCGCGTTCTGGGCGTTGCCGCTGCTCGCTTTCTTCGCGTTCCCGGACCACCTCGTGCTCGGCAGTCAGATCCTCGTGACGGCGTTGTTCGCGGTGTCGCTCGACGTGTTGCTCGGCTACGCCGGCATCGTGTCGCTCGGGCACGCCGCGTTTTTCGGCGTCGGCGCCTACACCGCGGGGCTCCTTTCGGTACACGGCTACCGCGAGCCTTTCGGCGGCCTCGTCGCCGCCGCGCTCGTCGCCGGCGCGCTCGGGTTCGCGGTGAGCTTGCTCGTCGTCCGCGGCGACGATCTCTCGCGCCTGATGGTGACGCTCGGAATCGGACTCACGCTGCAGGAGGTCGCCAACCGCGCGGCGCCCGTCACCGGCGGCGTCGACGGGCTCGACGGCATCGTCATGAACAAGCTCTTCGGCGTGTTCGACTTCGGCATGGACGGGCGGACCGCGTATCTCTACAGCCTCGGGGTGCTCCTCGTCATTTTCATGCTGCTCCGGCGCGTCGTCGCGTCTCCGTTCGGGCTTGCGCTGCGCGGGCTGCGTGAAGGCAGCGCTCGCATCCCCGCTCTTTCGATCTCGGTGCGCCGGCTGCAAATTGCCGTCTTCACGCTGGCGGCCGCGATCGCCGGCGTCGCGGGCGCGCTGCTCGCCCAGACGACGGCCTTCGTCGGCATCGACGTGCTCGGGTTTCCGCGCTCCGCCGAGCTCCTCATCATGGTCGTCCTGGGCGGGGCGGGTCGCCTGTATGGGGCCGTGGTCGGCACCGTCGTCTACATGGTGGCTCAAGACGCGTTGTCCGGCGTGAGCCACGTGTATTGGCAATTCTGGGTCGGCGCGCTGCTCGTCCTGCTCGTGCTCTTCGCGCGGGGCGGGCTCCTCGGCGGCCTCGACGCGCTCTTGCTCCGCGTCCGGAGGGCGCCGTGACGGCGGCGCTCCGCGCGCAGGGACTCACGAAGCGCTTCGGCGGGTTCGTGGCCAACAGCGACGTCACGCTCGTGCTGCCGCCGGGCGCTCGTCACGCGCTGATCGGACCGAACGGCGCCGGCAAGACCACGCTCATCAACCTCCTGACCGGCGTGCTCGCGCCGACGAGCGGCGACGTCTTCTTGGGGGAGGAGCGCGTGACGAGCCTGCCGCAACACGCGCGCGTCAAACGCGGGCTCGCGCGCACCTTCCAAATCAACACGCTCTTCCCCGGGCTCACGGTGCTCGAGTCCGTCGTCCTCGCCGTCTGCGGCGGCCGCGGCACCACGCGGCTCTGGTACCGGACGGTCGCGGAGCGGCACGAAGAGATTGCCGAAGCGCGCGCGCTCCTCGAGCGCTTGCTGCTCGCGAGCGAGGCGGACAAGCCCGTCCGCGAGCTCGCCTACGGCAAGCAACGCCTGGTCGAAATCGCGCTCGCTCTGGCGACGAAACCCTCGATTCTGATCCTGGACGAGCCCGCCGCCGGGATTCCGTCGCACGCGAGCCTCGAGCTCTTCGGGGTCATCGCCGCGCTGCCGCGCGACGTGAGCATCCTCTTCATCGAGCACGACGTCGACATCGTGTTCCGTTTCGCAGAACGCGTCACCGTGCTCGCGAACGGCAGTGTCCTCGCCGAAGGCACGCCCGGCGAGATTTCGGCCGACCGCCGCGTGCGCGAGGTTTACCTCGGCGAGGTCGAGCATGGCTGAGCTCCTCGCGCTCGAGGACGTGAGCGCGGGCTACGGCGCCGCCGTCGTGGTCGACCGCGTCTCGCTCTCGCTCGGGCAGGGGGAAACGCTCGCCGTACTCGGCCGCAACGGCATGGGCAAAACGACGCTGCTCAAGACGATCGTGGGCCTCACCGCGCTGCAGCACGGCACCGTGCGCTGGCTCGGCGCGGATTGGCGTTCCGTGCCCGTCCACGGCCGTGCGGGCGCCGGGCTCGGTTGGGTGCCGCAGGAGCGCGGCATGTTCGCGTCGCTCACGGTCGAGGAGCATTTGACGGCCGTCGCGCGGCCGGGCGCGTGGGACGTCGAGCGCGTGTATCGGCTCTTCCCGCGCCTCGCCGAACGCCGCGCGAACCTCGGTCATCGACTCTCGGGCGGCGAACAGCAGATGCTCGCGATCGGGCGCGCGCTCGTCTTGAATCCGGAGCTGCTCTTGCTCGACGAGCCGATGGAAGGACTCGCGCCGATCATGGTCCAAACGCTCACGCACGTGGTGCGAAAGCTCGCGGACGAAGCGGGCATGGCGATCGTCTTGGTCGAACAGCATGCGCGGCTCGCGCTCTCGCTGACGCGGCGTTCGGTCGTGCTCGAACGCGGGCGCATCGTGCACGATGCGCCGAGTGACACTTTGCTCGAGGATGTCGATCTCTTGAATCGGCTGCTTTCGGTCGCCTAGCTGGCCGGCAAGAACGTTGCCATGAGGCCCGCTACTGCTGGGTCGTCGAGATCGTGCGCATCACTGCGCGATGCAATTGTTCTGCATCGTCTGCCAGATCAGACCGGCGATGACGGGAGCGCCGGACGCCGAAGCCTGGATGCCGCTCGCATCGGTGTACTCGGGGTGGTTCGCCCAAGCGTCCTTGAGGTCGATGAAGTAGCAAGGAACGGTGCTCTGCGCGCATGCCTGCTGGAGTGGCTCGCGCATGTTGTCGACCTCCGGAATGCTCGGAAGCGGGGGCACGAGGAAGTAGACGACGTCCTCGACGGTGCCGTCGCTCGCGACTTTCGCCAAGAACTGCTGGAACTCTGCGACGGCGTTGTTCGCCGCGTCCTCCACGGACACCGAACCGTTAGCGAGCCGGGCTGCGATGGGGTCCCAGGTTCCGCCGTCCATGATCAAGACCTTGACCTTGGTCGCTCCACTCTCGCGCATGTCGTATTGCTTGGCGATATTCGCCATCGGCAGCGCGGGCGCTGCAAGATTGACGTAGTCGTCGTTCGTCCCGAGGGCACCGATCATGCGCGCGCGATCCTCCACGAGCGAAAACTGACTGCCTGGGATCGTGATCCACGAATCGCCAATCCACACGATGGCGCCGCCGGGGACATTCTCGTGCGGGCAAGTTTCAGCGCCGGCCGCGCCGGCCGCGCCCGCCGCGCCGCCCGTCTCGTCGTTCGACTCTCCGGCCGTGTCGTTGCCGCTGCCGGCCGTGGCCGCGCCACCGCGCCCTCCTGCGCCGCCGCCTGCCGTTGCGCTCGCTCCGGCCGCGCCGAACACGCCCGCGTTGCCGCTCCCACCGGCCCTTCCGCCGACACCACCGACGGCGACGGGCCCGTCGCCGAGGTGGATCAGGTCCCCGCCACAGCCCGCGACGGAGTAGAACGCGAGAGTGAGTCCGACGAGCGGTAAGGCGCTTGTCGGGCGAGTCATCGCGTGATGCTACCATTCCCGCTGACGGCGACGAGGGCCCGGGTCGCGGCGCTCCTCACGACGACGCTCGTCCTCGCCGAGTCCGGACGGGCCGCAGCCCAGCCGAAAACGGCCGTCATGAGCGCCCGGCTCGAGCTCGTGGCGGATCCGAGCTGCACCACGCGCAGCGACTTGATGGCGCGCGTTCGCCGGCGCTCGCCGCGGGTGGTTTTCGGCGACGACCCGGGCGCGCTCGCGGTGCGTGCCCGGTTTTCCGCCCTGCGCCCCGGGGCGGTCGCGGGTGATCTCACGCTCGCGCGAGCCGGAGCCGTCCCCTCGACCCGCCGCGTCGTTGCGAGAAGTTGCACTGAAGCGGCGGACGCCGTCGCGCTCATGATCGCGGTCACGCTCGATCCGGCTTCGGTCGAGAATACCGAGCCGAGCGACACGACGCCTCCCGCTCGAGCACCTTCCGGCGACGCGGAGCCGAGCAAGCCATCCGACCACAACGGCGCCGCGGCGGAGCCGAACACGCCGGCGTCTTCGACAGCGCCCGGCGCGCCCGAGAAGCCCCCGGAGCGCCCGGCGCTCAAGCCGAGCACTTCCGAAACCACGCCACCATCCGGCGGCGAGCCGGAGCGCCCGTCGGCGCCCATGCGCGGCCTTTTCAGCGCGGAGCTCGCGGCCGAGGCTTTCGCGGGACCCACGCCCGGACTCATGCCCGCTTTCGGCCTCTTCGTGCTCGCGGGCGTCGATCGAGTGGAGCCGTGGTCGCCGTCCGTATTCGTCGGAGCCACGCACGCCTGGCGTCCCGGGCTCGACGAACCGGGTGGGCGAGTCTCGTTCGAGCTCGACGCGGCGAGCCTCGACGCCTGTCCGCTCCGCCTGCGTCTCGCGTTCGTGGACGCGCGCCCGTGCGTCTCGGTGCTGCTCGGTCGCTTCAGCGCTCGCGGCACGGACACGAACAACCCGACGGGCGAGAGCGTTCGACCGTTCTCGGTGGTCGGCGGTTCGGTGCTCGCGAGGGCGAGACTCGTTTGGCTCCTCGAAGCGTCGGCTCGCGTCGCCGTCGGCGCGAGCGTGGTGCGCGACTCGTTCGAATTCGGCAGCACCGTTTTCCACCGGGTCGACCCGGTGACCGCGAACGTGAGCCTCGGCCTCGGCGTCCGTCTGCCGTAAAGCGCTGAAAGGCGACCGCGGCGGGACAGGGTCGGCCCTTTCTCAGGGCTTCGACAGCCCCGCCAGACGAGCGACGCGATCGGCGAGCGGCCCGGCGCCGAAGCTCGTCTCGAACTTTTCGGCGAGGTTTTTTGCTTCCGCCGTGCGACCCGCTTTGACGAGCGCTTCGATTTTGATCGCGGCCGCTTCGGGTCGGAACGCGCCGGTCGGATATTGCGTTTGGTACTTGCGGACGAGCGCGAGCGCGCCGTTCGCGTCGCCGGTCGCGAGCGCGCCGCGGGCCGCGTCGAGCGCCGCAATCTGATCGGTCAGATCGCTCGCATTGGCGCTCGTGCGACCGTGCTGCGCCGCGGGCGGCGGGGGCGTGTTCGGCGTCGCCTCGGCGTCGGACTTCGACGGCGACTCGGTGACGTTCGCCGCGGCGCTCGGCGCGAGCGTGACGGAGGTCACGGTGGGCGCGGCGGGCAGGTGCGCCTCGCCGGGCGCCACCGCGACGTGGTTCGACCCGCGCGTGAGTAAGAAGCCGGCG
>DATJXW010000266.1:0-25289 GCA_035499895.1 Polyangiaceae bacterium | reverse complement strand
CTTGCCGATCGAGATCTGTTCTTCCAAGAGTTGGTTTTGTGTTTGGGGTTCGGTGGCCCTGAGGTCGGTGCGACGCGGGCGTACCCGGAGCACGCGGCGCCGGTCTCGCCGGTAGTTGCGTGAGGTGGTGCTCTCTCTTGCCGATCGAGATCTGTTCTTCCAAGAGTTGGTTTTGTGTTTGGGGTTCGGTGGCCCTGAGGTTGGCGCGACGCGGGCGTACCCGGAGCACGCCGCGCCGGTCTCGCCGGTGGTTGCGTGAGGTGGTGCTCTCTCTTGCCGATCGAGATCTGTTCTTCCAAGACTTCGCGGTCGTTTCGGGCCGGGCTTTTGAGCCCGGCGGGTTCTTCTCTTGGCGCGGCGGAAGCTGCGGATCGGGAGTGCGCGGTGCGTAGGCGGTTCCTCTGTGCGCCTCACGAAAAAAATACTAGAACCCACCGGCTCATGTCGAAGCTCGAGTTCAAGCTGCCGGACATCGGTGAAGGCGTCGCCGAAGGCGAGATCGTCAACTGGCTCGTCCAGGAGGGAGACGCCGTCGCCGAGAACCAAGAGATGGTCGAGGTGATGACGGACAAGGCCACCGTCACGATCGGCGCGCCCAAGGCGGGCAAGGTCTCGGAACGCCGGTTCAAGGTGGGCGACACGGTGCCCGTGGGCGGCGTGCTCGTCGTGCTCGAGCTCGAAGGCGGCGCCGGTGCGCCCGCTCCCGCTCCCGCCGCGCAACCGGCTCCCGCCGCGCCCGCGCCGAAGGCCGCCCCCGCGCAGCCCGCCGGCGGCCCCGTCGCGTCCGCCGTCGGCGACATTCGCGAGAACCTGCCGGGCATGAACGCGCCGGTCGCGTCGCCGCGCAACGGTGACTACTTCACCGACAAGCCGCTCGCCGCGCCGGCCACGCGCAAGCTCGCGCGCGAGCTCGGCGTCGATCTGCGCCAGGTCGCCCCGTCAGGCTCTTCCGGTCGCGTCACGCGCGAGGACGTCGAGCGCCACGCGACGACCGGCGCGCGGCCTTCCACGCCCGCGCCGGCCGGCGCGCCCGCGCCCGCCGCTCCTCCGCCGCCCCCGCGCGCGAGCGCCGAGGACGAGCGCGTGCCGATCCGCGGCCTCAGAAAGCGCATCTTCGAGAACATGGCGCGCTCGAAGCACACGGCCGCGCACTTCAATTACATCGAGGAAGTGGACATGGGCCGGCTCATCGAGCTCCGCGAGCGCGTGAAGCCGCACGGCGAGCGCGCGGGCGTGAAGCTCACGTTCCTGCCGTTCCTCGTGAAGGCGGTCGTCGCCGCGCTCAAGCTCCATCCGCGCTTGAACTCCGTCGTCGACGAGCAGGCGATGGAGCTCGTCGTGCGCAAGAGCTACGACATCGGCATCGCGGTTTCGACGGAAGCCGGTCTCATGGTTCCCGTTCTGCGCAGCGCCGATCGCCTGAGCATCGTCGAGACCGCGCGCGAGATCGAACGGCTCGCCGCCGCAGCGCGCGACGGCAAATCCGCGCGCGAGGATCTCGGGGGCTCGACGTTCACGGTGAGCTCGCTCGGCAAGCTCGGCGGCTTCGTCGCTCCGCCCATCATCAACTACCCCGAGGTCGGCATCATGGGCGTGCACGCCGTGAAGAAGAAGCCGGTGGTCCGCGGCGACCAAATCGTGGTGGGGGACGTGATGATGCTCTCGTGGTCGTTCGATCACCGCATCATCGACGGCGACGTGGGCGCCGTATTCGCACAAGAAATCGTGAGCTTTCTCGAGAATCCCGATCGACTTCTCGTCGAAATGTCCTGAGCCGCCATTTCCCTACCTCCACACACCTCGTGGGTGACGACCGCCGTGAAGTCGGGGGCGGCTCGAACCGTGAAACGCTCGCGCCGCCGGGGGATCGAGGCTACGCTTCCTTGGATCGTGCATCGATCTTGCAGCATCGGGCGCGTCCTCGGCATTTCGGCCTCGCTCCTCGTCCTCAGCGCCAGCGTCCCCGCTTTGGCGCAAACGGAGTCGTCCGATCCGACGCCTGAACAAGTGCGCCTGGCTGCGGAGGCGTTCGATCTCGGTCGTCAATCGTACAAAGACGGACACTTCGCCGAGGCCGCCGAGCAGTTCGAGCGCGCCGACGCGAGCGCGCCGAGCGCCACGGCGCTCGAGCTCGCGCTCCGCTCGCGCGACAAGGCGGGCGATCTCGATCGCGCCGGGACGCTCGCCGTCTTGGCGCTCGCGCTCTACCCGAACGACGAGAACATCGCGAAGATCGCGCCCGACGTGATCGAGCGCGCGCGCGCCGATCTGTTCGAGCTGTCGGTGACGTGCGGTCAGCCGTGCGAAATCGCGGACGGGAACAAGCTCGTCCACGGCACGGCGGCCACGAAACGCACGTTGTTTTTGGCGCCGGGGACGCACAGCCTGCGCGCCGGCTTCGACGGCGGCCGCACCGAATCGAAGGACGTGGACGCGACCGCGGGCGCTTCGGGCAGCTTGGACTTCGGCGGCGAGACCGAGAAGGCGGCCGAGCCCGAGGCAAAGCCGGAGCCCGCGCCGCCGCCCGAGCCCGCGCCGAACCCGGACGCCGACAAGGGCGCGAAGCACCGCCACGGGTTGCCGCCGTTCGTCTTTTGGGCCGCGGCCGGGGCGACGGTGGTCGCCGGCGGCATCACGACGTGGAGCGGCATCGACACGGTGAACAACCCCGGCGCCGACAAGGTGAAGGCCGAGTGTGCCGCGGGTGATCAGAACTGCTCGCTCTACAAGCAGGGCCGTTCGGAGCAGGCGCGCACGAACGTGCTGCTCGGCGTGACCGGCGCGCTCGCGGTCGGCACGGTGGTGCTCGCGGCCATCGGCATCGACTGGGGCTCGGGCTCCGCGCCCGCGCAGGACGAAGGGGAGGCGAGGCTCGACGTGAAGCCGTACTTCGATTGGGCGGCGGGGCCGGCCCTCGGCGCGAGAGGGACCTTCTGATGACGGCCGCACGGCTCTTCGAGCCCGGTCAAGGCCGGCAACGCGTCGACCGCTACGAGCTCGTCGGCGAAATCGCGTCGGGCGGGATGGCGACGGTGTACCTCGCGCGTCTCGGCGGCGTCGGCGGGTTCCAGCGCTTCGTCGCGATGAAGCGCCTCCACCCGCATCTGCAAAACGAGAAGGAGTTCGTCGAGATGTTCCTCGACGAAGCGCGGCTCTCCGCGGCGATTCATCATCCGAACGTCGTCTCCATTCTCGAGGTCGGCGCGAGCCCGGTCGGCTACTACCTCGTGATGGAGTACGTGGAGGGGGACACGCTCGCGCACATCCTCGCGCGGGCCGCGAGCAACGGGCAGCGCATCCCGACTCCGATCGCGCTCCGCATCGTGATCGACACGCTGCAGGGCCTGCACGCCGCGCACGAGCTCAAGGACGATCGCGGCGAGAGCGTGGAGCTCGTGCATCGCGACGTCTCGCCGCAAAACGTGCTGGTCGGCATCGACGGTATCGCGCGCATCACGGACTTCGGGGTCGCGCGCGCGGCGAGCCGCCTCGGTTCGACGCGCGTCGGGCAGCTCAAGGGCAAGCTCGCGTACATGGCGCCGGAACAAGCGCAGGGCGACGCGCTCGACCGCCGGGCCGACATCTTCTCGGCGGGCGTGCTCACGTGGGAGACGCTCGCGGCCAAGCGCCTGTTCAAGGCCGACAACGAAGCCGCGACGCTCCAGCGCGTGATGAACGATCCGGTGCCGGATCTGACGCAGATTGCGCCGCACCTGAGCCGCGAGCTCGCGGACGCCGTGCACCGCGGGCTCGAGCGCGATCCGGCGCAGCGCTACCAGACGGCGGCGGAGTTCGCCGACGCGATCGAAGCCGCGGCGGCGACGCGCGACGGCATCGCGGTGCCGCGCGAGGTCGCGGCGTTCGTGAAGGAGACGCTCGGCGAGGAGATCGAGCAACAGCGCGAAGCGGTGCGCGCGTGGCTCGCGCGGAGCGAACCGAGCCGCCCGCTCACGCCGCTCACGCCGTCGAGCGTGTCGGTCGGCGCCATGTCGATCCCCGAGGGCGCGCACAGCGTCACGCGCGATCTCTCCGGCCGTCCGGGTCAGACGCGCTCGCGCGTCCGCGTCGCGGTGCTCGCGGTGCTCGTCACGGCGGTCGCCGGCCTGGGTGGGTTTCTCGCGCGCGGCTCGCGTGCCCCGGCGCCGCCCACGGTCGCCTCCCGGCCGCCGCCTCCGGTGACGGCCGCGGCAGCGCCCGCGCCCGCGCCGCCTCCCGCCGCCACGACCCTCGAGACGGCGACGCCGGTGACGACGCCGGACGCGCTCCCCTCGGCCGTTCCGGTCGCGAGCGCCGTGCCGGCTGCCCCGGCGCGCACGCCGGGTCGCCAAGGCCGCGGAACCAAAAAGAAGACGGGCGGCGAGGATCTGAACGTCCGCAATCCGTACCGCTGAACCAGGGGCCGGCGAAGGCCGGCGCGAAGCCCTTTTCGAGCGCGCGGAGCGGCCGCGGAGCCGCACCTCGAACCCCCCAAAACCTCTTCCCGCTCGGCTCGGAACGCTGCCACGCAAAGCTTCCGAGATTGACACCTCGATGACCGGCTGCTAGTTGTCCGCTCCCCGCTGGGCGGCCGTTCGGAAGAACGCCGTGATTTCGCGGAGTTAGCTCACGTGGCGGTCAAGCGAGTCTGTCTTTTCACCGGGAACGCGAACCGCGACCTCGCGCTCGAGATCTCGCGCGTGCTCGACACGCCGCTCGGCGAAGCACGCGTGACGCGCTTCAGCGACGCGGAGACGTTCGTCGAGATCCGCGAGAACGTGCGCGGGCTCGACACGTACGTGGTGCAGCCCACGTGCAACCCCGTGAACGACAACCTGATGGAGCTGCTCATCATGGTCGACGCGCTCCGGCGCGCGTCGGCGGCCGGCATCACGGCCGTGGTGCCGTACTACGGCTACGCGCGGCAGGACCGCAAGGTCGCGCCGCGGACGCCGATCACGTCGAAGCTCGTCGCGGACCTCTTGGTGGCGGCGGGCGTCACGCGCGTCGTGTGCGTCGATCTCCACGCCGGGCAAATTCAGGGCTTCTTCAACATCCCGTCCGATCATCTGTACGCGCTGCCCGTCTTCCTCGAGTACCTGAAGTCGCGCTTCGATCAGGAGGCGGTGTTCATCGCGCCCGACGCGGGCGGCGTGGAGCGCACGCGCGCCTACTCGAAGCGCCTCGACGCGCAGCTCGCGATCGTCGACAAGCGGCGCGAGCGCGCGAACGTGAGCGAAGTGATGCACGTGATAGGCGACGTTCAGGGCCGTGACTGCATCATCGTGGACGACATGATCGACACGGCGGGCACGCTCTGTAACGCGGCCCGCGCGGTGATGGATCGCGGCGCGCGCCGCGTCGTCGCGTGCGCGACCCACGGCGTCTTGAGCGGCCCGGCCGTGCAGCGCATCGTCGATTCTCCGCTCGAAGAGGTCGTCGTGACCAATTCGATCCCGCTCTCTCCGAACGCGGCCGCGTGCAAGAAGATCAAGACCGTCTCGATCGCGCGGCTGCTCGGCGAGGCCATCCGCCGCATTCACAACAGCGACTCCGTTTCGTCCCTATTCGTCTGATAAAGGTAAGTAAGAGGAAAACTCCCATGGACCTGCGTAAAATCTCCGCCAGCACCCGCGAGGGGCGTGGCAAAGGCGAGGCGACCCGCCTCCGGCGCACCGGCCGCATTCCGGCGGTCGCGTACGGCAAGAAGCTCGCCGCTCAGGCGCTCGCGGTTTCGCCCGAGGACCTGAAGGGCGTCCTCGCGAGCGAGCACGGCCGGAACACGGTCATCGAGCTCGACGTCGAGGGCAAGAACAAGCTCACGGTGCTCCTCCGCGACTACCAGCATCACCCGGTGTCCCGCGCGATCCTGCACGCGGACTTCGTGCAGATCGCGCTCGACGAGCCGGTCGACGTGCAGGTCCCGCTCGAGACGACGGGCAAGGCCGTCGGCGTCGTGAAGGGCGGCATCTTGCGCCAGGTCTTCCGCCGCGTGCCGGTGCGCTGCTTGCCGCAGCTCACGCCCGTGAAGATCGTGCACGACGTGACCGAGCTCGACCTCGACGGTCACGTGCCGGCCAAGGCGCTCAAGCTGCCGGAAGGCGTGTCCGTGCGGCTGCCGCCGGAACAGACGGTGATTGCCGTCGTGACCGAGAAGCAGGCGCCGGAAGAAGAAGAGCAAGCGGCGACGCCGGCCGCGGCTGCGGGCGGTGCCGCGGCGCCGGCCGCTGCTGCGGGCGACAAGGGCGCCGAGAAGGCCGCCGACAAGGGCGGCGACAAGGCCGGCGAGAAGAAGGCCGAGAAGAAGTAACCGGCCGCGCCGGCCGGCGAACGTCGTCACGTGGCCTTGCTCGTCGTCGGTCTCGGCAACCCCGGCGCGGAGTACGCCGCGACGCGGCACAATCTCGGCTTCTTCGTGGTGGACGAGCTCGCGAGTCGCGCGGGCTCGCCGCCGTTTCGAAAGAAGTTCCACGGCGAGCTCGCCGACGCGCGCGTCGGCGGCGAACCGGCGACGCTCTTGAAGCCGCTCACGTTCATGAACGAGTCGGGCCGGAGCGTGCAGGCGGCGGTGGCGTTCTATAAGTTGCCGCTCTCGTCCGTGCTCGTCGTGCACGACGAGCTCGACTTGCCGTTCGCCGAGCTCCGGTTGAAGTCGGGCGGCGGCGACGCCGGAAACCGCGGCATCCGCTCGATCATCGCGCAGCTCGGGAGTCCGGATTTCATGCGGTTGCGGGTCGGCATCGGCCGGCCCCCGCCGGGTTTTCGCGGTAGCCCCGCCGATTTCGTGCTACAGGGCTTCGCCGCCGCGGAACGAGCGGAGCTCGCAACCCTGGTTGCGCGCGCCGCCGACGCCGCGGAGCTCGTTGCGACTCGCGGGCTCGCGGTCGCGATGAACCTCACCCACCGGCAGACGCCTTCGGGCTGAAACGGTGGGCTCCTTGCTCCCGAGAGATTCGGGGGCCGCCAAGTCCAGAAGGAGACGGCATGAGCCAAGTCAGAGAATACGAGACCATCTACATCCTCCGCCCCGACGTGACCCGCGACGCTCAAGAGCGCGTCGCCACCCGCATGACCGAGGTGCTCGGTCGCGAAAAGGGCCGCCTCACTTCGATCGAAAACTGGGGCCGGCGCGCGCTCGCGTACCCCGTGAAGAAGAAGAAGCGCGGCGTCTACGTGTACCTGAAGTACCTCGGCGGCGGCGGCCTGGTCGCCGAGCTCGAGCGTAACCTCGGCGTGCTCGACGACGTGGTGAAGTTCCAGACCATCCAGGTGCGAGACGAGGTCGACGTGGCGAGCGTCAACGTGAACGCCGAGGACCTGAAGTTCGAGGCGGTCGATCCGCCGCAACCCGGCGAGGACGAGGGCGAGCGCATCGAGCAGATCCTGGGCTTCGAGCGCAGCCCCGATCGCGCGCGTTCGGACGACGACGGTTTCGGTGACGACGACGGCGGCTACGCCGACGACGAGCCGCAGAGCCTCAACCCCCCGGCCCCGGCCGTTGCGGAGATCGAAAAATGAAAGAGCAACAAGAGCGTTCGCCTCTCGGCGACAAGGACGGGGGCAGCGGTCCGCGCCGCGCGGGGCGCCGTCGCGGCTGCACCTTCTGCGCCGACGACGCGCCGCCCATCGACTACAAGGACCCGCAGTCTTTGCGTTACTTCGTGAGCGAGCGCGGCAAGATCGTGCCGCGCCGGATCTCGGGTTGCTGCGCCAAGCACCAGCGCGCGGTGCAGCTCGCGGTCAAGCACTCGCGCAACATCGCGCTCCTGCCGTTCACCTCCAACGACTGAGGTCAGCCGTGGCGACTCAACTCAAAGTACTGTTGAAGAAGAACGTCGATAACCTCGGGAGCGGCGGCGAGGTCGTGAAGGTGCGGCCCGGGTTCGCGCGCAACTACCTGCTCCCGCGCGGCTTCGCGGTCGCGGCGACGGCCGGAAACCTCGCGCGGGTCGAAGAGCTCAAGCGCGCCGCCGCCGCGGAAGCGGCCGAGGCGCTCGCGAGCGCGAAAGAACTCGAGACGAAGCTCGGCGCGGTGAGCGTGCAGATCGAGCGCGCCGCCGGCGAAGAGGATCGCATGTGGGGCTCGGTGACGAGCAAGGACATCGAGGAGGCGTTCCACAAGGTGGGCGTCGCCATCGATCGTCGCCGCCTGCAGCTCTCCGAGCCGATCAAGCGTTTCGGCGCGGTCGAGGTGCCGATCAAGCTGCACGCCGCGCTCACGGCATCGCTCAAGGTCGAAGTCGTCAAGAAGAAATGAACGCGTTCACGCGCGAGCACGCGAGCACCTGTCGCTCGCGTGCTCGTGGGTGAAGTTCGGATTGACACGACGCTCGGCGTTTTGTTAGAAAAGTAAGCTGTGCCGTCTCGCTCGTGAGGCGAACGGCGGAAGGCCCCGGTGATGCGAATGCATCTCCGGGGCTTCGTGCATTTGGGTGTCGATCCTGGGGACAAGCCTTGGAGAACGTATGAGCGTCGTCGGGAAACTAGAGGATCGCCGGAGGCGAGTGGAGGGGAAGGACAGCGGAAAAAGCACGCGCATCAGCTGCTGGTCGGACTTTGAACGTCACAGCCGGCTTGCGGACGCACAGGCCCCTCGCAAGGTGGAGCACGGACGTTCATGAGTGCCGCCGAAGCCAGCGCCGCCGATCTCGCTCCGAGCGGCGGCCGTGTTCCGCCGAACGAGCTCGACGCCGAGGGCGCCGTGCTGAGCGCGGTGCTCCTCGACGCGGACGCGTTCGACCGCGTGCAGGAGATGCTCTCGCCGGAGCATTTCTATGCGGATGCAAACCGCCGCATCTTCGAGGCCATCCTCGATCTGAAGAGCATGTCGGGCCAGCCGGTCGACATCGTTTCGGTGGCGGCGTGGCTCCGCGATCGCAACCGGCTCGCGCAAGTGGGCGGCACGCCGTACCTCGCGCAGCTCGCGGACGCGACGCCCGCGGTCGCGCACGTCGAGAACCACGCGCGCATGATTCGCGAGAAGTGGCGGCTCCGCCAGCTCATCGCGACGTGCCAGCGCGTCACGGCCGAGGGCTACGCCGGCTGCGAAGACGTGCAGGGCTTCATCGATTCGGCCGAGCAGGCCGTGTTCGACATCGCGCGCGTGCCGGCGCACTCGAACATGGTCTCGGCGAAGGACGCCATTCACCGCGCGTTCGACATCCTCACGGAAACGGCGCGGCGCGGCGGCGGCGTGACCGGCATCGAGACGGGCTTTCGCGAGCTCGATCGGCTCTGCTCGGGCCTCCACCGCGGCGACCTCTACATCGTGGCCGGTCGCCCCGGCATGGGGAAGACGGCGTTCGTCTTGAATCTCGCCGTGAACGTCGCGTCACCGCACGGACCCGAGGGACAGGAGGAGCGCGGTGATTTCGAAGCGCCCGCCGAGCACCCCGGGCACGGCGTGCTCTTCTGCTCGCTCGAAATGCCGAAGGAGCAGCTCGCCGCGCGCTTGCTCGCGTCCGAAGCGCGCGTCGACATGGCCGGCATCCGCAGCGGCCGGCCGCAGCGCGAGGATTGGCCGAAGCTCACGGAGGCCGCCGCGCGGCTGAGCCGCCTTCCGCTCTGGATCGACGACACACCCGCGCTCACGCTGCTCGATTTGCGCGCGAAGATCCGGCGCTTGCAAGCCGAGATCTCACGCGGTGATTCGCACGTGGCGGCGCAAGGGCTCGGCCTCGTCGCCATCGACTACTTGCAGCTCATGCAAGGCCGGCGCGACGCGGGGAGCCGCGAGCAGGAAATCAGCGAGCTTTCGCGCGGGCTCAAGCAGCTCGCGAAGGAAATGGGCGTGCCGGTGCTCGCGCTCAGTCAGCTGAACCGCGCCGTCGAAACGCGCACGACGAAAGACAAGCGCCCGCAGCTCAGCGATTTGCGCGAATCGGGCGCCATCGAGCAGGACGCCGACGCCATCTTCTTCATCTATCGCGATTTTTATTACTTCAAAGAGAACGCCGACAAACGCAACGTCGCCGAGATCATCATTGCCAAACAGCGCAACGGGCCGACCGGCACGTTCGAGACGCGCTACACGGACGCGTACGTGCGCTTCGACAATCTCGCGAACGAAGAATACAATTTCGATGAAATGGATCAGTTCGTCGACGTCGGCGCCTGACGCGTAGAGAGAAATTTCTTGCGTGTGGGCTCGCGACGCGCGAGCGAACGCGTCGCAGCACGGAAGCTCCCTGAGTTTCGCGGAAGCGCACGCCGCGACGAAACCGATGTAACCGCCGCGACCCTTCACCGTAAGCGGGGCAGCTCGGGAGATCCCCCAACGGATCTTCCGCAACGGAGGACATATGGTACGCAAGGGTTCACTCGTTAGCGGCGCTTTGCTCGCGGGCATCGGCGCCTTCATTCCCTCGGCTCCGGCTCTGGCCGCACACGCGCCGAGCGCGCAGCTGTGCACGGTCGGCGCGGCGGCCGTGGGACAAATTGGGACGCTGATTTGCCGTGACGTCGCGTCGGGCGTCATGACGCAGGCGGTCCCGCTCGGGCCGACCGTCGCGGCGGCGGGCGGCATCGCGGCGAGCCTCGCGAGTCGCGGCGACCGCGTGCTCGTGACGAACCAGATGGGTGGCGCGTTGCTGTTTCGAGCCACGAACGGCCGCCTGCACGATCCGGTCGTCTTGCAGACCGACGGCGAGGGTTCGCTCTCGGGGGCCGTGAGCGATCGCGGCGTCTACGTGCTCACGGGCACCAAGTTGCGCTTTTATCCGAACGGCCGGACCACCGCGACGAGCAGTCAGCCTCTGCTCCTCGGCGACGGTTCGGCGGCGGCGGTGACGCTCGCGAACCGCGCCGCCTACGTCTCGGAGAAGAACGGCTCGCTCGAAGCGTTCGCCCTCGGCGGCGACGGTCGCTTGGCGGCGGCGCCGGTCGCGGTGAGCGGGATTTCGCCGGGCGTGATCGTCGGCATCACGGGTCTCGACGATCTGGTCGTCGCGCCCATCGCGCACCTTGCGAGCAATCCGAATCAATCGGAGATTTCGGTCGTGAGCGGGACGAGCCAGGCGCAACGCGTGCCGACCAAAGAGGTCGCGGCGTGCTGGGCGTCGAACGACGGCCAAGACGAGGTGTGCGTCGCGAACCCGGGCAGCATGACCGTCTCGTGCGGCCTCGCCGGGGACGATGCGCTCGAGAGTTACACGAGCGCGGCGGCGAGCTTGCCGGGCGAGTCGGTGTTCGATCTCGACATGACGCGCGACCTCGTGGGGATCCAGGGCATCGACGGCGGCAAGCCGGTGCTGCTCACGTTCCGGCGCGGCGACGGCGACTTTTTGACCGCGCAGAGCGAGTTTCAGGTCGGGACGACGGTCGCCGCGGGCGCGCTCTTCTTGCCGTCGATGAACTGAGCACGGCCGCGCCGCCGTGCAGGCGCTGGCAGCAGGTGGCGGGAGTGGACGTGCGGAGAACCCGAAACGACCGGCGCGCGTGCGTCAGGTGACGGCGTTGATCCGCTCGTACACTTCCGCCATCAAGTCGTCGATGCCGGCGTGCGTGGCGCTGCTCACGAGCCGGAGCTCGATGCCGAGCGCGGCGAACTCTTCTTTCGCGAGCGCGTATGCTTCGACGACTTCGGGGCGATCGGCCTGCGTCATCGCGACGATTTCGGGGCGCTTCGCGAGATCGGCGTCGAACTCGGCGAGCTCGTGGCGGAGCGTGCGGTAGTCGGCGAGCGGCGAGCGGCCCGGCTCGTCGCTCACGCACACGAGGTGGAGCAGGAGGCGCGTGCGATCGAGGTGGCGCAAGAAGCGCGTACCGAGACCGAGGCCGCGGCTCGCGCCCGCGATGAGCCCGGGAATGTCCGCGATGACGAAGGTTTTGCCGAGGCCGCGCCGGGTGTCGCCGAGCGAGACCACGCCGAGGTGCGGCTCGAGCGTGGTGAACGGGTAGTCGGCGATTTTCGGGTGCGCGCGGCTGACGGAGCTGATGAGCGTGCTCTTGCCGACGTTCGGGAAGCCGAGCAGGCCCACGTCGGCCATGACCTTGAGCTCGAGGCGCAGGTTTTTGCGTTCGCCGGGCTCGCCGGGTTCCGCGCGGCGCGGCGCGCGCTCGGTCGGGGTCGCGAAGTGCTTGTTGCCGCGGCCGCCCTTGCCGCCCTTCGCCACGACGACGCGCGCCTTCGAATGCACGATCTCGTCGAGCTTTTCGCCCGTGTCCGCGTCGATGACGACGGTGCCGACCGGGACGCGCACTTCGAGATCGCGGCCGGCCTTGCCGTAGCAATCCTTGCCCTGTCCGTGCTCGCCGCGATCGGCGCGGAGCACGGTGAGGTGCGTGAGATCGTAGAGCGTGCCGAGCCCTTCGTCGGCGACGAGCACGACGTCGCCGCCGCGACCGCCGTCGCCGCCCGCCGGGCCGCCGAGCGGCACGTATTTCTCGCGCCGGAACGCCACGGCGCCGCGTCCGCCGTCACCTGCTTCGGCGCGGATTTCACACTCGTCGATGAATCTCAAAGGAAAGGGGAGCCGTGCGGGCTCGAGGGATGAAAGCCGGCTCTCACTTCGGAGGCTTGAGCGGCTTCAGCGGCAGCGCCTGGCGCGCGGCCGCCTTTTTCTGCACGGGCTTGGCGCTGTCTAGCGCATCCAGCGCCGCGAGCACGGCGTCGAGCCCGTGACGGCGCGCGGCCGATTCGAGAAACACTTCGGGCAGGCGGGAAAGCTTGAGCGCGACCGATTTGCTCCCGAGGTCGACCTCGCGCTCGATGAACGCCTCGAACGTCGCATAACCCTTGGCGTCGAAGAGCCGCTCGTCGGCGACGTGCTTGAGCACGTGAGCGAGCTCCCAAAAGCCGTCCTGCAGGTTCTTCTTGAGCGCGCGGACCCGGCCGAGCGCCGTGTGGAGCTCGCCGATGCGGGCCTTGATGCGGTCGGCCTGATCGGGCGTGCGCAGGGTGGCGCGGGCGCTCCCGGGGCGCGGCGGATCGCGTAGGCGGGCGGCGGCTTCGAGCGCCCGCCGCTCCGCGTGCCGAGCGGCCCACGGCGCGGCGCCACGAACCCCGAGCCTCCGGCCCGACGGCTGCGGGGGCGCCGGCACCGGCATGGTCGCGATGGGGGCCGGGGGCCGCTGCGAGGCGCGCGAGGACGCCGGCGGCATCGTGCTCCGCGTGGCTGCTTTCGGCTTCGGCGTGTGATTCTTCTTGCCCATGGATCTAAGCCCCGCCCGAAAGGTCCGTGAGCGGCCTTTTTTTCCCTACGCGGAGCCTATACTACGGACGCCGTTCCGCGAAAATTGCGGGGTATGACGAGCTTACCGAACCGCGAGACCCGACGCCCGTGACGTCCCGAGACGGACCGCGGAGCGAGCGCGCGTCGGCGCCGCTTTCGGCGCGCGAACCGCCGGCCCGGCGCGTGGCCGTGGTCGTGAACGGCCGCGCCAAGAACGTCACCGCGGAGGTGATTTCGACGCTCGACCGCATCCTCGAGGGTTCGGACCTTTTCGTGTCCCGCCGCATCGAAGACGCGCGCGAGATCGCGCAGACGCTCGTGCACCGGCAGTACGACACGGTGCTCACGGGCGGCGGCGACGGCACCTTCACGGTGATGGTTACCGAAGTGGTTCGTGAGGCGCGCCGGCGAGGCGCCGCGCTGCCGCGCTTCGGGCTCTTGAAGCTCGGGACCGGCAACGCGCTCGCTTGGGTGGTCGGTGCGCGCGACGTGAAAGGCGGCGAGGTCGACGCCGACATTCGGCGGCTGTGCGAGGAAGCCGGGAGCCGCACGATGCGGCTCATCGAGGTGGAGGGCATCATCACGCCGTTCTGCGGGCTCGGCGCGGACGCGCACGTGCTCGCCGACTACAACTGGGTGAAGCAGCACCTCGGAACGACGCCGTTCAAGCGCTTTTCGAGCGGTCCGCCGGGGTACGCGCTCGCGAGCCTCACGCGCACGTTGCCGAGCCTGCTTCTCGCGGGAATGACGCATTGCCGCGCGATCAACGCGGGCGGAGAAGCGTACAAGGTGGGGCCGCACGGCAGCGTCGTCGGCCGGCCCGTGTACGCGGGCGAAGTGCTCTACGAAGGACCGATGCGGCTCTGCGCGCTCTCGACGATCCCGTACTACGGCTACGGCTTTCGCATGTTTCCGTACGCCGAGGATCGGCGCGACCGGATGCAGCTTCGGCTCTCGACCATCAAGCCGCTCGAGTTCGTCTACCATCTGAAAGAGATCTGGCGCGGCGAGTACGAGAATCCAAAGTGCCTGTTCGATTATTTGGTCGAGAAGGTGGTGCTCGAGTTCGAGCCCAAGGCGCCATTTCAGGTCGGCGGGGACGCGCGGGGCGAGCGCGCCCGGCTCGAGGTCGGCTTGAGTCCGACGCCGATCGAGCTCGTGGATTTCTACGCGCCGCCGCGCTCCGAGGCGGATTTTGAGTGAGCCGGCGCGGCGGTTGCGCGCGGCCGCGGCGTGGCTTTCGCTCGGGGCGGCGCTGCTCGCGGCGCCCGCGCGCGCCGAACCGAAGCCGCTCGCCGCGATGGGCTGCCGCATTCAGGCCGGCAGCGGCCGGCTGCTCTGCACGGTGAGCGTCGCCGCGCCGCCCGGCCAGAGCGTGGTCTGGAGCGACGCGCTCGTGGTCGCGACTCCGAGCGCCGCGCGCGCGCTCCGGAGCCGCGTGGCGAGCACGAGCGAACGGCCCGCCGAGGTCGTGCTCGCGTTCGTGCTCGGCGGCGGCGCGGGGGGACGCATCACCGTGGTTTCGCGCGCCGTCGCGTGTCCGGTCGCGCCGCGCACGGGCGCTTGCGCGCCGTTCACGAGCCGCGTCGGGTTCGACTTCGAGCCGCCCGGCTGAGCACGTCCTGACGAGGCCGCGCGCGGCGCGGAACTTGGCCGTCGGACGCCGGTCCCGCTATCGCCGGAGGTGATGAACCTGCCGGGGCGACTCACGCGCACGACGCTCGGCGACCTGCTCGGCATGCTCCACCGCGAGCGGGCGAGCGGCATCCTCGAGCTCGTCGAAGCGTCGGGCAGCCGCGCGGGGCGGAGTCATCGCGTCTTTTTCACGAGCGGGCTCGTGGACGACGTGGAGACGGACCACGCGCACCCGCCGCTCGGCGAGCTCCTCGTGCGCGAGGGCGCGCTCGATCGCGGCGCGCTCGCGACGCTGCTCCGGCACCTCGTGATCGAGCCGGGACGCCGCGCGGGCGAGATCCTCGTGCACGAGCGCCTGGCGAACGAAGCGCTCGTCGCCGCGGCGCTCCGCTGGCAGCTCCGCGCGCGGCTCGAGTCGCTGTTTCGCCTCCCGGACGGGCACGTGCGGTTCCACGTGCGGCGCGGGCGCGAGCGCTCGCGGCTCTCGGCGTTGCTCACGCCGCGCGACTTCTTGCACGGCCGCCGTCGCGCGCGCGCGGACGGCGGGTCCCGCGCGACGAGCCTGCTGCGCGAGTCGAGCGAAAGAGAGGCGGCCTACCGCGCGCTCGGCCTCGAGCCGGGCGCCGACGACGCGCACGTGCGGCAGGCGTACCGGCGCCTCGCGGCGGAGCATCACCCCGATCGGCATCCGGGCGCGAGCGCCGCCGAGCTCCGCGTGCTCGTGCGAGAATTCACGCGTCTCACGGCCGCGTATCAAGCCGTGAGCGCCAAGTAGCGCGGCGCGCGGGCTCGCTCAGCCCGGCGTGCGCTGGACGGCGCGCCCGACGAAGAACGGCCCCATCTGCGCGATGAACTCGGCGGTCTGGCGCGTCCCGCGCATCGCCTGCACGACGTGCGAGAGCGGGTGCAGGCTCTTGCCGATGAGCCCGATCACGAACTCGTTGTCTTTCGCGTCGAGCCCGTGGCACGCGAGCCGCACGTCGTGGGCGAGGTCGGCGCCGGCGTACGTCTTGCCGATGTTGCCGTGCTCGCGCAGGATGCCGCCCTGCTCGCGTGGCTCGAGCCGCGCGAACGCGCCGTTGCGGCGGAGCGGGTACCAGATGGCCCACGGCCAGGCCTCGTTCAGCACGGTCTCGCGCGGGCGCTTGAGCAGCCAAAACTCGAGGTCCGGCTCGAAACCGGAGCTGTACGTGCGCCCGAGCATCGTGAAATCCGGCCTGAGCGTCACGGCGCGGCCGAGCTCCGTCACGGCCGGGCGCACCTTCGTCAGGAAATCCGCCGGCTCCTCGCTGAAGGTGAGCAGGCCGAGGCCGAAGGGATCGTTCACGTCCTCGTAGAGGACGGAGCCGACCCCCGCTGCGCGGAGCGACGCTCCGAGCTTTTGCACCACGCTCGCGGGGCCCGGCTCCGGCGCGCAGTCGAGGACGAGAAGCTGCATGAAAAGCCGGCCGTCGAGGAGTTGCGGCTGCCCGTCACGCTGCGCTCCGCGTTCGCGCAAGTCGAGCTTCGGTTCGTCGGCGTGACCCTCCGGCCTGACGAGCGTGTGGGGTTCGATCATGGCGAGAGCTTACCTCCATGTTAGGCTCGCGCGGCTTTGCCGACCGCTTCCATTCCCCCGCCCGGCGATCCCGTGCCTGCCAGTCGGGCGAGCCTGCTTCAGCCGGGTCTCGTGCACCCGCTTCCCGCCGGAATGCGGGATTTGCTGCCCGTTGAGGCGCGCGACCAGGCGGCGCTCTCGCGTGTGCTGCTCGAGACGTTCACGCTCTTCGGCTACGAGCAGGTCATGCCGCCGATGTTCGAGTACGGCGCCGTGCTCGAGCGCGGCCTCGGCACGCCGGCGGAAGACGAGCTCCTGCGCTTCATCGAACCGGAGACGGGCGGCGTGGTCGTTCTGCGGCCGGACATGACCGCGCAGATCGCGCGCATCATGGGCACGCGTCTCGCCGACGTGCCGCTCCCGGCGCGGCTCAGCTACCAGGGCAACATCGTGCGACGCCAGCACGAACGCGCGCGTCACGAGCGGCAAATCCCGCAAGCCGGCATCGAGCTCGTGGGCGCGAGCGGCATCGACGCGGATCTCGAAGTGATCGGCGTCGCGGCGGCCGCGGCTCGGCGCGCCGGGCTCGAGGACTTCACGATCGATCTCGGCCACGCCGGCATCGCCGCGGCGCTGCTCGGCGAGGTCGCGCCCGAACGTCGCGCGTCGATCGTGGAGGCGCTCGGGATGCGCGACGAGACGGAGCTCACCCGCCGTGCCGAAGCGGAAGGCCTCAGAGGCGCGGAGCTTCGCGCCCTCGCGGCGCTGCCGGCGCTCCACGGCTCGAACGGCCTCTGGTCGAGCGCCGAGCGCGCGCTCGCCGGCACGGCGGCGCTCGCCTGTCTCTCCGAGCTCCACGAGCTCGCGCGCGCGCTCGAGTCGGCGGCCCTCGCGCCGCGCCTCGTGGTCGATCTCGCCGAGACGCGGGACCTCGGTTATTACACGGGGCCGGTTTTTCAAATCCACGCGGCCGGGCCCGGTCGTCCCATCGGCTCGGGCGGCCGCTACGACGGCCTTTGTGCGCGTTTCGGCCGGCCTCGTCCCGCCGCGGGCTTCGCCTTCGGGCTCGACGAGCTCGGCTGGGCGGTGTCGCTCGGCGGCCGCCCGCGCGCGGTCGCGCCGCGCCTGCTCGTCACGAGCGCGGACGCGGCGGTGCTCGAAGCGCTCAGATCCTGCCGGATCGCGTGCGCGGCGGCACCGGCGGGCGATCCGCTCGCGTACGCGCGCGCTTGGCGCTACACGCACCTCGTGGAAATCACACTGACCACGGCGACGCTCGTCGGAGTCGAAACCGAGGAGCGTCAAGCCCTGCCGCGCGACCCGCGCGCGCTCGGCGCCGCCACCCTCGCTCTGCTCGAGCGAGCGCACGGTACGGAATGAGAAAAGGGAGTCCATGTCTGTCGTAGCAATCGTTGGCGCGCAATGGGGCGACGAGGGGAAGGGGAAGATCGTCGATATTTATACGGAGTTCGCCGAGGTCGTCGTGCGCTTCGCCGGTGGTCCGAACGCCGGCCACACGCTCGTCGTGGGCGACGAGAAGCTCGTCGTGCGGCTCCTTCCGAGCGGCATCCTGCGTTCGGGGACGCTCTGCGTGCTCGGGCAGGGCATGGTCGTCGATCCCGAGGTGTTGCTCGGCGAGATCGACGAGCTCGGCCGCCGTGGTCATCACGATCTCGGCTCGCGCTTGGCTTTGAGCGACCGCGCCCACCTGATCTTGCCGTATCACGTGCTCGTCGACACGCTGCGCGAGACGACCGCGCCGGCGGGCCGCGCGCTCGGCACCACGAAGAAGGGCATCGGTCCCGCCTACGAGGACAAGGCGCGCCGGAGCGGCGTGCGAGCGGGCGACCTCCGTCATCCCGCGCGGCTCCGCGAACGCGTCGAGGCGGCGCTCGCCGGCTGGGCACCGACGATCACGGCTCTCGGCGGCACGGTGCCGTCGGCCGACGCGCTCGCGACCGCGCTCCTCTCGAGCGCGCCGCGCCTCGTGCCGCTCCTGCGTGATTCGTCCGTGCTCGTGAACGACGCGATCAAGGCGGGCAAGCGGGTGATGCTCGAAGGGGCGCAGGGCACGCTGCTCGACCTCGACCACGGCACCTATCCGTTCGTCACGTCGAGCTCGGCGGTGGCGGGCGGCGCCTCGGTCGGCTCCGGCATCGGCCCGAACCGCATCAACACGGTCATCGGCATCACGAAGGCCTACACGACGCGGGTCGGCGCTGGGCCGTTCCCCACCGAGCTCGGCAACGCCGAGGGCGATCACCTGCGCGAGGTGGGCGCCGAGTTCGGCTCCGTGACGGGGCGCCCGCGCCGCACCGGCTGGCTCGATCTGCCGGCGCTCCGCTACGCCGCACGCGTGAACGGCTTCGACGGCCTCGCGCTCACCAAGCTCGACGTGCTGACGGGTCTGGCGACGCTCAAGGTGTGCGTCGCGTACGACACGCCGGACGGGCGGGTGCAAGATTTGCCGCTCGACCTGCTCGATCGGCCGGAGCTCTTGAAGCCGGTCTACGTCGAGCTCGAGGGTTGGAAGGAGAAGCTCGAGAGCGCTCGGGTGCTCGACGAGCTGCCCGGCGCGGCGCGCGCGTACATTCGTTTCCTCGAAAAGGAGACGGGCGCGCCGATTTACCTCGTGAGCGTCGGTCCGCGCCGCTCGGAGACGATCGTCTTGCACAACCCCTTCGTGGGGCGCGCCGCCGCGCCTTGAGCCCGCGCTGACACGACCGCCCGCGGGATCTACACTCGCGGAGCGATGCCCGTCTGGTTGCCCGCATTGCTCCTCGAGCTCACGCCGCCCGCGGAGCTCGTCGCGGCGGCGGCGAGCGGGGCGCGCCCAGTCGCGTGTCGGCCGCACGCGGGCGGCGAGCCGACGCTCTGGACGCGGGCGCGCCCGCCCGAGATCGTGCTTGCGTGCCGTGAGCTCGCCAACGCGGAGACGCGGCTCGGCACGGAACCGGCCGTCGCGCTCGAGCTCGCCAAGGCCGCGAGCGCGACCACGGAAACGGCTTCCGCGGCCAAGCTCGTGTGGGGCCGCGCGCTCTTTCGTCTCGGACACGTGCAGGAGGCGTGGGCAGTGCTCGCGCCGTTCGCCGCAGAGAACGCGCCGCCGCTCGACGACGCGCCCGCGCTCTTCGACGTCGCGCGGACGGCCCTCGCCGCGGGCGCGCTCGACGCGGCCGAGCGCGCCTACCGGCTCTTGGTGCCGCGGGCCGTGCTGCTCGGCTCGCTCCAGGCCGAGCGCGTCGCCGTCGTCGAGGCGGCGAGTCTCGCGCTCGCGCGCGGGCCGAACGGCGTCGAAACGGCGCTCGGCTACCTCGAAACGGCGCGCGCGATTCCGCTCGCGGGCGATCGCGACATCATCTTCGCGCTCACGGCGCTCGCGCTCGACCGCGCCGGGCGGAGCGAGCAGGCGCGCGCGGCCGCGCGTGAGGCCGAGGGTCCGTGGGATCTCGAAAGCGAGCTCACGCCGGCGGAGCGCGCGCGCGTGGCCGAAGCGGCGCTCACTCCGAGCGGAGACCTCACGCCGTCGCCGGCCCCGATCGGCCCTTCGCGCATCATGCTGCTCGACGGCGAGCTCCACGCCGCCATCGCCATGTTGGCGCTCGGCCGGGACGAAGCGCTCCGCCGCGCGCATTGGCGCGCGTTTCTGGCGAGCGGCGCGGGACGCGGACCCTGGGCGGAGCATGCTCGCCACGCTCTCGCGAAGGGCGCGCGCTGATGCGCCCGCGCGTGCTCGGCGCCGCCGTCGCGGCAGTCGCGCTCATCGTGGCGCTGCCGGCCTCGTCGCGTCCGACGTTGTGGGAGCGCCTCCGTGACCCTCAGGCGGCGCGCGAAGCGCGACTGCTCACCGAGCTCGAGCGGGATCTCGCCGCGCGAGCCGAGGCGCGCTTCGACGCCTCGTTCGATTTCGAGCACGGCGCCGTCGCGGCGATCGACCTCGCAGAGGTCGGCACGCCGCGCGATCCGCGGCTCGCTTCCGCGATGGGCCACGTGCTCGTCGAGGCGGACGCCGGGCGCGACGCCGAGGCCGTGACCTTGCTCGAACGAGCGGTCGCCGCGCTGCCGACGAGCGAGCTCCTCGCCGACACGTGGCACGAGCTCGGTCTCGCCAAGGCGCGTGGCGGCGACTTCGCGGCCGCGCGCGACGCCGAGACGCACGCGCTCGAGAACGCGCTCGAGCCCGACGCACGCGCGAGCGCCCTCTATTTCCGTGCCATGAGCGAAGCCGGCCTCGGGGACCTCTGGCGCGCGGCGAGCGACTACCGGGCGGCCGTCGCGCTCGCGCTCGCGCCGCCGCTCCAGGCCTTCACCCGCTTCGAGCTCGGCGTGACGCTCGAGCGCCTCGGCGACGTGCCTGCGGCGAACGCCGCGCTCGAGAACGGCTTGCTCGTGCGCTTGCCGCTCTCGACCTACAGCACGGACGAGCCGCTCGACTTGCCCGGTCTCGACTTCTTCCCGCGCTACGAGCGCTTTTATCTGACGGCCTTGGTGGCGATGAGCCGCGCGCGCGGTGAAGACGATCCCCACGCCCGCCGAGCCGGCTACGAGCAAGCCGTCGAAGAATGGGACGCGTACCTGCTCGCCGCCGGGGCCGAGGAACCTTGGACGGAGCACGCGCTCCGCTACCGCGACCAGTGCACGAGCGAGCTCCGGAAATTCCCGCCGCGCCGGCACCAGGGAAAGGCCGCGCCGCGCTGAGCGCAGCGTCGGTTCACGCGGCGTGCGGCAATTCGGGCGGCTCGCGCAGGATGCGCGTCACGCCTTCCGCGTCTTCGACGGCCTCGAACACCGGCCGCAAATGCGGTCCGCGCGAAATTTCGCCGAACGCGCCGCTCGCCGCCACGGCGCGCGCGCGCGGCCCGTCGAGGACGAGGAAGACGTCGTGCAGGCCGTCGCCCTTCGGCGCCTCGATCACGTCGTAGATCTTCTGGCGATCGAGGTGGAGCTCTTCCGAACGGCGCTGGATGAGCACGCGCTTGTTCGTCACGAGGTAACGCGTGTACGCGGCGAGGTAGCCGCTGCGAATGATCGCGTCGTACACGAGGTAGCAGGCGATCCCGACGAGCAAGAGGATGGTCGAAGCCATCCCGAGCGCGAGCACCGCGAAGGTCACCGAGCTCACTTCCAAGCCGCCTTCGCGTACGTGGCGGAGGGCGGGGAAAGCGCCCATTGCCATGCGGCCGCCGCCGGCGAGGAGCGCCGCGGCCATGGCGAGGAGCGCCCACTCGCGCTGCCCGCGTGGGAGGTAGCGCTTGAGCGCCTGGCGCGGTTGCGCCGACCACACCACGCGCTCGTCCACGTCGAGCCGCTGCGTGAGCGGCCGATCGGCGGCTCCGCGCGGGGCGAGCCGTTCGGCGCCGCGCACGATGGCCCAAACCCGGTCCGGTGCGCGCACGCCGATGAGCCTCAGCATCAGACGCCGCCGGAGCGCGCCGGTCGGCACCGCGCGCACGAGCTCGACGTCGCCCGCGTCCGGATGGCTCTCGTCCCAGTAGATGCGCGCGAAGCTGATCGACTTGCGCTCGATCGTACGGCGGATGGGCCCGTAGATCGCGATGACGTGCTGATCGGTGACGACGTAACGCGACTGCGAGAGCACGACGCGCGGGCCCTGCAAGATGCCGAGGCCGAGCGTCGCGCACCAGAACGCGAAGAAGAACAGCGGCCCGAAGTCGGCTTTGAGCACGAGCGCCACCACGAGCGCGAAGCAGAGCGTGATCGCCGCCGCGAAGAACGAGACGAACGCGAGCGAGCGCTGAAAAGCGGAGGGTCGAATGACGGCGGGTCTGCCAGCCCAAACGATGCGTTCACCGAAGAGGGAATCGCGGGGAACTGGGGGCACTGTTCGTCTCGACCGAGCACACGCCCGGCTCACACAAGCATTCGCCTGCTTCTGCGGTTAGTCCAGCGCCGACTCACCGGCCGGGGGCGAGAGCGACGGCGCATGCGGCCGCTTTTCCAGACTGAGCACAACTGACACCCGACAGCCGCGAAGCTTGGCTCCGGCGGGCGCGGCGGATCTTCACCGCGCGTACCGGTGCTTCACGCCTTTAGGGAAATACGAGGGGTCCGCATTGGGCATGAGGCGCACCTCCGGCGTCCGGCGCGCCTCGGGCACGTAGCTCCGGTATTCGCTGTTTTGCCGCAGGATTTCGGCTTCGATGGCGCGCGCCGCGCTCCGAGCGAGCTCCTCGCGCGGTTCGCGGCCGGGGGCGAGCTCGACGCTCACCCGGAGCGTGGTGTCCCCGTCGGCGCGCTCGGTGAGCTCGAGGACGAATTTGCCGGTGACGTGCGGGGCGACGAGGGGCGCTTCGAGCGCGGGCGCGACGTTTTCCGGATACACGTTGGCGCCGTAGTACGAAACGGCGAAGCCGGTCCGGCCGAAGACGAACACGAACGGCAATGCGCGCGCGGGCGTCTCGCCGAGCGCGGCCAGCGGATCGAAGCCATGGTCGCGACAAAACGCGAGCATGCGTTCGTATTCGACGACCCCGCCCCGATCGAGAATGCGATAGCGAACGAGCGGCGCGCCGCCGTCACCCGTGAAGAGCAGGTCGCGGTCGTCGACCTCGAAATAGCGGTGGAGCGGATTGTATTGGCAGAGCGTGGGCAACCGCGGTTCGCCGAAGAGCTCGCGCGCCGCGCTCGGGTGCTCGGCGAGCAGGCGCCGGATCGTGATGGAGAGCGGGGTTTCGTTCGCGAGCACGCCGCCGTCCGCCGTGCCGTAGAGCGACGCGGTCGAGCGCGCCGGATCGGAGCCGCCCGCGCGCTCGAC
Organism: Polyangiaceae bacterium; assembly: GCA_035499895.1. Classification (GTDB taxonomy): domain Bacteria; phylum Myxococcota_A; class Polyangia; order Polyangiales; family Polyangiaceae; genus PMG-095. The sequence continues at coordinate 2,194 of DATJXW010000266.1, read as the reverse complement.
GACGAGGTCGCGCCAGGCCTCGCTGAAGACCTCGCCCGCCGTGACGAGCCGCACGGGCTGCGCGCCCCAGTCGAGCGCATCGGCCCGCCCGGCGTCGATCACGTCTTTCAAGAACGGCGGGTAACCGAAGAGCACGGTTTGCTCGAAATACGGCGCGAGCGCGCGGACGACGCGCAGGATTTCGACGACGTTGTTGCCCGGCGTGACGAGCGTGAGCGGGTAGCCCTTGGCCGCGACGTGCCGGCAGGCGGCGGTCGTGTACATCCCGCCGACCCAGCTACCGAGCGCGAAGCACACGACGCCGAGGGTGCGGCGCTCGCGCGCCTGAAACGCGTCGGCGAGCACCTGCTCGAAGCGTTCCGCGCTCCCGAGCTCGTCGCTCACGAAGCGGGGCCACACCGCGGGTTCACCCGTCGAACCCGACGACACGGCGACGAAATCCGAATCCTCGAGCCGTCCGCCGCGACAGAGCGCGGGCAGGGGGTGACGCCGGTAATAAGTGTCCTTGGTCGGCGTCGGGAGCCGCTCGAAATCGCTGCGGCTCGTCACGCGCGTCCACTCGACGCCGTGCTCGCCGAGGAACGCCGCATACGCGGGCACGCTCGCCGCGACCTCGTGGAAGAGCGCGAGCGCCTCCTCGAACGGATCGTCGCGCTCGTGCGCCGCGAGCAGCGCGTCGAGCGTCGTCGCGTGAAAGGCGGCGAGCGCGGCGCGCGCGCGGTGGGATTGTCCGTGGGCAAAGGTGGTCGAGAGTGGGAGCGACATGACGGAGCTCGGACGCTCCGCGATGCTACTCCGGTGGACCGCCGCATATAATCCCGCCGCATGAGGACGACGATTTGGGCGCTCGGGCTCGCGTGCGCCTGGGCGGCGGCGTGCGGCGGCAACAGCGAGTTCGACACGCCCGCGCCCGGCGGGGCCGGCGAGTCGAGCGGCGGCTCCGGCGCGACGAGCGGCTCCGGCGGCATCGCGCTCGATGCGCTCCCGGACGCGTACGCCAAGGCCTATTGCGACGTGGTCGCGCGCTGTTTCGGGGCTTACTACGGCATCGTCACCGCGTACGAAGACTGCGAGACGATCACCGCCGAACGCTTGCGCCAGAGCGGCCTCGATGCGCTCTCCGCGGCCGTCGACGCCGGCACCGTCGACTATCACGCCGACAAAGTCCAGGCGTGCCTCGACGCGACCGAAGCGAAAGCCTGCAGCGACCTCACCGAGCGCGGCAGCGACGCGTGCGAGGCCGCCATCACCGGCACGCGCGCGGCGGGCGAGAGCTGCGAGCTCGACGAAGAATGCGTGGGCTCGCTCATCTGCGACGTCAAAGACGCGTGTCCCGGCACGTGCGTCGAGCGTTACAGCGCCGGCTTGCCCTGCGGGAGCGACGACCAGTGCGCGGACGGCCTCGTCTGCTCTCAGGTGAACGCCCACTGCGTGAAGCCCGCCGAAAGCGGCGAGGCCTGCGGCGGCGGCGTCGAGGCGCAGTGCGACGCCGGTCTCCTCTGCCAGGGAGACGACAAGAGCAAAATGATGCCGGGACAGTGCGTGACCGTCGATTCCGTCACGCTCGGCAACGAGGGCGACGCGTGCGATCCCTCGAGCATCGCGCTCTGCGCCACCGGGCTTTCGTGCGTGCTCACGGCCGTGTCGCCGGCGCTCGGCTGGCAATGCCAGAAGCCGGGCGACGCGGGCGCGACGTGCGGGCTCGGCTTGCCGGAGGATTGCCCGGTCGGACAATATTGTCCGGTGACGACGGCCGACGTCGTCGCGATGACGCTCACGGCCAAGTGCACGCCGCTACCGGCGGCCGGCGAGGCGTGCGCCGCTCGGCCGTTCGACTCGCTCGAGGACTGCGTGCCGTACGCGCGCTGCGACACCGACGGCAAATGCGTCAACTTGCGAAACCTCGGCGAGTCCTGCGACACGGACGACGTTTGCTACACCGATCGCTGCGTCGGGGGCGCCTGCGAGCCGGTGGGCGCGTGCGACTGAGCTCGCGCGCCGACGAGTGCGTCAGCTGGCGCTCGGCGCCACGAACACGATCTCGAGCCGGTCGTTCCGCGCGGCGGCGCCCGGCGCCTTCGGATCGAGGCGCGGCAGCGCCGCACCGACACTCGCCGTCTCGACGCGGGGCGCGCCGTGGTCCCGCAGCGCGACCGCGGCATGCTCGCCGCGCGCCGACTCACGCGCGTCGGGA
>DATJXW010000265.1:0-12494 GCA_035499895.1 Polyangiaceae bacterium | reverse complement strand
GTGTACGAGGTGCCGGCTGCTGAGTTGACGCCCAGCGTGCGGTTGCCGTTGGCGTCGTACTCGAAGTGCTCGGCCGGCGCGCCGTTGAGCGTCACGTCCGTCAGCCGCCGCAGATGGTCGTACGCGTATCGGTAGACGTTGGTGCTTCCGCCGATGACTTCGGTCTTCTGCGTGACGCGGCCGAGGTTGTCGCGTCCGAAGCCCGGCGCGTCGTAGCTGATGTCGAGAAGCGGCGCGTTGGAGTACGTCGCGATCTGACGAGCGAGTTCCCCGAAGGCGTTGTAGCTCGGGACCTCCTTCGTGTTGCCGAGCGCGATGTTGTTGACGAGGCCGGCTCCGTCGCGACCGAGCGTGAGCGCATCCGCTCCTGGGGAGTCGCAGTTCGTCGGCGATGCGCACGTGAGGAGCTGATCGGTGTCGTAGCCGAAAAAGACTTCGGCGCTCCCCGTGGCTCCCGTGACGGTCTCCGAGGTGTTGTTGAAGTCGCTATTGAACGTGTACGCGACGCTGCCCGTGACGTCGCCGCTCCAGGTCGTGCCCGTCGCGAGCGTGCCGTCGTAAGCGAAGTGGAGGTTCACGCCGTAGGGACCGAGAATGTCGCTCGTTCTGCCGGCGCCGCTCGCCGTGCCCGCGGGGTAGTAGTTGTAGTCGAGCATGCCGCCGGGGATTTGGACGGTGTCGAGACGACCGGCGCTGTCGGGCGTGCGCACGATCTGAACGCTGTCGGGTCTCGTCTCGGTGCGCAGCATGCGGTCGGCGTCGTAAGTGTAGCTGGTCAGCGATGTGGCAAGGCCAGCGGGTGGGGGCGCGTACGTTTGGAGCAGGTTTGCATTTACTCGCGTTCGAACACCTGCCGCTGCTTGCCGAGTCCGGTGATCTCGAGCTCGCACACGTCGCCCGGCGCAAGATAAGCGGGCGGCTTCCGGCCCATGCCGACGCCGGCGGGCGTGCCGGTGCTCACCACGTCGCCGCCTTCGAGCGCCATGAATTGCGAGACGTACCAGACGAGGCGATCGACGCCCCACGCCATGGCGTGCGTGTTCCCGTCCTGGCGCCGCTCGCCGTTCACGTCGAGCGTGAGCGAGAGCACTTGCGGATCGGGGATTTCGTCGGACGTCGCGAGGAAGGGGCCGAGCGGATTGAAGGTGTCGCACGACTTGCCCTTCGTCCATTGACCGCCGCGCTCGAGCTGGAAGGCCCGCTCGGAGACGTCGTTCGAGATGCAATAGCCGGCGACGTGCGCGCGCGCCGCATCGGGCGACGCGAGGTAGCGCGCGGGACGACCGATGACGACGGCGAGCTCGACTTCGTAGTCGGTCTTGGTGCTGCCGCGCGGAATGCGCACGGCGTCGTACGGTCCGACGACGGCGTTCGGCGCCTTCAAGAAGAGCACCGGCTCGGCGGGCAATGCGGCGCCCGCTTCGCGCGCGTGATCGACGTAGTTCAGGCCGACGCACACCACCTTGCCCGGCCGCGCGACGGGCGCGCCCCAGCGCTCTTGCTCGGGCACGGCGGGGAGCTCGCCGAGCGCGAGCAGCGCGGCCAGCCGCTCGACGCCGCCGGTCTCGAAAAATTCGCGGTCCCAATCGCGGAACGCACCCGAGGCGTCGCGCCGAACACCGTCGACCAGAAGACCGGGACTCTCGCGCCCGGGAGAACCGAAACGGACGAGCTTCACGCGCCGCTCCTCACATGCCGCGCATGAGCGCGACCCACAAGACCACGATCAAACCGAGCGCGATGCCGCACATCGCCCAGATGTTGCTGACGAAATACGGGAAAATCATCAGGACGAGCCCGATACCGACCTGCGGCGGCCGCTTCATGCGGCGCCCGTACTCGAAGAGCACGAAGCCGATGCCGGAGACGACGAAGCTCGCGAAGAGCGAACCGCCGTCGAGGCTCATCGAGGCCCATCCGCGGACCAATAGGCGAAGGCGGTGCTGCCGTCCGCGAGTGCAACGCTCGCGCGGACGTAGCCGCTGCCCTCGAACGCGTCGAGTCGAACCATCAAGTCCAGGTCGACATCGTAAACCTCGCCGTCGATGACGCGATCGCCCTCGACGAGCGCGCGGTAGCCGTCGCGGTCGACCAGGCGGTAGCGGGCCTCGGTGCGCGCCCCGCCGACGTAACGAGCGCCGGCGAGCTCGGCGTGGTGTTCACGGCCGCGGCGGAGCGATCCGTAAACGAAAAGACGCGCGCTCTTCACGTCGCCACGGTGGCACGAAGCGGCGCCGGGCTCGAGATCGAGCTTCTGCCCGGATCCGTCCGTGATGCTGGACGGATCCGGGCACGGCGGCGCCGAGCGCGCGAGGCTATCTCGAATCAATTCCAACAGTTGGGATCGGGTCCATGTCGCGCATGCTCCTTGCAGGAAGGGGGGGACCGGTACTCCGGCCTTAGGTTTCGGGAGGTTCAAGCCAATGCCCGCTGCTGCACCCTCTGCCGCGAACGATCCGCACACGCAGCTCCGACGCCTCTACACTTCCCTGCTCGAGGAACAGCACCGCTTCGACGAATTCAAGCAGCTGCTGACGCTCTATCCAGCCGTCGACTGTGAGGAGGAGTCGCTCGAAGCGCGCGAGGTGCGGGCCCGGTTGAACGCCCGCATCAACGAGTGGCTCTCGGGTCAATTCGACGGCTTGAGCCCCGCGCAGGTCGCGCTCTGGCGCAGCATCGTCGTCGAGGAGCGCATCAACGTGGCCGTATCCGCTTGGAAAGAGACGAATTGATCACTGCGTGAGCGGCATCGACTCCCTGTACGCCGGGTTCGTCAGCTCGCTGCCAGAAAAGCTGCGACCCGTCGCCGCCGATTTGCCGCGGCAATTGCAGTTGTCGGCGACGCCCTCCCGAGCCTGGGGCACGGTGCTCGGACAGCCGCTCGCGCTCGAGGCGCCACGGCTCGTCGCCCCGGCGTTCCCGCGGCACGAACCCGAAAAGGTGCGGACCGCCGTGTTCGCCCACGCGCTCTCGGTGATCGAGGCGTGCGGGCGTGATCGCGTCGCCGAACGTCAACTCCGCGCGAGCGAGGAGCTCGCCAAGGTGCTCCACGCGCTCCGGCGTGCTCGCGACGGCATGCTCGACAGCGTGTGGCCCGGGGCGGTCGAGCTCGCCGTCGCGGCCGATCGCGCGACCGAAGAGGCGATCAAAGAGGAACACGCGCTGCTTCGCCGGCTGAGCGCCGTGTCGTTCGAAGACTATCGGCGCATCTCGCTCGCGAAGCTCGCCGTCGGTTTCCCCGCGGCCGTGGCGCTCGCGCGTTCGGCCGGCGCGAGCGAGACGCAGGTCGAAGCGACGCAGCGCGCCCTGGTCGGGGTGGCGCTCGGGCTCAAGTTCGAAGACGACGCCGGCGATTGGGAAGACGATTGGCGGCGCGGCGGCGGGGCCTGGGCCGTCTCGCTCGCGCGCCGCAGGCTCGAAGCGGTGAAGGGCCAAAGCGCCGACGAGCGGCCGACCGAGCCCGATCTGGTGCGGCGCCGCGTGCACCGCATGCGCGTGCTTTATCTGATGCTGCGAGCCGCGCGTCACCAGTATCGGACGGCGTGGCGCTACGCGCGCGCCGTCGGCGCCGAACCGCTCGCGCTCTTCAGCGAGCAGCGCCTCCGTCACCTCGACGGCTTGCTGCCGCTCGAAGCGCGTCACGCGGGTTACGTCGTGCGCGCGCTGAAGCTCGGCGCGTGGGCGAGCGAAGTGCTCACCTGAGCGTCCGACTTCCGCTCCCAGCGCGCCAAGCCGGTTCGCGCGCTCGGGCGCGTGCTCGTCTCGTTGCGAGACAGCGACCGCGCCGGCGAGCGGCGGCGCGCAAACGGGCGCAATCCGGGCCTCCGGCCGAGCGCATGGAACGCGGCCGCGAGCAGGCGTATGCTCCGGCCGCGTGTCTCACCGCCTCGGCTCAGGTTGGGCGGACAGTTTTCACGCGGCACGATTGTGGATTTCGGCCGCAGTGGTGGTGGTGTGCGCCTGTGTGGCGTTGCGCGACGCCGTCCACTCGTATCCGCACGTGCCGGGTCTCGCGGCGGGCCCGGGCGGCACCGTCGTCACGTGGTGGACGTACGCGGCCGGTTTCTCGTTCGTCGGGCTGATCGAGGCGGGCGCCGGGCTCGTCGCGCTCTGGTCGAACCCGGAGAGCAAGCTCGCGCGCGCGTTCGCGAGCGCGGCGCTCTCGAGCGGCCTCGCTCTCGTGAGCGTCTTCGAGGCGCGCACGTCGCGCTCGCTCTCGCCGGTCCTCGCGCTGTCGCTCACGGCTTTGCCGTTCGCCGCACTCCGGCTCACGCTGCATTTGCCGAAGACGGCGCACGCGCTCGCCGAGCGTTCGCGCTTCGAGCCCTACCTGAGAGCCGTCGGCTGGGCGTGCGGCTCGGGCGCCGCGCTCTTCGGAGCGCTCGGGGGCGACACACGCCGGGCGCTGCCGTGGCTCGGCGCCTGGTTCGCGCTCGGCGTCGGCGTGCTCGGGCTCGGGTCGATCGTGCGCGTGGCGTTCGCGACGGCCGCCGAGCGCCGTCCGTTCGACGCGCTCCTCTTCGGCGTGCTCCCCGCTTACGCCGCCGTCGCGCTCTGTCTCGCGCTCGTGCTCACGGGCACGCCCGTGCCGAACGCTCTCCTTTACCCGAGCCTCGCGCTCGCCCCCGTGGCCACGATCTACGCGTTCGGGCGCTACGACCTCTGGGGCAGCCGCGCGCTCCTCTCGCGCCTCGGCACGAATTTCCTCCTCGGCGGCGTCGCGGCGGCCGTGGCCATCGCGGCGGGTACCGCCGTGGCGACCTCGGTCGGGGCAAGCTTCCACGACGCGCTCGTCGGCGCGGTCGGCAGCGGCGTGGCAGCGGCCGTGCTCGTCGCGTTCTCGCTCCGCCTGAGCGACGTGACGCTCTTTCGTTCGCGTGCCCAATACAAGCCGACCATCGACCGCTTGAGCGAGGAGCTCATCACGTTGAGCTCGCCGTCGGACGTGGCTCACGCGGTCGAACGCACGGTGCGGCGCTGGCTCCGCTGCGACCACGTCGCGCTCACGCTCGCGCCCGGCGACCAGAGTGCGCTCCTCGCAGGCTCGGACCGTGACGGGATGGGCGCGCTCGCGCTCGACGGCGAAGGCGAGCCGCCGTGCTCGCCCGAAACCGCGATTCGCCTCGTGGTGTCGTTCGGCGGAAGACCGTATGGCTGGCTCGACGTGGGCGGCAAACGCGGGAGCGCGCTCTTCACGAGCGACGACATCGACCTCTTGCGCACTATCGCGAACCACGGCGGCCTCGCCCTCGCCCACGCGCACGCGTATCAGGAGCTCGAGGATCGCCGGCGCCGCCAGGCCGAAGCGTGGCGCGGCGAGCGCGAGGCGCTGGTCGAGACGGTCGCGGCCGAAATCGCCCACGAAATCCGCTATCCGCTGAACTACTTCCGGAGCCTCTTCGATCGCAGCGCGAAGAACACGCGACTCACCCCGGACGACGTCGACGTGGGGCTCGAGGAAGTCGATCGGCTCGAACGGCTGGTCGCGGGCCTCAAGCGGATGGTCGCTCACCGGATCGAGCGGCACCCGACGGCCGTCGTGGAGCTCTGCACGCGCGTCGAGGCGCTCCTCCGCGACTCGCTCGGTAAAGTACGGGTCGAGCTCGCCGTCGGCCCGGACGCGACGTTGTCCTGCGATCCGGATAAGCTCACGCAGGTGATGGTGAACCTCATCTCGAACGCCGTCGAAGCCTGCGGGCCGAGCGGACGCGTCGGCATCGGCTGGGACGCCGGGCAAGCGGGCGGCCAGCTCTCGGTGTGGGACGACGGGCCCGGCTTCGTGGGCGAAGCGTCGCGCCTGTTCGCGCCCTGGTACACGACCAAAGACCGCGGGACGGGGCTCGGTCTCGCCATCACGCACCGGCTCGTGCGCGCGCACGGCTGGACCATCGCGGCCGAGCGGCGCGAGGGACGCACGGTGTTCACCGTCTCGGTGAGCGAGTCCGACATCCTGCGCGGCGCGAACGCGGCCGCCCGGCGTGATTCGAGCGAACGCGCGAGGGTCGCGTGAGGCTCCTCATCGTCGACGATCAGCGGAGCGCGCGGCGCGTGCTGCGGCACCTCTTGGCCGACGTGCCGAATCTCGAAGTGATCGAGGCGGGCTCGGTCGAAGAGGCGAAAGAGCGCGTCGAAGCCCAAGCTCCGGACGCGATGCTCGTCGACATCCGGCTCTCGAACGACCCGACGAACCGGGGCGGCTTGGATTTCCTGCGCTGGCTCCGCGCGAGCGGACGGTCGACGCCGGCCGTGATGGTGACGGGTTCGACCGAGCTCGTGGAAATCCGCGAGGCGATGCGCCAGGGCGCGCAAGATTACGTGCTCAAGGACGAGCTCAGCCCCGAGATGATTCTGCCGATCGTCGAGGGCATTCGCGAGCGGCTCGAGCTCCGGAGCGAAGTACGCAAGCTGCGCCAGCACCTCGACGAAGCGTGGGGTCCGGCGGCGTTCGTCGGTTCGTCCCCGGCGATGGAGCGCGTGCGGCGGCTCGTCGCTCGCGTGGCCGACGCGGACGCGCCCGTGCTCATCGTGGGCGAAACCGGCAGCGGCAAGGAGATGGTCGCCCGCGCGATCCATCACGCGGGCCGCCGCGCGTCGCAGCCGTTTTTGGCGGTCAACTGCTCGGCGCTGCCGGGGTCGCTCATCGAGTCGCTCATCTTCGGGCACCATCGCGGCGCGTTCACCGGCGCCATTCAGCGCATGCGCGGTCAGCTCGAGCTCGCCGGGGAAGGCACGCTGCTGCTCGACGAGATCGCGGAGATGCCCGTCGAGCTCCAGGCGAAGCTCCTGCGCGTGCTCGAAGATCGGCGCTTTCGTCCGCTCGGCGGCGAAGAAGAGCTGCCGCTCCGCGCGCGCGTGCTCGCCGCGACGCACGTCGATCTCGAGGTCGCGATCGCGGAGGGCCGCTTTCGCGAGGACCTCTATTACCGGCTGAACGTCGTCTCCATCCCCGTGCCGTCGCTCGCCGAGCGCGGCGACGACATCGTCGAGCTCATCCACGCGTTCGGCACGCAATTCCAGCGTAAGATCCGCTTCACCGACGCGGCCATCGAGTGGCTCTGCCGGCGGCGTTGGCCCGGCAACGTGCGCGAGCTCCGGAACGCGGTCGAGCGCCTCGCGCTGCTCGCCGACGGCGAAGCGATCGACGTGCACGACCTCGAGGAGATCATCGGGGCGCAGGTCGGGGACGGCGCGCGCGAAGTCGATCGCATGGCACGCGCCATCCTCGCGCTGCCGGCGCGCATCGGCTCGAAGCTCGACTTGATCGAGCGCGCCGTGCTGCACCACGCGGTCGAGATGTGCAGCGGCAACAAGAGCGCCGCCGCGCGCTTGCTCGGCGTGAACCGCAAGTCGCTCGAGCGCAAACTCGACCGTCTGTCCGAGCCGCCCGAGCTCGAGGATCGCAGCACGGAAGAAAAAGCGGTGTTCGAGCGCGTTCAGAGCGACAAGCCGCCGGTGCAATAACGCCGCTTCAGCCCGCGCTCGGCACGCGGCGTCCGAGCACCGGCACGAGCGCGAGCACGGCGCCGAGCGAAAACACCGCGAGCGCCGGGAACAGCGCCGTCCAGCCGAAGCGCGCCGCGATCGGCGGCACGACGAGGCCCTGGAGCACCGAGCCGAACGACCCGAGGCCGTTCACGAAGCCGACCGCCATCGCGGGCGCGGCCGCGCCGCCGAGATCTTGCGCGGCGGCGCCGGAGAGCAGCGAATCCGGACCGAAGAGGAGCGCGCCGAGCAGCGCGAGCACGAGCACGTCGACGAGCGCGCTGCCCGCGCCGAGCCGCGAGTAGACGAAGAGCACCGGCACGAGCAGAGCGATCCAGAGCGCGGAGAGCGCCGGCTTGTTGAAGCGCCGCGAACGATCGGCGAAGCGCCCGATGAGAATGACGCCCGCGACCCCGCCGGCATCGAAGGCGCTCGCGACGTACGCCGATTTCTCGACGCCGTAGCCCTCGACGGTCGCGAGGTAATACGGGAGCCAGAGCGCGAGCGCGTAGCGCACGAGCTTGATGAAGAAATAGCTCGTGCCGTAGAGCCAGAGGGCGCCGTTCTTGAACACGTCGAACTGCGCGCGCGCCACCGGTTCCCGCGGTCGCCCGCGCGCGGGCGCGGCGGCGGCCGACGGCAAGCGCACGAGCACGACTACGCCGACGAGGGCCATGAGCGCCGCGGGCACGAACATGGCCGAACGCCAGCCGTAACGGGCCGCCGCGAACCCCGCGAGCGGCGTCGCGACGAAGCCGCCCACCTGGTAACAGGTCGCCCAGCGACCCATCACGGTCGCGCGGCGTTCCGGCTCCGTCCATTCGGCGACCACGCGCGTCGTGCCGGGCCAACCGGTCGACTGGGCGAGACCGTTGACGAAGCACCACGCGCCGAGCACGAGCGCCGTGCTCGACGCGCCGCATGCCGCGCAAGCGAACGCGGAGAGCAGCATGCCGATGCCCACGAGCCGGCGCGAGCCGACGCGATCGCCGACGATACCGCTCGCGAATTGGCCGAACGCGTACGCGGCGAGGTTGACGGTGTCCATCGCGCCGAGCAACCCGGCGTCGAACCCGAGCTCGCGCCGCAGCGGCAGCTTGATGGCCCCGAAGCTCTTGCGACCGAGGTAATACGTCGCGTACGAGAGCCAGCTCAGTGAAATCGCGCGCCGACGCGTGCTCGCTGCGACCTCGACGGCGGCCATGCGTCACTCGTGGGGCGGCGCGGCGCCGGCGTCGCCCGCGTCGCTCCGCGTCGAGGCGTCGTCGAGCGAGCGCGGCAACGGCGGCAAGTGGTCGGTCAGGATGACGCGCGGCTCGAACCGAGCGGTGCCGAACTGACCGACGTGGCACGTCTTGCAGTAGAGCGGGCCCCCCGCCGCCGCGTCGAAGCGCTCGACGAGGTTCGCCGTCATCCATTCGACGGCACGCTCGCGCCGGCGCGGCGAACCCAGGATCTTCGCTTTGCCCTTGCCGTCGTCGGCGTGGCAGTCGGCGCAGGCGACGGCGCCGCCCGAGCGCTTCGCGAGTCGCGGCTCGAGCTCGGTCGCCATCCAATTCGCGATGCGCTTGTTTTGCGTGGGCGCCCCGAAGTCCATCTCGTCGTGACAGTGATCGCAGCCGGTGCCGAGCGCCTTGGCGACGCCCTGCATGATGGTGAGGACTTCGGGCTGACAGCGAGCACTCCGGAGCACGCCCGAATACGTGGTCGTGAGCGGCGGCGCCGGCTTGCCGTTCACCGGCTCGCACGGATCGGGGGCGGGCGCCGGCGGAGCGACGACGGGCGCCGGACGTGCCGCCGGGCGCGGCTCCGGCGGCGTGCCGCACGCCGCGAGCACGACGAGCAAGCAAAGACGTCCGGTCGGGCGCACGGCGCCGGACGATAGTCCGAGACGCCTCACCCGGAAACCGGCGCGCCGGCGCGCGGCCGTTTGCTCGAGGGCCCGCCTCGATCTAACGCGTGAACGGAGACCCACATGCCGACTCACTCGGGGACGATGCGCGCGCGCGGCTCGGCCGTTTTGCTCCTCGCCGCCGGTTGCGCGCGGGCGCCCGCGAGCGCCCCGCCCCACGCCGCGCCCGCCGTCGCGGCGCCGGTTTTCGTGGCCCCGCCCTCACCCACGGTCAGGGTGAAGATCCTCGGCTTCAACGACTTTCACGGCCAGCTCTCGAGCGTCGTGCGTGACGGTCGACCGCTCGGCGGCGCGCCGGTGCTCGCCGCCTACCTCGGCGCGGGGCTGAAGCTCGCGCCGGAGCGCACGTTCGTGGTGCACGCGGGCGATTTCGTGGGCGCGTCGCCGCCGAACTCGGCGCTCTTGCAAGACGAGCCTTCCGTCGCTTGGCTCAACGTGCTCACGGACGAGCGCTGCACGGACGCGCGGCGCGAGACGGAGTGCCCCGTCATCGCCACGCTCGGCAACCACGAATTCGACGAGGGCAAGAGCGAGCTTTTGCGGCTGCTCCGGGGCGGCAACCACGCCGCCGGTCCGTTTCTCGAAAACCCGTGGCACGGCGCGCGCTACGACGTCATTTGCGCGAACGTGCTCGACGCCGCGACGGGGGCGCCGCTCTTTCGGCCGTATGCGCTGCGCCGGGTCGACGGGGTGCCGATTGCGTTCATCGGCGCGGTGCTGCGCGGCGCGCCGGACATCTTGAGCCCCGACGCCGCCCGGGGGCTCACCTTCACGGACGAGGCCGACGCCGTGAACGCCGTGGTTCGCGAGCTTACGCCGCGCGGCGTGCACGCCTTCGTCGTGCAAATCCACCAGGGCGACGTCGAGCCGCGCTACGAAGGACCGACCATGGCGAGCGCGCCCGCGCCGAGCGGCGCGCTCGACGAGATCGTGAGCCGCCTCGACGACGACGTCGATCTCGTGGTGTCGGGCCACGCGCACCGTTTCACGAACGCCCGCCTGCGCAACCGGAACGGCAAGGAGCTGCTGGTGGTGCAGGCGCTGAGCCAGGGCGTCGCGTACGACGACGTCGACCTCGTGCTCGAGCGCGCGAGCGGCGACGTGATCGCGAGCTCGGCGACGATCGTTCCGACGTTCGCGGACGCAGGGCCGGGCCTCGCTCCGGATCCGGCCGTCGCCGCGATCGTCGCCGCCGCGGACGAGCGCGTGGCGCCCGTCGTGAGCGAGGTGGTGGGCTTTGCGGCCGCGGACGTGACGCGTGAACCGACGCCCGCCGGCGAGAGCGCCCTCGGCGATCTGGTCGCAGAAGCGGCGCGCGCGGCGCTGCATGCGGACTTCGGACTCACGAATCCCGGCGGCTTGCGCGCGAATTTGCCGGCCGGAAAGCTGACCCGCGGCGACGTGCTCACGGCGCAACCGTTCGGCAATCGCCTCGTCGCCGTGACCCTTTCAGGAGTAGAGCTCACGGCGCTGCTCGAACAACAATGGGGCGCCGGTCAACCCTCCACGGGGCGCGTCCTGCAAATCGCTGGGTTCGGGTACACGTGGGACGCGCGCGCGGAGCCGGGCCGGCGCGTCGTCGAGCTGCACGACGCGAGGCATCGAAAGCTCGACGCGAAGAAGCGCTACCGCGTCGCGGTGAGCTCGTTTCTCGTCGAGGGCGGCGACGGCTTCACCGAGCTCCGCGCGCTCGCGCCGGAGCGCGCCGCGGGCGCCGCGGAGACCGACGCGGACGCGCTCGTCGCCTTCCTGAAGTCGTTACCGCAACCGTTCGTCGCGAAGACGGACGGGCGCATCCTGAAACGCTGAGCGGACCGAGCGCGCCCGTGCGTCAGGGCTTCGCGACCTTCGCGTCGGTGAGCGTCTTCAGAAAACTCACGATCGCGTCGATTTCCGCGTCGTCGAGCGCGGGCGGGTCGCCCGGGCGGCGATCGTACGGCGGCGTCGTCACGTTGATTTGGCGCCTGAATTCGGCCGGAACGCCGTCGAAGCGCACGCCCGACGGGTACCAGCGCTTCGGGTTCGTGTCGCGCGTCGCGTAGAACGCGACGACCGCGCGCAGGCTCGTGAAGGCGCCGTTGTGCATGAACGACGGGCGCACGGCGACGTTCCGGAGCGAGGGCGTGCGGAAGTTCACGCAATACCGCGGTTCGCTCGTGGACGTGAGCGGGTCGGCGCGTTCGCAGAGACCGAGGTCGGGGTTGCGGCCGGGTGGCAGTCTCGGATTCGCGGGCACGCCCGGCGCGTCGAAGCCGAAATCGGTGAAGAGCGAGCGCGTGGGGTCGTGGCTCGCGTCGTCGACTTGGTGGCAGCCGGCGCAGCCGCCCTTGGTCGCGTCCTTGAACAAGGCGAGGCCGCGGAGCTCGTCGGGCGTGAGCCGCGTCGTGCCGCGCACGAAGTCGTCGAAACGAGACGAGAACGGCGCCATGTCGTCGGCCGTGAGAAACGCTTCGACCGCTTCGCCGACCGCGCCGAGCGTCGCTTCCGGATCCGCGAGCGCGCGCGGGAACGCGGCTTCGAACTCCGCGCCGTAGGGACGCTGCCGCAAGGTCGCGGCCAGGGCGCCGCCGCCCGCGACGTTCATTTCGTCGGGATTCAGCAGCGGTTGCCGCGTGAGCGTGCGGATGCTGTCGGCGCGCCCGTCCCAGAAAAAGCCGCCCGTCGGCGAGAGTCCGGGGTCGTCTCCCGTTTGGACGAAGCGAAAGCTCGGGACGTACTTGAGGTAGAGGAGCGACGGAGCCGAGCGGCGCGCGAAGTGTCCCGCCCGACTGCCGCGCGGAACGCCGAGCGTCGAGCCGTTCGTGCCGGAGAACGCGCGGGCCGGATCGTGACAACTCGCGCAGCTCGTGCCGCGCGGCGACGAGAGCTCGGTGTCGACGAAGAGCGCGCGCCCGAGCGCGACGAGCGTCGCCTCGTCGGCCGCGCGCAGAGGCGTCGTGACGCAGAGCAGGCAGCACGTGAAGAAGAGCCGAACGAAGCGCGACATGCGGACTCGAGCGCGCCGAGCATGCGCGCCGCTCCGGGCGGGCTCAAGCCGCGCCACCGAAATGGAACGTCACGGTCTCGCGCTCGTCTCGGAGCGGCGCGGCGCCCGTCCACG
>DATJXW010000264.1:0-12946 GCA_035499895.1 Polyangiaceae bacterium | reverse complement strand
CGGCGTCCCCGCCGGGCATGAGCAGCGCCTCGGCGGCGCGCAGGACGAGGGCGAGCCGTTCGGCGTCGTCCGCGACGAGCGCCGCCTGTTGCAAGAGCAGCTCGCCGAGCTCGCGCCAGGCGCCGCTCGCGCTGTAGAGCGCTTCGAGTCGCGCGCGCAGCGCCGGTTGCTCGGGATCGACTTCGAGCGCGCGTTCGAGCGCCGGTCGCGCCGTCTCGAGCTGTTCGACTTTTTCGGCGGCGTCCGCCAGCGCGAGCGCCGCTTCGACGAGCCCGGGGCCCGTCTCGAGCGCAGCGAGCCGCTCGAGCGTGAGCAGCGCCTCCATCGCGTTGCCGAGCCGCTGGTCGAGCGACGCAAGCCGGCGAAAACCAGCGAGATCGTCCGGTTTGTGCGAGAGGAACTCGGCCAGGCGCGCGCGCGCGTCCTCGAGCTTGCCGCTGCTCTCGAGCACGTCGACGAGCTTCAGCGCGAGCGCGCTGTCGTCCGGCGGTTCGGCGCGGGCCGCCGCTTGCTCGAGCGCGTGCACGAGCTCGGACTCGAGCGACGGATCGAGCGCGAACGCGCGTTCGAGATCGCCGAGCGCTTCGAGCTCGCGCCCGAGCTCGCGGAGCGCCGCGGCGCGCTGGCGCAAGAGCGGCACGTCGTCGGGCTTCGCGTCGAGCAAGCCGTTCAACGCGGCGAGCGCTTGTTCGTGATCTCCGGCGAGTCCGCTCGCTTCCGCCAGGCGGAGGAGCAAGCCTTGGTCGTACGGGTTCGCGGCGAGCGCCGACGCGATGAGCCGCGCCGCGCGCGCGTGCTCTCCCCGCGCCTCGAGGCGGGCGATGAGCCCCTCGAGCAGAGCCGGATCGTCCGGGCTCGCGACGCAGGCGAGCTCGAGCGCCCGCTCGGCGCCCGCTTCGTCACCCTGGTCTTCACGCAGTTTGACGAGCCGGCGGCCGAGCTCGGCGGCGCGCGGCCCGCGCTCGCGGCCGAGGAGCCGCTCGAGCGCGTCGGCGATGCGCTCGGGGTCGCCCGTGCCTTCGGCCAGCCGGAGCAGCATGTCGCCGAGCACGACGTCTTCGGGCGCGAGCTCGAGACCGCGCACGCACGCGTCGAGCGCGTCCGTGAGGCGCCCCGCGCGTTCGAGCGCCGCGACGAGCCGGATGCAGACGTCCACCGCCGCCACGAGCTCGCTCCGCTCGACGGCCGCGTCGAGCTCGCCCGACAAGAGCTCGGCGAGCTCGTCGAAGCGTTTCGCTCGTTCGAGCAGCTCGGCGAGCAGCACGAGCGCCGCGGCGTTGCCCGGCTCGTCGAGCAAGAGATCGCGGAGGACGTCGATGGCGCGTCCCTCGCCGCCCTTGCGCTCGGTGAGCGCGCGCGCCTGCTCGAGCCTGAGCGCGGACCGTTCGCTCACGCTCTCGGTGACGGCGATGGCTTGCTCGACGAGGGCGAGCCATTCTTTGCGCTTGCCGAGCCGCGCGTAGAGCGCGAGCAAGCGCGGCAACGCGGTCGGTTCCGCGGGATCGTCACGCAACACCCGGACGAAGACCGCGACCGCGCGCTCGTCGTCGCCCGCCGCTTCGGCCCGCGACGCCACCGTGAGCAGGAGCGCGCGCGCGTCTCCGGCCGGCATGTCGTCCGCGGCCTGCTCCCAGAGCTCGAGCGCCCGGGCGAGCTCTCCGCGTGCTTCGAGCGTCTGCGCGAGCTCGAGCCGGAGCCAACCACGCTCGTCGCGCGACGCCGTGAGCGCGCGATTGTCGAGCGCGCCCGCGAGCAACGCTTCGACGCTGCTCGCGTCGCCGAGCTCCTTCGCGAGCTCCACGCCCTCGCGCACCATGGCGAGCGTCGCGTCGGGCAGCGTCGCGCGCTGCGCGAGCGCCCGCACGAGACTCGGCGTGTCTCCCGTTTCGCGCGCCACGCGCTCGCGCAGCGAAGCCACGCGCGGCTCGCGTTCGGCGTCGCCGAGGTCGAGCGCGAGGAGACGCTCGGCCTCGCCCGGATCGAAGCGCAGGTCCACCGCGCGTTCGAGCAAATCGAGCCCCTGCGCCCGCGTCCCGGGGTCGGCGAGGCGCGCGCGGGCGAGGCGGTAGAAGAGCCCGGCGTCCGCCGGAGGCCGGCTCGACCGAGCGCTCAGCGCAACGCGCTGCTCGAGCACCGAGGCCACGGCTTCGTCGTCGCCGAACACTTCGAACGCCCGCGCGAGCGCGGCCCACGCGCCGTCGTCCAACGACTGGGCGCGCTCGAGCTCCGTGAAGAGCGCGCGGGTGCGCGCGAGCAACTGCGGGAACGAACCGCGCTCGCCCGCCTCCGCCTTGAGCACGGCAAGCTCCGCGATCGCGCGCGCCGCCCGTTCCGGCGCGAGCTTCTTGCCGAGGCGCACCTCGAGCAGTCGCGCGATGTCGCGCGGGCGACCCGCCGAGCGGAGCGCCGTCTCGAGCAGATCCGCTTCGCGCTCGCTCTCGAGCGCGGACTCGAAGGCGGACTCCAAGAATTCGCTCGCGCGTCCCGCATCACCGCGGCGCGCCGCGATTTCTCCGAGCGCGACCAGCGCTTCCGTGCGGCCGGGGCCGCTTTCGTCCTTGCCCGCGGTGAGGAGCAGCGCCCGATACATGCGTTCGGCGCGGTCGAGCTCGCCCTGGCGGAAAGCGACGCTCGCGAGGAGCTGGGTGATGCCGGGGTGCGTCGGATCGATGCGCGAGGCGGCGTCGAGCTCGGCGAGCGCGTCCGGCTCGTTCGCGGCCGCGAGCAGGACGCGCGCGAGCTCGAAGTGCACCTGCGCGCGGTCCTTCGGGCGGCGCGCGCCGTAGCGCTGAATTTGCTCGCGGAGGACGCGCGCCGCGTCGTCGTGGCGCGCGGAGGCGTGAAGCGCGAGCGCGAGCGAGACGCGGAGCTGCGCGTCGTCTTGTTCGAGCTCGACGGCTTGCTCGAGGAGCGGCACGGCGGCGGCCGGATCGCTCCGCTCCTTCACGTGGAGCGTCGCGGCCTCGCGCAAGAACCCGAGGCGCGCCGGAGCGTCCACCGCTCGCCGTGCCTCTTCTTCGAGCAGCGCCGCGAGCGCGGCGTAGTCGCGCGCGTCGCGATAGAGCTCGCCGAGGCGGCGCCGCACGGCGGCGGTTTCGAGGGCGTGCACCCGCGCGTATTCGAGACATTCGCGCGCGCGCTTCGCGTCGCCGAGCGTCGTGTACGCGGCCGCGAGCCGGAGCGAGCGCTCGCCGAGCGTCTCGGCCGACGACACCGCACAGAGCCGTTCGAGCGCGCGCGCCGCGCTCGCCGAATCGCCCGCGGCGTCGTGGATGCGCGCGAGCGCCTCGAGCGCCGCCTCGCCGCCGAAGTCGGCGCCACGCTGGTAGTCGGCGAGAGCCCGTTTGGGATCGCGGAGGTCGGTCTCCGCGATGGCGGCCGCGCGGGTGTAGAGCGCCGCCGCGCCGGCTTCGTCCCCGCGCTCGGCGCGAGCGCGCCCTTGCGCCTCCCACAAATCGCAGAGCTCCTCGTGGCGCCCGCGCTCTTCGAGCAGCACCGAGAGTCGCGCGACGGACGCGAGCGCCACCTCGTCGCCGGGATCCTCCTCGACGAGGGCGTCGAACAGCGTGATCGCTCGCTCGCCGTCGAAGAGCCGGTCGGAGACGAGACAGGCGGCGTCGCGGCGAAGCTCGCGCCGGTAGACGGTCGGGAACGGCAGCTTCGAGGCAGCGAGCAGGCGCTCGACCGCCTCGCCGTCGCGGCCGGCCTGAATCAGCCGCTGGGAGTGCTCGCCGATCGCCCAGCGCACGGTCGCTTCCGCCCCCGCGTCACCGCCCTGCCAGCGCGCGAGCGCGAGCGTGAAGAGGCGTTCGGCCGTGCCCACGTCGAGGGCGGCGTCGCCGCGCACGTTGGCGGCGACGCGCGTCGCCGAGGTCCAGTCGAGGGCCCGCGCGTAGGCCTCGATCGCCTCGAACGGTTGGTCCGTGCGCTCCTCGTAGAGCGCGCCGAGGCGTCGCTCGAGGTCGGCGCGCCGCTCGGGCGTTCGCTCGCGAGCGATTTCTTTCGTGATGAGCTCGGCGAGCTCGGCATGGAGCTCGCCTTGCGCGAGCAGCTCGCCGAGTCGTTCGAAGCTCTCCTGGTCGGGACCGTGGAGCTCGCGGACGCGGCGCCAGGCCTCGCACGCCGCGGGCAAGTCGCGTTTGATGCTGGTCTGGATCTGCGCGATGCGCACGCGATCGGCCCGCGCCGCCTCGGGCGTGCCGAGCGCCGCGCGCGCTTCGAGCGCCGTCACGAGGTCGTCCCAGCGTTCGGCGGCCTCGAGGGCGCGCACGAGGCCGTGGAGCGCCGTCACGTCTTCTTCGTCGAGGGCGAGGCGCGCGCGGTAATCACGGATCGAGCGCGCCGGATCGCCGAGTTTGTCGAGGGCGCGCTCCGCCGCTTCACCGAGCGCCGCGCGGCGCGCCGAGAGCTCGGGCTCGAGCGCGGCGAGCACTTCGAGGAGCCCGACGAGCTCCGCGTCGGCCTGCTGGTCGCGCAGGATCTCCGCGAGGCGCCGGCCGGCCTCGAGCGCCGTGCGCGGCCCGGCGTCGCGCAACGCCACGACCTCGCGCATGAGCTCCGCGGCCCGCGCCGGCGCGGCGAGCGCCCGGTCGCAGACCGTCGCGGCCTCCCACAAAAGCTCCGCCTTGAGCGCCTGATCCTCGAGCCCGCGCGCGATGCTCACGAGCGTGTCCGCCCGGCGATCCTCGGCCGGCAATCGACCGGCGAGCTCGGCGAAGCGGGCGCGATGCGCCGCCCGCGGGTCGATCGACACGAGCTCGATCAACGTCTCGAAGGCTCCCGGCGCGTCGTCGAGCGCGTCGAGTCTGAGCTCGGCGACCTCGCTCAGGAGCTTCGCCCGCTCGCTCCAATCGGTCGACGAGTCGACTTCGATTTCGAGCATGCGCACGACGTCGACCGTGTTCTTTTGCGCGCGGTAGCGGCGTTCGAGCAGCCGTGCCGCGCTCTCGAGCACGCTCGCGGATGCGGCGGCGGCCGTTTGGGTGCGCGCGGCCGGCATCGCCAGCATGCGTTCGAGCAGGGCGACGGCGCCCGCTTCGTTGTCGCCCTGCTCGAGCAGATCGCGGGCGAGCGCGAACGCAGGCGGCGTCTCGCCGAGGTCGAGCCAGAGCGCCGCGATGCGCGCCGCGAGATCCCCGCGCTCCTCGATGCCCGGCCCGGCGAGGCGCAAGGTCAAAAGATCGATCAGGGGGCGCGTGCGGCCGTGCCGCTCGTACAGGCGCTCGAGCGTCGCTTCCACGCGCGTGTCGCCGGGAGCCAGTCGATTGAGCCGCTCGAGGTAACCGAGGGCGCGCTCCGCGTCGCCCGCGAAATCCTTCGCGGCCATGGCCGCTTCACGCAGGAGCGCCGCTTCGTCGCTCGGTTCGGCGCCCGCGGCCAGGCGCGCGTCGTACAGCGTGAAGAGCTCCTGCCAGCGGCCCGCGGAGTTGAACGTGAGCTTCAACCGATCGAACGCCCAGCCCGCGGTCGGCGCGAGCTTCATCACGCGCTCGAGCACGCGCAGGATGCGGTCGGGATCGTCGAACCACTCTTCCAGGAACTCGACCATCCGCTGGCCCATCGCGTCGGCGACGGCCGGCGGCAGATCGCGCTCGAGAGCGCGCTCGTACGCTTCGGCGACGGGCCCGGGGTCCCCGAGACGCCGCGTGATTTCGTGCGCGGCGTCCCAGAGCTCGGTTTCTTCGGGGGCTGCTTCGGCGCCCTGGAGCGCGAGGCGCAGCGCTTCTTGCGGTTGGGCCTGCTTCGTTTTCAAGAGCTGGGAGAGCCAGCGCGTGCGGGCGCGCGCCAGTTCGGGTGCCTCGGCGGAGACGGCGAGGAGCGCCTCGATCACCTCGGCGCGACTCACGCGGTCGTCCTGCACCTCCGCGAGCCGCTCGAGGATGCCCGACGCGCGCGCGCGGCACTCCGGCAGATCGAAGGTGCGATGGACGAGCCGCAGCGCCTCGAGATCGCCCGGGTTCGCCTCGAGCACGGGGGCGAGCACGTCGAGCGCTTCGAGCGGCCGCTCGAGGGGCGAAACGAGCAGGGCGGCGAGCTTCACCGAAGCCGCGTAGCGCATCTCGCCTTCGGCGCGCGCCTTCAGCGCCTCGAGCGCCTCGAGCGCGCGCTCGGTCCGGCCGAGGCCGAGCTCGAGCCGCGCCATCTCGCTCCAGGCGTCGACGCGCTCCGGGTCGATTTGAACGATACGCGCGTAGAGATCGGCGGCGCCCTCGCGATTACCGAGCCGGGTTTCCTCGGCGAGCGCCCACTCCCCGAGCACGTCGGTCGGGCTCGCCGTGCGCGCGAGCCGCCACTCGAAGAGCCAGCGGATGTCGAGCGCCCGCGCGGGCGTGAGCGGCGCGCTCTGCAAGAACGTCGTGAACGCCTCCGCGTCGGCGGCCGCGTCTTCGCCGGCCCGCTCGAGCAGCGAGCGATAGAGCGCGACCGCGTCGTCCTCGCGCCCTTCGAGCGACCCGATGGCGCGTGCTTTGGCGAGCAAGAGGTGGCGCGCGCGCGCAGCCCCGACGCGCGCGATGCCCGCGTCGATGAGCCGCACGAACGCGTCGAGCCGTCCGCTCGCCACGGCGCGATCCTCGAGACCGAGCAGGAGCATGATCACGTCGCGTTCGCCGGCGAGGCCGACGAGCACGCCGAACACTTCCTCGAGCCGATCCCAATCGCCCGCCTCCGCGAGCAGCTCCGCCAGGCGCTCGGCCGCTTCGCGCGAGCTCGGATCGGCGTCGAGCACGCGCTCGTAGAGCTGGCGCGCGCGCTCGTGATCGCCGCCGGGCGCTTCACACAGGCGCGCGCCCTCGAGCCAGACGCGCGCCGCGTTCGCGCGATCCTCGAGCATCCACGCGAGCACGTTGCCGAGGCGCTCGAGCAGGGCGCCGCGCGCGGCCGGTTCCGCCGTGTGCGCCAGGGCGCGTTCGAGCGCGGAGCGCGCCGTCGCCCCGTCGCCGCACTCGCGCGCGAGGTGCTCCACCGCCTCGAGCACTTCGTCCGCGAGATCGGCGCTCTGCATGAGCTCGCGGTAATGCGTGAGCGCGAGCGCGCCGTCGCCGCGAAACACCGCGACCTCGCCGAGGCGCAGGAGCAGCAGATTGCGCCGGTCGCCGTCCGCGAACGGGAGCGCGCGCTCGAGCTCGGTGTAGAGCGCCGGCCAGTCGTTCATTTCCGTGAGCGCGCCGACGAGCGCGTCGTGCGCGATGGTGTCGCGCGGCTCCTCGGCGAGGGCGCGCTGCCAGAGCGCGAGCGCGCCGGGCACGTCGTCGAGCTCGCGCGATTTGAGCGTCGCCATCGCGTGCAGGAGCTCGCGGCGGCGCGCCGGCTCGCGCTCCTCGGCGAGCGCGGATTCGTAAAGCGCGAGGCGCTGCTCGGGCGCGCCCTGCTGCGCGAGGAGCTCGTCCACGCGCAAAATGAGCTCACGGGAGCTCGGCGCGTACGCGAGCGCGCGACGGTAGCAATCGATGGCGCGCGGCAAGTCACCCGCGTCCGAGAGCGCGGCGCCCGCCAGCCGTGCGAGCTCGAAGAGCTCCGGGGTGTCGACCGCTCGCGAGCCGAGCGCGTCCGCGAGAAAGATGGCGCGCCACTGGCCGCTGCCGTGCGCGCTCAGCCGTTCGACGTTCGCGAGCCAGGTCGCGATGTCACCGCCGAGCGCGACGGCGCGTTCGAGCCCCCAGCCGGCGAGCTCGAGCGCCTGATCGACGTTGCCCAGGCGATTTTCGGCGATGTCGAGCGCCTCGCGCAGCGCCGCGAGCGCCGCTTCGGGCGAGCCGAGCTCGGCGCGCGCTTCGAGGACGCGGACGAGCCCGGCGCTCGCGCCTTCGGCCCGGTAAATCGGCTCGAGCGCGTCGGCCGCGAACAGCCGGGTCTCGCCGGCCGCGAGCAGCCGTTCGAGCGCCGCGCGCGCCGTGGCTTCGGCGGGGTCGGCGCGCAAGACTTCCGAGAACGTGCGGAGCGCGCTTTCGACGTCGCCCAAGTGGCTCAAGCGCAACTGGCCGATGCGCACGAGGAGCGGGAGCCGCTCCGTGGCGGACGCCGTCTCCGCGCGGCGTTCGAGCAACGCGATGACGTCGCCGTAGCGGCCTTCCGCTTCGAGCAACGGCAGGAGACGCTCGTCGATCTCCGCGCTGTGGCCGTAGCGCTCGGCGAGCGTCTGCCACGCGAGGATCGCGGCGCCGCGGTCGCGCGGGCGACGCGAGCGCATGTCGGCGGCGCGAAACGCGAGCTCGCGCGCTTCGGCCGTGTCCGTCGCGGCGTCCGCGCGCAGAGCGAGCACGTCGGCCATGCCCTCTTCGTCGCCGGACTCCTTGTAAATCGCCTCGAGCCGCTCGAGCGCCTCCACGTTCCACGGCGAGCCGATGAGCGCGCGCCACGCCGTCGCGGCCCGCGCCCCCTCGCCCGGCTGCTGATCGACGAGGCGCGCCAGACGGCGCGCGAGCGCCTGACGCTCGTCGCGTTCGGGCTCGAGCTTGATCGCGAGCTCGAGCGCCGCGGCGAGCTGCGCGGGCTCCTTCGACTCCTGATAGAGCTCGATCAGGCGCTTGGCCGCGCGGAGCGTCGCGCGGTCGTCCGCGGCGAACTCGGTCGCGAGCTGGAACGCGGCGGTGGCGCGGTGGGTGTCGCCCGAGCGCAAATACACGTCGCCGACGTCGGCCGCGACGCGCGCCCGCACGGCGGGGTCGCGACTGGTCTGCAGCGCTCGGGACAAAAGTCGCGCCGCCTGCGCGGACTGCTCGAGCGCGAGACTCAGGTTCACGAAGCGCTGGCGCAGATCGTCGTCGCCGGGGTCGCCCGCCACGACGGGCCCGATGAGCTCGAGCGCGCCCGCCGCGTCGCCCAGCACGTCTTGCCGCAAAATTCCGAGCTTTCGCTGCACCTCGACGCGCCGCGGGCCGCGCACCTGCTTGAGCTCGAAGCCGAGCATCGCCACGGCTTTGTCGATCTCGCTCGTCCGCTCGTACGCCGTCGAGAGCGCGGCCGCAGCGCGCAAGCCGAGCTGCCGGTGCTCGACGAGCTCCTCCGCGAGCTTCCGCGCGTGCGCGTGGCTCGGATCGATCACGAGCAGCCCCTCGACGTGCGTGAGCGCGCGCTGCGGATCGCGCAAGACGCCGAGGCTGATGTCCATCGCCTGCTCGCGCAGGAGCTTCGCTTCTTCCGGCTCCGGCGCGGGCTCGCGCTTGAGCGACGCCTCGAGCAGCTCGACGACTTGTTGGTGCTTCCCGCCCGCGAGCAGGCGCTGCATCAGATCGTCGCGCACGCGGCCGTCGGCGGGGTCGAGCGCGAAGAGCTCGCGCTCCACCTCGACGGCGAGCTCGGGTGCCGCCTGGCCGCCCGCGAGCAGCGCCGCGGCGCGGCGAAGCAGCGGCAAACGCGCTTCGGTCGTCGCGCTCCGGGCGCTCGCTTCGTAGTAATGACGCGCGAGACGCGGGGCTCCTTCCGGCGTCGAAAGGAGCTCTTCGAGCAACGCGAACGCTTCTTGGTGCGCGGGCACCGCGGCGACTGCGCGCTCGGCGGCCATGACGGCACCCGCCTGGTCGTTCAGCACCTCTGCGAAGAACCACGCGGCGCGCAGGTGCAGGTGCGCCTGATGCTCGGGCTGCATCAGCTTCACGCGCTTGTCTTGCGAGACGGCTTCGTACGCGAGCGCCAGGTCCCCCTGTTGGTTGTTGCGCACGACCGACTCGTGGAGCTTGTCCCACGCCTCCGCCGTGTCCTCGCCCTTGCCGAGCGCCATCAAGAGGAGGTCGAGTACCTCCGCCGGTTGCAGCGCCTTGTTTTCGAGCGCCTCTTGCGTCTCGAAGAGCTTGAGCGCGAGCGCGCTCACCGTACGACGTGCCACGGACTTGGGTGCAATCGACGTCATGATCGAAACGAGCGAGCGGCGCTCGCGCGGAACGCGCCTAGCCCAGAGCTAGAGTACAGGATCCGCCCGGGATTTCGCGGTTGTTTGCAAACTCGCCCCGCGGCGCTGCGCAGATGATCATGTGCGAGAACCGAGCCTTCGGAGCGCCCCGAACAAGAGGGGCACGCGGCCCGGCGCGAAGCGCGAGAGCAACCAGAGCGCGCGAGCCTCGAGACCCACCGGGACGACCGCGATTCCGCGCTCGGCCGCACGCACGATCCGTTCGGCCACGCGTTCTGGCGACAACCGGCGCCGGCGAAGGAGGTTGGCCGCGGCGCGCCGGCTCGCCTCCGGGTCGTCACCTCGCACCCGCGCTCGCTCGAGGATCGGCGTATCGACGAAGCCGGGGCACACCGCCGACACCGAAATCCCGTGCCGCCCGAGCTCGTCGGCGAGCGCTTGCGTCAGCCCGAAAAGCGCATGCTTGGTCGTGCCGTAGGCGGCGATCTCGCTTTGCGTCGCGAAAGCGGACGCCGAGGCGACGTTGACGACGGCGCCGCCCGTGCCGCGGGCGATCATCGCGGGCAAGAAGGCTCGGCACACGTGCACCGGGCCCTTCAAATTCACGCCGATCACGTGATCCCAGTCGTCGGGCGTCGTCTGCGCGAAGCTCCCGAGCACGAGCACGCCCGCCGCGTTCACGAGCAGATCCGGCGCCCGCCGCTCGGCGAGCGTCAGGGCCGCGAAACGTTCGACCTCGTCGACGCGGGTCACGTCGGTTGTGCGGAACGTGACGAGCGCGCCGCGCGCCATGAGCTCGTGCGCCACCCGCTCGAGCCGCTCGGCGTCGACGTCGCAGAGCGCGAGCTCGGCTCCACGGCGAGCGAGCTCGCGTGCCGTCGCCCGGCCGATGCCGCTCGCCGCCCCCGTGACGACCGCGAGCCGCCCCTGCACGTGACCGAGGCCGCGCGCCATGGTCATCCTTCCGCGAGGTACGCGAGCGCGCGCAGGCTCGGCATGAACAAATACGCGCCGCCGCGCACCCGCACGAACCGCTCGAGCGGCACCGTCCGGCGATACGGCGACGCCGGAAGCGAGAACGTGTCGGCGTCGTCACCCGCGCTCGCGGCCCAGGGGACGAGCGGGTCGCGCTCGTGCGTGAGGCCGCCGAACTTCGGGTTTCCGAGCCAGGCGCCGTGCATGAACTCGAACTGCCGCTCGAGATCGGCGCAGAGCGCCATGAAGAGGAGCCCCCGCTCGCGGCCGTCGGGCTCCGACGCGCTCGCGAGCTTCTCCCCGTAGAGCCTGCCGCGGCGGATGACGCGGTGCTTTTGCACGAGCGCGAGGCTCGCGGCCGGGTCGGCGCCGAGCGTCTCGCGCGGGTTCGCGCGGCGGGCATGCGCGCCGAACGGGCAGCGTTCGAGGCGCGCGCCGTCGAGCGTGCGCCCCACCAAGTGCTCCGCGAGACGCGTCGCCGCGCGCGGGCCGGCTTCGGGCCAGAGCGCGCCGCCCGTCTGCGCCGCGTAGCGCCAGAAACCCGGCACGTCCTGGGCGAGCTTGCGCACGGCGACGAACGTCCCGTTGCGCCCGAGATCGACGGCACGGCGCGCGTCGACGAGCGGCGGCAGCGCGCGCGCGCTCGTGCGGAGCGGTGCGCGCGGTCCCTCGGCGAAGTGACCGTCCGTGTTGCGATAGCCGAGCACGAACTCGCCGGCCGGGAGGGCGCGCTCGAGCGGATCCTGCCGTCGTAGTCGGAAGCCGCGGCGGATGTGCGGGTTCGAGCGCGGGTCGAGGAAACCGAAGTGCCCGCGGCGATCGGCCGGCAAATACGCGTCTTCGACGTGCGCCTTGATGCCGAAGCGCTCGAATTCGTCCTCGAGCTCGTCGGATTCTTCGTCGAGCTCGTCGGGGTCAGTCGCGTAGGCGAGCAGGAGCGCGTCGACGCGCCCGCGCGCGCCGCCGAAATCCCAGTGGTCCGCCGCGTTCTCACCGCCGTCGCCGAGCGCCGCGGCGCGCTCGGGCGCCGCCATGCCGTCGAGAAACGCGCGCGGGAACGTCGCGAGCGCCGGCTCCGGCAGTCCGAGCGCCCGCAGGCCGCTCGCGCTGAACGCGACGTTGACGCGCCGGTCCGCGCGCCGCTCGCGCCGCTCGCTCGTCGAGATGCGAAACAGGAGCCGTGCGAGCCACGCCGCGCCGCCCGCGGCGAGCTCGAGAAACCAGTAGCGCGCGAACGGTTGCCGCGCGTAACCCGAGAACACGAGACCCTGGATATCGTCGAGCTCGAGCATTCAATCTCGCACGAGCGCGAGGAGCCGTGCGGCGCCCGGCGCGTCGAGGTCGCCCGCGAGGAGCGCACGAATTTCGGCGTTGGCGCGCATCTCGTCCGCGCCGAGCTCCGGGTAGGCGCTGTACCAGAGCGGCGTCGAAAGCTCCCCCGCCGCCGCGAACGCCGCGAGACCGAGCTCGTCGCGCGCGCCGCCGGCGAACCAGCCGAAGGAGCGCGGAAAGCCGAGCGTTTGGGACCACACCATGCCGACGAGCGCACTCGCGCGCAGGGCGAACGCCCCGAGCGCGGCGCGGAGGCTCCCGTCGTGGTTCGCGAGAAAGACGAGCCGGCCGTCGTCGAGAAGCACCCAGCGGGCCGCGAGGATCGAACGCGTGCCCTCGGAGCCGCCCGCCGCCGTGGCGGCGAACGAGAGCGCCGCGAGCGCGCGGAGCGCGAGCCTGAGCGCCGCGCGCCGAAACCGGCCGGGCTTCACGCGCGCCACGTGCGAAAAGCAGCGCTGGGCGCCGAGCGGCGCGGTCGAGCCCGCGCCGGGAGCGCGCTCGAGCCGGACGCTCGTGTCGAGCCAGAGCTCGCGGACGAAGTCGATCACGTCGGCGAGCGCCGCGCGGAGCCCGGTGAGCGTCAAGCCGGCCCACGCCGCGACGGCGAGCCGCGGCCGTTCGCGCGGCGACCGCCCACTCGGCGCCGTGACGCTCGCCTTCGCGACGCCGAGCTCGGTCTGGGCGCGGGTCCCAATCTCGAGCGGCGAAAGTTCGCGGAGCTCGGTGGCGTGCGCGTCGAGAAAGCGCGCGAGCTCACGCCGCAGGCGAGCATCGTCGCGCACACGCTCGACG
>DATJXW010000263.1:0-3688 GCA_035499895.1 Polyangiaceae bacterium | reverse complement strand
GCGCGCCTTCGAAAGGCCGATCG
The DNA here is from genome assembly GCA_035499895.1 of Polyangiaceae bacterium. Taxonomy (GTDB): domain Bacteria; phylum Myxococcota_A; class Polyangia; order Polyangiales; family Polyangiaceae; genus PMG-095. Next base: position 3,665 of record DATJXW010000263.1, on the reverse strand, counting down.
CGATCGCTTGCTTCGTCGAGCGGGCGCCGTGCTTGCCTTCCCGAACGTGGTGAATCTCCTCACGCACGAATTCGCCGGCCGCCGTGGACGCGCTCTTGCCGGTTCTCAAATCTCGCTGGGCTCGCTCGAGCGTCTTCTTTTCGGGCACGAAGCACCTCCATTTCGTTCGAAGCAAGACGAAGGCCAGACCACCCCGCTCTCGGGCCGCGAGAAGGTCCGCCCTCGAGGCGCATTGCCTCGGCGGTGGAAATTGAACCGGGGCCCGCTGGTGGTTTCTGATAAGGACTACGCGTGCTCGAGCAGGCGCGCGTTGCGGTCGTCGTGCCCGCGTATCGGGAAGAGCGGCTCATCGCGCGCATGCTGGCCCGCGTGCCGGCGTACGTCGACGCGATCTACGTCGTGGACGACGCGAGCTCCGACGGGACGAGCCACGTCGCGCGCCACGCCGGCGATCGACGCGTCTCGGTCCTTCGTCACGAGGCCAATCGCGGAGTCGGCGCGGCCATCGTGAGCGGCTATCGCGCCGCGCTCGCGGACGGCCACGACGTGCTCGCCGTCATGGCCGGGGACGACCAGATGCACCCGGACGATCTCGAGCCGCTCGTGCGCGGCGTGCTCGCCGGGGCGGCGTACGCCAAAGGCAACCGCTTCATCCACCCGGAGGCCGGGCGCATGCCGCTCGCGCGGCGGGCCGGCGGGGCCTTCTTATCGGCGGTGACGCGCGCGGCGAGCGGTCTCGACGTGAGCGACACCCAGTGCGGGTTCACGGCGCTCGCCGCCACGGCGGCCGCCGCCCTCCCGCTCGACGAACTGTGGCCGCGCTACGGTTACCCGAACGATCTCCTGCTGCTCCTCGCCGCGCGCGGCTTGCGCGTGGTCGAAGTCCCGGTGCGGCCGGTCTACGCCGACGAGCGGAGCGGACTCCGCGTCTGGCACGTCCTCTCGATTCTGGGCGTCGTGTGGCGTCGCTATGCGACGGTCGCCCGCTCGACGAGGAGCTCCGCGTAGCGAAGCGCGTGCTCGAGGTCGAAGCACGCGTCGAGCTCGCTCGGCGTGAGCCGCGAGGAGACGTCGCCGTCGGCGCCGAGCAGCGCGCGAAACTCGCCTTCGCCCCGAAACGCCCCCATCGCGCTCCGCTGGACGATTTCGTAGGCGGCTTGCCGCGCGAGCCCCTTCTCGACGAGCGCGAGCATCACCGCTTCACTGAAGAAGAGCCCGCCGGTGCGCGCGAGGTTCTCCCCGAGCCGCTCCGGGTACACGACGAGCCCCTCCACGAGACCGGCCGCGCGCTCGAGCATGAAGCCGAGCGTCGCCGTCGCGTCCGGGGCGATCATGCGCTCGACGGACGAGTGCGAGATGTCGCGTTCGTGCCAGAGCGCCACGTTTTCGAGTGCGGGCGTCACGGCCGCCCGCACCACGCGCGCGAGCCCGCAGAGGTTCTCGCTGAGCACGGGGTTGCGCTTGTGCGGCATGGCGCTCGAGCCTTTTTGGCCCGCGGAAAACTTCTCCTCGGCCTCGCCGACCTCGGTGCGCTGCCAGTGGCGCACGTTGGTCGCGAGCCGCTCGATGCCCGCGGCGAGCAGCGCGAGGGCCGAGAAAAAAGCGGCATGGCGATCGCGGGCGACGACCTGCGTCGCGACCGTCTCGGGCAGGAGACCGAGCTTGCCGAGCGCTTGCGCCTCGATCTCGGGCGACAGGTGCGCGTACGTGCCGACCGCGCCCGCCACCTTGCCGACCGCGATTTCCTCGCGGGCGCGCGCGAGCCGAACGCGACCGCGCCGGATCTCCGCGAGGTGACCCGCGAGCGCGACGCCGAACGTCGTCGGTTCGGCGTGGATGCCGTGCGAACGACCGATCATCGGCGTCCGCGCGTGCTCGCGGGCTCGGAGCACGAGCTTCTCGATCAACCTGTCGGCGCGGGCGAGCAAGAGGTCCGTCGCGCGCACGAGCAGGCACGCGAAGCTCGTGTCGAGCACGTCGCTCGACGTCATGCCGCGATGAAGCCAGCGCGCCGGGTCGCCCGCGAGCTCTTCCACGTGCGTGAGGAAGGCGATCACGTCGTGCCGCGTCTTCTGCTCGATGCGCTCGATGGCCGCGGGGTCGAGCACGAGCTTCTTCGCGCGGATCTGGGCGGCGGTGCCGCGCGGCACGTAACCGGCGGTCTCGAGCGCTTCGCACGCGGAAAGCTCGACTTCGAGCCAAACCTCGTAGCGCGTGCGGTCGGACCAGAGCTCGGCGAAATCCTTGGGCGTGTAGCGGGGAATCATGCGTCGGCCGTCGTTCGGCCAAGCGCTCTGCCAGAATCACCGCTTCGGCGCAAGCGCCTCGGGCGCGTTCAGGATCTCGTCCGGCAGCTCGAGATTCGGGTCGAAGCGACAGCTCATCGAACGATATTCGACACGTGCGCCCTCGTTTCCTTCGCGCGTCCGCCGGAAGAGCCAGGCGTGAGCGAGATCGTCGAGCATGAGGAGTCCGCCCTCGGTCGTCGCCGGATCGACGCCGCCCCCGGGCGCGGAGTGGAGCTCGAACGCCGCGGCACACGGCGCGGACTTCGTCCCGTAAAGCACGGCGTCGCCGCTCAAGAGCGCGCGCGGCGGCTCGACCTGATCGCTCACCACCACCGGATGGCGCGCTCCCGGGAAACCGCGCGTCACGAGCCGCGCCGTGGCGGCGCGCTCGGGCGGCGTGCACGCGACCGGCGTCGCGCCGAGATCGAGCTCGGTCGGGGCGGCGATGGGCGGGCCCGTGACCGGCCCCTGCCCGCTCAGCGCGTACACGTGCGCCTCGCTCTGGCGGCCGCGCTCGTCGAGCTCCTCGACGTGGAGGGCGGCCTGACCGTTCAAGTACGTGATGTTGATGACCTGCGCCGTCCCGAACGCTTCCGGATCGGGCAGCCCGACGCTCGCCGCGTCGAATTGCCAAACGCCGTTGTCGAGGCGCGCCCGCGCGAGCGCGCCGCCCCGAGCGAGCAGCATGAGCCCGACGTGGTCGGAACCGAGATGCGCCATCTCGGCGTGTCCCGAGCGCGGCAAGACCGACGGCCAAATCAGCGCCGGCACGGAGGTGACGCTCGTGCCGTCGAGAAAGTAGGTGGGCTGCTCGGCGCGGGTGCGCGTATGAGCGCGGACGTAGATGCCTCGCTCGGCGATACTCACGAGGTCGGGACGCGCGTGCTCGAGCGAACCTTCGCCGCCGCGCTCGAAATCTCCGGGCGTGTAGAGGCCCGCGTCGGGCAAGACGGCGTGTCCGAGGCGGTTCTCGAACAGGTTGTCCCACGCGAGCTCGACGTCCCGCAGCCGTCCGCCCTTCGCGCGTCCCTCGGGCACGCGGTAGCGAATGGCCGCGGCGCCCTCGATCTGCGTCGTCACGTCTTGTGCGTACTCGCTCGGCCGCGCGAGCGGCGCGAGGAGCTCCACCGTCTCGACCCGCGCGTGCGTTCCGCCGCGTGCGTGGTGCATCCTGACGGCGCCCGACGCCGGCTCCTCGTCGATCGCGAACCAGGCCGTGTCGCCGATCGCGGCCTGGTCCGCGTCGGGCAGCTCGTGCACGCCGGCGAGCCCGTGCCACCCGCCCGGAGCGAGCGCGCACGCGACGGGCGTTCGGAGCCGGCGCTCGAGGCCCGTCGCGCCGGCGGCGTCCACGGGCGCGTACGTCTCGGTCGCCGG
>DATJXW010000262.1:0-47255 GCA_035499895.1 Polyangiaceae bacterium | reverse complement strand
GCCGCGAACGGCGCCCAGGCCAGGTAATGCGCGCCCCAAAAGCTCGTGAAGGCGTGGAGGGCGCGCTTCTTTTTATCCCACAGGGTGAGCGCCCAAATCAGGACCGCGGGGAAAAAAAACAGCACGCACGTGAGCGCGAGGTAGGGCCAATAGAGGGCGTTATAAACCCTGAGTCCGACGGGCCCGAGCCGGCTCCGTGAGGGCATACGCGGCAAACTACCTCAGGCACTTCCCCTCGCCTACCTCGCCGTCGGCTGCGGGGGGAGACTCGGGGTCGAGCTCGGAGCTCTGTGTGATGCTGCGCGAGAAACATCGTGCCTTGGCGGGGGTGCTCGCTCTCGCGGGATTTTGGGTGGGGGCGTGCGGCGGCCGTTCGAGTCGGGTGGTCGGCACGGGGACGGTGGCAGAGAGTGGCGGGTCGGGCGGCGGCGGCTCGGACACCACGGGCGACGGTGCCGGCACGGGCGGCGCCGTCACGAGCGGCGGCAGTGCGGGAACGGGCGGCACGCCCGCGACCGGAACGGGCGGAGATGACGGCAGCGGGACGGGCGGTACCAGCGCGTCGGGCAGCGGCGGAACGGGCGGAACGGAGACGAGCGGCACCGGCGGCGCCGGAACCGGCGGCACCGGCGGAGTCGAGACGAGCGGAACCGGCGGCACCGGCACGAGCGGGAGCGCGGGCGCGCCGAGCGGCGCTGCGGGTTCCGATTGCCAAGCGCTCGAGATGGACGCCGTGGCGGCGTTGAACGCAGCCCGTGCCTGCGATCCGAACGCGGCCGTCGAAGAGTGCACGGCGAGCGTGCAATTCGCGAGCGGCTGCATGACCCGCACGTACGTGAACCCGGCCAATGCCGACGCCATCGCGCGCTTCAACGCGGACGAAAGCGCGACCAAGGTCAGTTGCCCGCCTGCGTTGGGTGGTTCGTGCGCCGTGCCGATCCGAGGCCAGTGCGACGCCATGGGGCTCTGCGATAGCGTGCTCCCAGGTGGCGGCCAGAACTGCAAGGCGAACGGCATCGTGTACGCGAGCGGCGAGAGCAACATCGCCGATCCGACGAGCTGCAATACCTGCACGTGCGAGAACGGGACGCTCGATTGCACGACCGAGAGCGACTGCGACAAGCCGTGCCCCGACGGGCAAGTGCGCGGCCAAGCGTGCTCGGATTGCGATCGGATGGCGGGCGTCGCGGGCCAGCCGCCGGGCATCTGTCAGACGACGGAAACCAGGTGTTTCTGGCCGTGCTCGGCGGGTTGCTCCGACTCGAACCTCGTGTGCGACACGACGAACCAAGTCTGCGTCGACATGACGTGCCCCTGAGCGCGTCCCGGCGAGCGGCCTCCGTGCGGCGCGAGTCAGGCGCGCCGACGGCGGCGTGCCCTCCACCACCATCCAACTACACTTCGCGCCGGCTGAATGTCAGACTGAGCGCTCGGTCGGAGGTGAAACGGCATGCGCGGGCGCGTAGTTTCGGGGCCGGTTTTCGGGGCGTGTTTGATGCTTTGCGCGTGCGCCGGGCGCTCGCAAGGCACCACGAGTGACGGCGCCGCGAACCGGACGGGCGGCACCGGAGCGGGCGCGAGCAGCGGCACGGGTGACGAGACGGGCGGAGCGGGCGCGAGCAGCGGCACGGGCGGAGGCGGCGGGACGGGCGGCAGCGGGACGGGCGGCGGCGGGTCGGGCGGTGCTGCGGGCACGGCCGGGGCGCCGGCGGGCGGGACGGGGGGTTCGGCGACGAGCGTCGATTGCCAGGCGCTCGCCACGGAGCTTGCGACGACGTTCGAGCAGGCGACGGCGTGTGATCCGAACGGCCCCGCCGACCAGTGCTCGGCGACCGTGACGACGTACGGCGGGTGCGACTGCCCGGCTTACGCGAACCCCGCGAACGCCGGCGCCGAGGCCGAGTACGAGACGACGCTGCAGGCGTACCAAGACGGCGATTGCGCCCTCGGCGTCGTCTGCGGCGCGTGCATCACCACGGTTCGCGGGACGTGCGACGCGACGGGGCACTGCGCGGCCGTCGCGCAAGGCAACGGGCGCAGCTGCATGGTGAACGGCGTCGTGTACGCCGACGGCGAGAGCGGCATCGCCGATCCGACGAGCTGCAACACCTGCAGCTGCGTGGACGGCGAGCTCGCGTGCACGGAGATCGGCGGCTGCGAAACCCCGTGTCCGGACGGAGAGATGTTCGGGCAGGCGTGCGCGGAGTGCGGGAGGCCGAGCGGGTGCGTGACGGTCGAGACGGGCTGTTTTGCAACCTGCCCGAAGGGCTGCGCCGATCCGACCCTGACGTGCTTGAACGGCTTGTGCGTCCCGGAACAGTGCTTTTGAGGGCGCATAGCCGGCTACCCTGCCCGCTCGCGCGGTGGCAGACTCGCGCCTCGGTCGGAGGTGATTGGGTGCTTCGCTTACTCGTGCTCGTGGGCGTCTTTCTCGGAGTGGGCGCGTGCGCCGCGCGGTCGGAACGGCGAGAGAGCGCGGCTTCGACCGGTACCGGCGGCGACGGCGCGACGGCGGGCCTCGGCGGTGCCCCGTCCGCCGGCACGAGCGCGCTGCCGGTCGCGGGCCGCGCCGCGCTCGAACAGGTTTGCACGCCGCTCGAACAGGCAAATTGGTCCGCGCTGACCGACTCGCTTCAATGCGACCCGAACGTCACGACGGCGCAGTGCACCCTGCTCGTCGATTTGAGTCCGATGTGCGGCTGCGCCTGGTACGTGAACCCCGCGAACACGGACGCCGTCGCGGGAATCAACGCAACCCAGCAGCAATATGTCGACTTGGGCTGCAAGGTCGTCGACGACGAGTGCAGGGCCGGCCCCTGCTCGAAGCCCACGCCGTCGACCTGCGTTCCGACCTCGTCGGGCTCGCCAGCCGGTAAGTGCCAGTAGCCACCCGAAACGTGCGAACACGAGCGATGCGCGTCAGGCGCGACTCATGCGCTGCATGCTCGTGAGACGGCCCTGATTGAGCTCGAGCGCGCGCACGCCGAGCCGCGCGACGACCTCGGGATCGGTCGTCGTGAGCACGAGGGTGATGCGCTTTTCGTCGCGGAGTTTCACGAGCAGCTCGAGGACGAGCTCGCGCGTGCTTTCGTCGAGCCCCTGATCGGGATCGTCGAGAAAGACGAAATTCGGGTCGATCGCGAGCGCGCGCGCGAGACCGACGCGCTGCCGCACGCCGACGGAAAGGTAGGCGGGCAGCGTGTGGAAGTCGTGCTGGGAGACGCGGAGGTCGCGGAGCACCTCGCGCCCCCGTTGCGCGATGCCGGCTTCGTCGAGGCCGAGCACGTCGGCGTGATAGCGGAGCGCGAGCAGCACGTTGTCGAGGGCCGTCAGGTTCGCGAACAAGCCGCCGTGCTGGAACACGAAGCCGCGCCGGATGCCCTTGCGGACGAGCTCGCTCGGGCGCGTGACGTTCGGCGCCTCGCCGTCGAGCAAGACGCGACCCGTCGTGGCCGGGAGCAACCCGCCGAGCAGGTAGAGCAACGTGGATTTGCCGACACCGTTCTCGCCCGTCAAAACGAGCGTCTCGCCCGGAGAGACGCGCAGGTTCGTCTCGAGCAAGACCCAAATCGTTCCGTAGCGGAACGAGGCGTTCTCGAGCACGAGACCGGGTTGCAAGGCTTGCCTCGCCCCTACCCTTAGCGAAGCGGCGGACCGACCGTCCAGTAGAAGAGCGCCGTCGCGAGCGTGTTGAACGCGACGCAGCCGAGGAGGCTCATCACGACGGCCTTGCTCGCCATCTGAGGCACCTCGGTCGGGGAGCTTTTGACCTGCAATCCGTAGTGGCACGAGAGCCAGCCGACGATGGTGCCGAGGCCGACGCCCTTCACGAAAAAAAGTCCGAGATCGTAAACGGTGACGGCCCCGGAGAGGCCGTTCTGGAGCGAGCCGAGGCCGATGTTGGCGATGGCGAGCCCCATCGCCGCCGTGCCGCCGAGCGAGATGGCGGCGAAGTAGACCATCAAGACGAGCACGCTCGCGATGGAGGCGAGGAGCCGCGGCATCACGATGAAGCGCGGCGGATCGATGCCGAGCGAGGTGAGCGCGAGGATTTCGGAGCTCACCTTCATGTTCCCGAGCTCGGTCGCGATCGCGGTGCCGGAGCGACCCGCGACGACGATGGCGGTGATGAGCGGCGCGAGCTCGCGCAGGACGACGGCGATGAGCACCTTGCCGATGAGCGCGGCGTCGGCCGACGGCACCATGAGCTCGGTCTGGATCACGATGGTCGCGCCGAGCAGCACGCTGATGGTGCCGATCAGCGTGACGGCTTGAAACCCGGTGTAGAAAATCTGGAGCAGCAGCACCCGCCGCACGACGCGGCCGGCCGCCACGCCCGGCGTGCGCACCGCGAGCACCGCCGCGCCGAGCGTCGCGAGCAGGGCGAGACCGCGCTGATAGCGGTCGATGGCCGCGTGCCCAAGCCTACCCACGAAGGTGAGCTCGGGAGCGCGGCTGTGACGCGGGTCGAACGGGAGGGTCGAGCGCATCTGCTCGTCCCCGCGGGACTACGCCTTCGCAGCGGCGAGCTTCGTCTTCGCTTCGTCGAGCGTGGCGTCGGTTTGGAGGGCACGCTCGTACATTTGAACGGCCTTCGGTTTTTCACCGAGCTTGTCGTGGATGTCGCCGAGCCGCACGAAGACGAGCGCCTTCTTGATCGGCCCGCCGTCGTCGAGCTTCTGCAAGAGGAGCGCGCGGTACATCTGCTGCGCCTTCTTCAGGTCCCCGACGTTCAGCGCGACTTCTCCGAGCAGCGCGAGCACGGCGACGTTGCCCGGCTCGATGCGGAACGCCTTGTCGAGCTCCTCGAGCGCGCGCTGACCGTTGCCGTCGGCGAGGTACGCGCTCGCGAGACGGCGGTGGATTTCGGCGAGCTCCTTCGTGCGCTTGGCGCCGTAGCTCTGCACGATCTTCTCGAGCACCTCGGCCGCCGCCTTGCCGCGACCGGAGGCGTTGTACTCGTCGCACAGAGCCAGGAGGAGCTCGCGATCGTCCGGCTTGATTTGAGAGGCGCGATCGAGGAGCGCCGCGGCGGCGGCGTGATCCCCGCGCTTTTGCGCCTGGATCTGCGCGGCTTGGCGCAGGAGCTTCACCTGTTGATCGGCGCCGCTCACGAGCTCGGCGTCGCGGGCGATGAGCCCCGCGAGCTTGTCCCAAGTGGACGTCGCCTCGTAGAGCTTACGCAGGCGTTCCCGCAAATCCTGCTGCCGTTCGTCGGCAGCGAGACCGCGCTCGAGCGCCCCGGCCGCCTTCTCTTTCGACCCGAGCTGCTCTTCGACGTCGGCGAGCGACAGCGCGAGACGCACGGCCTCGGCGCCGTGGCTCGTCGCGAGTAGCCGGTCGAGCGCGGCGGCTGCTTGTTCGAGCCGGCCTTCGCTCGCCGAGAGCCGCGCGACGCACTCGAGCGCTCCGCGGTGACTCGGGTCCCGCTCGAGCACGCTCTGATACGTCTCGATCGCGCGGGCGCGATCGTTCAGGCGCGTCTCGTAGATTTCACCGAGCCGCACCTGGAAGCGGAGCTCGGCCTGGGCGTCGCCGCGGGCGCGCGCGGCGTCGATTTGCGACGACAGGAGCTCGGCGAGCTCCTCGTCGCGCTGCGTCTTTTCGTAGAGCTCGCTCAGGACGACGACGGCGTCGGCGCGCCCGGGGTCGTCCTCGAGCACGGCGCGCACGAGGTCGATCGCCGTGTCGGTGGAGCCGAATTTCTCGGCGTTCAGCTTGGCGAGCTCGAGCCGGAGCTCGCTGCGCTTCTCCGGGCTGTCGCTCAGGTCGACGAGACGTTCGAGCAAACGGCCGAGCTCCTGCAGCCGTTCGGACGACGCGAGCAACGCCCGGAGCGCCGCGGCGGCGTCGAGATCGGACGGATCGTCCTCGAAGAGCTGCTCGAAGAGCTCGATCGCCCGCGTCGGATCGTTCAGCCGGTCCCGCGCCGTGACGGCCGCCTGGCGGCGGAGGCGTCGGACTTCGCTCGCGTCGCTCTCGACTTCCGATTGGCGAACGAAGAGCGCGAAGGCCTCCTTGTAGTTGCCCGAAGCTTCCGACAGCGTCGCGAGCTCGGAGAGCGCCCAGCGGTTCGTGTCGTCCTGCTCGAGGAGCTCGCGGAGGAGCGTCTCGGACAAGCCGCGATCGCCGAGGCCGTCGGCGAGCACCTTGGCCTGGCGGTAGAATTCCGCGCGCCGTTCTTCGTCGGCGGAGAGCTTCGCCCGGCGGCGCAACGTCTCGACGAGGTCCCGCGCGCGCCCGGAGCCGCGCTGCAAATCCTCGAGTTGCTCGAGGATTTCGTCGTTGACCGGGTCGAATTCGAGCCCGCGCACGAGCGCCGCCTCGGCCGCCGCCGGATCCTTCGCGCGATCGCGCAGCCAGCGCGCGAGGCGGAGCGACAGCGAGCACGCGAGATCCGGCGCGATGCCGTCGCGGTGCTGCTCGATGGCGCTCTTCAGGGCGTTCGCGGCGTTGACCCAGCCGCCCGTGGCGGTCGCGAGCCGCTCGATCTCGTCGAGCAGCATCGGATCCCCGGGCGCTTCGGCGAGGCCCTGTTCGAGCACGGCCTGGCCGCGCGCCGGATCGCGCGCTTCTTGCTCGAGCACCTGCGCGAGGCGCTGGCGCATCTCGGAGCGCGCCTCGACGCCTTCGGCGAAGGCCACGCGCTTTTCGTAGAGGCCGGCGAGCTTCTCGGTGCTCGACTGGGCCCGGTAGACGCCCTCGAGGATTTCGGCGGCTTCCTCGAACAAATCGCGTTCGCCCGCGAGCCGCTCGAGCAGCGTCACCGAAGCCGCGTGGGCGGGCACGCGCTCGAGCGCCGAGCGCAGCGAGCCGAGCGCGCGCGCCGGATCGCCCAAATGGTCGACCTGGAGCTCCGCCAAGCGGTGGAAGAGCCCGGCTTGGAGCTCGCCGTCGAACTCGACGCCGACGCGACGCTCGAGGACGTCGGCCACCTTGTCGAGCTCTTTGGTCGCGACGTAGAGCCGATCGAGCGCGGCGAGGAGCTCCGGCTGATCGCCGGCTTGCTCCACGGCTTTCTCGTAAGCGTCGATCGCGCGCTTCTTGTCGCCGAGACGTTCGTCGGCCACCGCGCCGAGCCGCACGTAGAGCTCGCGCGCGACTTCGGGCTCGAAGGTCGCGACGGCGCGTTCGGACAGGGCGTCGGCGTAGCGCTCCCAGCTGCCGCCCGCCTCGGCGAGGCGCGCGATCTCGGCGTGGAGATCCTCGGCCTCGGGACGTTCGGTGAGGGCGCGCAAGAGCACCGTCTCGGCTTCGGCGGGCTTGCCTAGCTTGCCTTCGAGCACTTCGGCGATGGCCCAGAGCGTCTGCGTGCGCTCCGCGGCTTCCGACTCGGCCGTCAGCCTGAGCTCGAGCACGGCGACGAGCTTCTCCCAGCGCTCGGTGTTGCGCAGCACCGGCACGAGGATCTCGGCGGCGCGGCGCCGCAGGTCCTCGTGGGACTCGCCGAGCGCGACCGCGCGTTCGACCGCTTCGACGTCGCTCGGCTCTTCGTCGAGCGCGCGCCGGTACTCCTCGAGCGCCTCGTCGTAGCTCGAGAGCTTCTCGGCGAGCACGGCGCCCATCGCCTTGTGGAGCGCGGCGCGTTCGGGCGCCGTCTGCGCGAGCCCGACCTGCGCGCGCAGGTTGTCGAGGAGCTCGGACCAGAGCTCTTCGGCTCGGTAGAGGCGATCGAGCGAGGCGAGCACCGCGCCGTCACCGGGCTTCGCCTGCAAGGCGCGCACGAGGGCGTCGATGGCGCGCGGCCGATCGTCGAGCTTGGTCTCGTAGCATTTGGCGGCGGCGACCAAGAGCCCGTGCTTGAGCTCCCCGTCGTCCTCGCCCGAGAGCTCGACGCGCCGCTCGTAGAGCTCGACGAGGCGGGCCGCGTCGCCCTCGGCCTCGTAGAGCTCGATCAGGCAGTCGACGGTGAAGGCGCTCGTCGGGTCGAGCTCGCTCGCGCGGGAATAGGCGGCGATCGCGCCGGCGCGATCGTCGAGCACGTCGCGCTTCACTTCGCCGACACGGCGGAGCAACGACGCGCGCTCCTCGTCGTCGAGCACGACCTCGGCTTTCGCCGAGAGCACGCTCACGAGCGCGGGCCAATCGCTGAGCAACGTCGCGAGCCGCTCCATCGCGTCGAGCGTGCTCGCGTCCGACGGATCGGACGCGTAGAGCTGGTCGTAGGCCCAGAGCGCGCGGCGCGGGTCGTCGCGTTCCTTGTCGTGCACGCGGGCGAGCACGGCAAAGTAGTCGCGCGCGCTCGTGAGATCGGGATGGTCGGCGATGATCTCCTGGTACGTCGTGGCAAGCTCGTCCCACGCCTGCGTTTCGGCCGCGAGCCGCTCGTACTCGGCGCGCACCTCGCCGTCCTCCGGGTCGAGCCGGAGCGCCGTGCCGTTCGCGCGGCGCGCGCGCTTCTTGTCGTTGCCGCGCCGTTCCCAAAGCTCGGCCGTTTCGCGCAGCACGGCGACCTTCTCGGAGTCGCTCGCGAGCGCGAAACGGTCTTCGTTCAGCTGCACGAGCCTGCGCCAATCGTCGGCGGCCTGATAGAGCGGCCGCAAAATCTCGACCACGCGCTCCTTGAGCCCGCTCGTCTGGCGGAGCGCGTCGAGCTCGGCCGTGGCTTCGACGTGGCGCGGATCGATGCGCACGATTTCTTCGAGCTGGTCGACCGCGCGCTCGGCTTGCTCGAGCTTCAGATACAGGCGCGCGAGCGCGAGCCGGTACACGATGCCTTGCTCGGGCCGGTCAGCGAGCTCGGCGCGACGCAAATAGAGCTCGGCGAGGTCGTCCCAGCGCTCGCGTTCGCGGTAGAGCTCGACCAGGGCGTCGAGCGCGACCGCGTCGCGATCGTCCACCTCGACCGCCGCGCGGTACGTCTCGATGGCCTCGTCCGGCCTTCCGAGCTCGCGCCGCTCGAGGAGCGCGATCGTGTGGAGGAGCGCGAGCCGTTCCGCCGGCTCGAAGCGGTGCTCGAGCGCCTGGCGATGGAGCTTCACGCGATCTTCGTGCAGCTGCTCGCGCACGAGGATCTTGTCGATCGCGTCGAAGAGCGACTTGCTGTCGGGCTCGAACTCGAGCGAGCGCCGGTAGAAGGCGAGCGCGCGCGGCGGCTGGCCGATTTGATCGAAGAGCTCGCCGGTGCGGCGAGCGAGCTTCGCGGTCGTGTGGTCGTCGCTCGTCGCCTGTTCGAGCTCGTGCGCGTAAATCTCGGCCAGGCGCTGTTCGGCGCCGGCGACGCGAGCGAGCCGTTCGAGCTCGGCCATCGTCTTCGCGTCCGAAAGATCCTCGTGGAAGAGCTTCGCGGTCGTCTCGAGCGCCGAGCGATAGTCCTCCTGCTGCTCTTCGTAGAGCTGCGCGAGACGCGTCAACAGATCGCGCCGCGCGTCCGGATCGGTCGCGACCTCGAGCCGCGCCTCGAGCACGCCGCGCACCCGCGGCCAATCGGCGCGCGCGAGGTACACGGGTTCGAGGAGCTCGGCCGCGCGGGCGCGCTGCTCGGGCTGCTTGGCTTCACCGAGCAGGCGTTCGAGCTCGAGGATCGCGCCTTCGTGGCGCCGATCCGCGCCGAGCGCGTGCTCGAGCTCCTCGAACGCGCGGTCCGCGTCGCCGAGCCGCCGGGACGCGACGCCCGCGATCTTCACGCGCAGGTTGCCGAGATCGCCGCGCCGCGCGTCGACCTGACGCTCGTAGAGCGCGAGGAGATCCTGCCAGCGCTCGACGCTCGTGTAGAGCCCCTCGAGCGCGAGCAACGCTTCGTCCTCGAGGCCGAGCTCGAGGATCGACTCGTACACCTCGATGGCGCGCCGCTTGTCGTCGAGCACGCCGGAGAGGAGCTTCGCGCGCCGGTAGAGCAGCCGCTTGCGCTCGTCGTCCGAAGGCGCGACTTCCGCGCGCCGCTCGAGCACCTCGAGCAGATGCTGCGCGTCGCCCGCCTCTTCGTAGAGCGCCTCGAGCGCTTCGAGCGCCTGCGGCTCGTCCGCGCGGAGCTCGAGCGCCTTGTTGTAGTATTCGCGCGCGAGCGTCGTGTCGCGGAGCTCGAGCCGCGCGATGCGCGCGATCTTGAGCATCACGCCGAGCTGGAGCTCGCCGTCGAAGATGCCGCCGACCACGTCGCAGAGGAGCTTCACGTAGTCCGCCTGGCGTCCGGTGGCGCTCGCGAGCCGCTCGAGGTTCGCGAACCAGGGTTCCAGATCGACGTGGCCCACCGCCTGGCGCACGGCGCGCACCGCGTAGTCGAACGCGCGGTTCGCGTCGCCGAGCGGGCCGCCCGCGACCTTCATCGCCGTCTCGAGCAGGTGGAGCTTCTCGATCGCGTCCTCGGTCGCGAGCACCTCGATTTCGAGCGCGTGGAGGAGCTTCTCGTTTTCGCCTTCGGCCTCGTAGAGCGGCCGCAGGATCTGCGCGACCTCGCGCCGCGTGGGCGCGTCGTCCGACGCGAGCAAGGACTCGAGCGCCGTGCGGCTCGGCGCGTGGCGCGTGTCGATCGTGAGGGCGCGCCGATAGACGTCGATCGCGGCCGGGACGTCTTTACGCCGCTCGCGCTCGAGATCGCCGAGCTTCGCGAGGAGCTCGAGCCGGACCACGTCGTTGTCGGCCACCTCGAGATGGCGGCTGTAGGTGTCGGCGAGGTTGTCCCAGCTCTCCGCCGCGGCGAATAGAGACTCGAGCGCCTCGAGCGCCGGGCTCGTCGGCCCGAATTCGTCGATCAGCGTCTGGTACTCGTCGATGGCCTCGGGTCCCGCGTCGAGCTGCTTCCACAGCACCTCGGCCGAGCGCGAGAGCAGCGTGCGGCGCGTGTCGCCGTCATTCGAAAGGTCGCGACGCCGGCGCAAGACGTCGACGAGATCGCGGTGGCGCTCCGTCTTTTGATAAAGCCGATCGAGCGCCGAGAGCGCGAGGTCGTCGTCGGGGATGTCGTCGAGACGCGAGCGCCAGGCCGAGATCGCGCCGTCGCTGTCGCCGAGCACCGTCTCGCTGAGCTCGCCGAGCCGCGCGAGGAGCTCGCCGCGGACGCTCGCGCTGTCCTCGAGGCGGATCTCGATGCGCAGCATCTCGGCGAGCTCTTTGTTGTCGCCGAGCGCGATGTAGAGTCGCTCGAGCGAGCGCGCCGCGGGCAACGAGAGGCGCGGGTCGTTCGGATCGAGCTCGAGCACGCGGCGATACACCGTCTCGGCCCGCGCCCGGTCGCCGAGCCGCTCTTCGTAGAGCACGGCGACGCGCGTCAGGATCTCGCCCTTCAGGTTGACGGCCGAGGTCGCGGCCGCCGCTTCGCTCAGCACCTCGGCCACGCGTGCGTACGCGTCGAGCCGCGAGCCGATCTCCACGAGGCGATCGCGCGCCTCGCCGTCGCTCGGATCGAGCGGGACGAGCCGAGCGTACGCGTCGAGCGCCGCGGAGTCGTCACGCAGGCGTTCGTTGCGCAGCACCGCGATGCGACGCAAAAGCTCGCGCGTTTCGTCCGGGGTCGCTTCGGTGTCGGCGTCGAGGCGCGTCGCGAGCACGCGCGCGAGATCCCGCACCTCGTCGCGCGTCTCGTACACGACTTCGAGGATGCGGGCGGCGCGCACGCGCAGACTCCCGATCTCGAGCAGGCGCTCGGCGAGCTTCTTCGCGTCGGGGTCGTTCACGCGTTCGCGCAAGACGTCCTCGACGTGCGCAATCGCCTTGTCGGGCTGATGCAGGTCGAGCTGGAGGCGCGAGAGGCGGAGCTTCAGATCGAGCGAGTCCTCGCCCACGGCCGTTTCGAGGCGGCGTTCGAGGAGCGCGGCGAGCTCGCTGTCCTTGCCGGCACGGGTGTAGAGCCGATCGAGCGCCCGCACAGCCGTCTCGTGGTACGGGTCGATCGCGAGGATGCGCTCGTAGTGGCGCGTCGCCTTGACGGCGTCCTCGATGATCTCCTCGCAGACGAGAGCCACCTCGGCGAGCATCTCGACTTTGCGCACCGGATCGTCGCTCGCCTCGACGGCGCGGTCGTAGAGCGCTTCGAGCTCGGGCCAGCGCTCGGCGGCCGTGAGGATGTCCTTCAGGCGCCGGAACGCCGTTTCGTTGCCGGGACGGAGCGCGAGCACGCGCTCGAGGTACGGCGTCGCGCCGATGGGATCGCCGAGCCGGTCCTCGTGCAGGTGCGAGGCGCGGTCGCAGAGCTCGACCTCGACCTCGGGCGGCAGCTTGCCGCGCAACACCTCGCGGTACACCTCCGCGAGGTCCGTCGGACGCCCGGCTTCGGTCGCGAGCGCCTCCGCCCGCTCCCACAAGCCGATTTCCTCGGGTGATTCGCGCAGCGCGCCGAGCATCACGTCGAGCGCCTTGCCGAAGGAGCCGAGCTTCTTCTCGTGCACCTCCGAGAGACGGAGCTCGAGCGGGAGGCGCGCCTTCGCCCCTTCGGTCTCGTCGAGCAGGATCGCGAGGGTGCGCGCTTCACCGCGGCCGTCGCCGCTCTCCGCGTAGCGCTCCGCGAGCACCTCGGCCGCGCGGGCGCGCGCCGCCTTCACCTCGAGCAGGCGCTCGAGCACGCCGATGGCGCGAGCGCTGCTCGCCGGATAGGGCAGCGCGTCCACCGCGGAAGCGAGCGCATCGAGCGGCCGCTCGAGCTTGCCGAGGTAGAGCTCGGCGAGCGCCACTTGACTCTCGGCGCGCTCTTCGCCCGTCAGTTGCTCGCGCCGCTGCTCCATCACGGCGGTCGCGCCGGCGGCGTCGTCGAGCGAGAGCAGCAGGCGCGCGAGCGTGACGAGCGCGTCCGCGTCCGTCGGATCGATCTCGAGCTCGCGGCGGTAGAGCGCGACGGCGCGCTCGGGAGCGTCGAACGCCTCCTCCTCGAGCACCGCCCATTCACGCAGGAGCGCGAGCTTGTCGCTCGGGCTCGCGGCGGTTTTGACGCGCAAATCGAAGAGGTTTCGCAGCTCGTCGCGGCGATCGAGTTGCCGCAGGATGCGATCGAGCGCGAGCGCGGCGTCCTGATCGGTCGCGTCGCGTTCGAGCAGCGTTTGGTACGTCTTGATCGCGTCGTCCGGGCGCGCGAGCTCCTCGGCGAACACGCGCGCGAGCTTGAGCTCGAGCGTGCGGCGCAGATCGCCGGCAGGCGCCGCGCTCGGCGACGCTTGCACCTGGCTCGGCTCCTCGCCGCCGCCCTTCTTCTTCTTTTTCTTCTTGGCGGGAGCGGCCGGCGTTTCGGCGGCGGGCGCCGGTGGGTCCGCCGGCGCGCTCTCGAGCGTCGTGAGCCGCGCTTCGATCGCTTCGACGAAGCTTTCCCAGCTGCCGGCGGCGCGCGACGCGTCCTCCAGAATGTCGAGAGCGACGGGGCTGTCGGGCGCGAGCTCGTACGCGCGCCGCGCGTAGGCGGCGGCGGCGCGTCGATCGGAGAGCTGCTTGCCCGAAATCTCGACCAAACGCGCGAGGAGCTCGAGCTTTTCGTCGACGGTCGCGGCCCGCTCGACGAGCTGCTCGTAGAGCGCCGGCAGGCGGCCCCACTTCTCGTCCTTCTCGTAGAGGGGGATGAGCGCGCGAACGGCGCGGGTGTCGTTCGGATCGGTCGAGAGCACGCGCTCGTACGAGCGGAAAGCGCGCTCGGGCTGCTGCAGGCGCGACTCGAAGACGGCCGCGGCGCGGTAGCTCAGGTCGATTTTCACCGCCGCGTCCTTCGCGCGGTCGGCGGCGGTGCTCAGCACCTCGGCGAGACCTTCGAAGTCGCCCTGCGTCGCGTAGAGCTCGGTGAGGCCGTCGTAGTCGCCCGTCGCGAGGCACGCGTCGCGCAAGACGCGGAGCGCGCGCTGGTGCCCCGGTTGGAGCTCGAGCACGCGGCGCCAGGCCTTGGCGGCGGCTTTGGGATCGTTCAGGTGATCGGCGTAAACGGTGCCGAGCTTCTGCAGGACGACGAGCCGCGCGCCGTCGTCGGTGAGGACCTCGGCGCGTCGCTCGAGCGCGTCGGCGAGCGACGACCAGTCCTTCGCGCGCTCGGAGTGGCGCTCGAGCGCGTCGAGCACGTCGAGTCGCCCGGCGTCGGCGGCGAGGATTTCGCGATACAGGCGCACGGCGTCGTCGCCGCGGTTCAGACGCTCGGAAGCGAGCTGCGCCATCTCGAGGCCGAGCGCCGCGCGCGTCGGACCCTGCGCGTCGTCGTGCTCGAGCTTGAAGAGGTCGTAGAGGTGCGACCAGGCGCGGCGCTTGCGGTAGAGCTCCTCGAGACGTTCGCGCGCTTCGCGATCGCCCGGTTCGAGCTTGAGCAGCGCGGCGAACGCGTCGGCGGCGTTTTGCGCGTTCGAGAACTGCTCGAGCCAGCGCCGGCCGGCGGCGCGATAGAGCTGCTTCTTCTCTTCGACGTCGGGCGTGATCTCGGCCAGCTTGAGCTGGTAGGTGATCATGTCGCGCGCGCGACCGAGCCGATCGTAGAGCGCGACGATCTCGCGCATCTCCCCCGCGTCGTGCTCGTCGAGCTTGTCGTCGAGCTGCACGATTTGGTTCAGCACGCTGAGGAGCGCCGTGTCGTTCTTGATGTACTCGCGGTAGATCGTCGCGACCTCGCGCAGAACGCCGAGCCGCGCTTGATACGCGTCGGCCGGCAGCCGCTCGAGCTGCTGGCGCAGGAGCTCGACGAGCGCGTTGTGGCTCTGGGTCTGCTTGTAGAAGCCCTTGAGCTTCTCACGCGCTTCGGCGTTGTCCGGATCGTTGCGGAGGACGGCCTTGTATTGCTCGATAGCCTTCTGCGCGTTCGCTTGACCCTCCGCCAAACGCCCGAGCTCGGCCGCGATCGCCGCCTTTTCCTTCGAACCGTCCTTGAGCGAACGCTGCGCGGCCCCGAGCACGTCCATCAGGCGCCCGTCGTCCCCGAGCGACGTGCAGTACTCGCGATAGAACGCGAGCATCGCTTCGTTCGCCGGCTCCACCTTGGCGATGCGCGTGAACCACGGGTCGGCGGCGCGCGCGTGCTCGAGCTTCTTCCAGTAGAGCATCGCGATCTGGAGCATGTCGCCGACGAGCTCGGTCTCGTTGAGCTTCTTCGCGCCGAGCTCGCGCTCGTAGAGCGCCACGAGCTCCGCCCAACGCTCGTGCGACGAGTAGAAGCTCGTGAGAAAATCCATCGCCTCGGGGTAGCTCGGCGAGGTGCGGAGCACGCCTTCGTACGCGCGCGCGGCGCGCTCTTGATCGGAGAGGTGCTGCGACTGCACGCGCGCGAGACGCACGCCCGCCGCGACACGCTCGGCCGGGTTCTCCGCGCGGTCGGCGAGGCGCTCGAGCACGCGCGCGACCTCGTCCCAATGTCCGGCGCGCCGGTGCACGAGCTCGAGCAGCTCGGCGGCGCGCTCGTTCGCCGGATCGAGCCGCACGGCTTGCTCGAGCCGCTCGACGGCCATCGACAGATCGGCCCCTTCCGTCCCGAAGCGCACGTCCATTTCGGCCGCGTGCATGAGGAGGGAGCTCCGGTACGTGTCGTCCGTCGCGGCGGCGAGCTCGTCCAAGTATTTCTGCGCGAGCTCCGCCGAGCGGCCGCGTTTTTCCTCGAGCTCGTCGATCGCGGTCGATGCCGCGCGGTCGTTCGGATCGAGCTCGACGATGCGCAGGCACGTCACCGCGGCCGACTCGTCGTCGTAGAGGCGATCCTTCAAGACCTCCGCTTGCTCGCGCAGCACGGCGATCTCGCCCGGGCCGCCCGCTGCCGTCGCGACGGCAATGTCGAGCAGTTGTGCAACCGCTTCCCATTCGCCGCGCGCGGCGTGACGCTCGCGCGCCGCGACGAGCAAGCGTTGCAGCTCGTCGCTCGAGAGATCCCCGCCGTCTTGCTTCACCGCGCTCCGGAGCGCAGACCAGCTCGCCTCGGTGTCGGGCTCCCCCTGCAGCTTACCGAGCACGGTTCGGATCGTCTGAGAATCCATGTCACCCACTTCTGTCGCGAGGAGCGGCGGCACTCCTCCTAAAGGGACGAGCAGACTACGCCGCGGCGCGCATCGTTACAAGGCTCGCAAGCCGCGGAAACAGAGGAGGAATTTGCTCTCGATCCGGGCGCCGCGCGCGCGCCCTTGCCGGCGGTTCACGGCGCCTTCGAACGCAGCACGGCGAGCAGCCGGCGCTGCTTCGTGACGACCGCGCGGTCGGCGCCGCCGCGCTCGGCATCCGACAAGGTGCGCTCCGCTTCATCGAAGCGACGGAGCTCGATGAGCGCGAGTGAACGTCCGAGCATCGCGTCGGTACGTTTCGGACGCTCGGCCAAGACGGCGTCGAACTCGCGCAACGCCGCGTCCGGACGCTCCTCGACGAAGGCGAGCGTCGCGAGGCCGACGTGGTTTTCGAGCGCGTGGGGATCGGCCACGAGGCCGGAGCGGTACGCTCGCTCCGCCGCAGCTTCGTCACCGAGCTTCAAGCAGACGACACCGAGCGCGTGCCAGACTTCGGCGTCCCGCGCATCTCTCCGGAGTGATTCCTCGAGACGAGGCCGGGCGAGGTCGAGCTCACCCCAGCGAGCGCTGCGCATTCCGCCGGTTTTCGGCCCGATCGGGTCGCGGGGCGCGACTTCGGCCGCGCGGTCGTAGAGCTCGAGCGCCTCGTCGTAGCGGTGCGCGAGCTCGAGCGCGTGCCCGAGCTCCACCCAGGGAAGCGGGCTCGCGGGCCCGAGACGTACGGCGAGCGCTTCGGCGTCGGTTCGCGCGCGACCCAGGTTGCCCTCGAGCCCGTCGATGCGGACGAGCAGCCGCCGCGCGGCAATGTCGTCCGGGTGCGCGGTGAGCCGCCTGCCGAGGAGGGCCTCGGCCTCGGGGTAGCGGCCCCGGTCGGCGAGCACGACGGCTTGTCCGACGATGTCCGCCTGCGTCGCGCAGCCGCCCAGCGCGAAAATCAGCCCGAGGGTCGAGGCGAGCGAAGCGCGCACCGCGCCATGGTACTTAGCCGGAGCCGCATGTCGAACAGCGAGGTTTCGCGCGTCGTGATCATGGGCGCCGGGCAGATGGGAGCGGGGATCGCCCAGGTTTGTGCGGCCGCCGGGCTCGAGGTGTCGCTCGCCGACGTGAGCGCGGAGCGGGCGGCCGAGGGAAAGGCCGGGATCGAGCGGCAACTCGCGCGCCTGGCCGAAAAGGGCAAGACGACGCCGGAAGCGAATCTCGCGCTCCTCGCGCGGATCACGCCCGTCGGAGCCGGGGCGTTCGCCGGGGCCGACGTGGCCATCGAGGCGGCGACCGAGGAGCGCAGCGTGAAGGCGAAGCTCCTCCGCGACGCGTCCGAAGCCTTGCCGAAGCACGCGCTCCTCCTCTCGAACACGTCGAGCATCTCGATCACGTGGCTCGCCGCGCAGACGAACCGGCCGGAGCGGGTCGCCGGCATGCATTTCATGAACCCGGTGCCGCTGATGAAGCTCGTCGAGGTCGTGCGCGGCGTGCAGACGAGCGACGCGACCGTGGCGAGCGTCGTCGCGCTCGCGACGCGACTCGAGAAAACCGTCATCACGAGTCAGGACCGGCCGGGCTTCATCGTCAATCGCATGTTGATCCCGTTCTTGAACGAGGCGTGTTTCGCACTCGACGAAGGGCTCGGCAGCGCGCCGGACATCGACGCCGGCGCGCGCCTCGGCTTGAACCACCCGCTCGGTCCGCTCGAGCTCGCCGATTTGATCGGGCTCGACACGGTGCTCTTCATCGCGGAGATCCTCCACCGCGATCTCGGCGACGACAAATACAGGCCCGCGAGCGCTCTCCGCAATTTGGTCGCCGCGGGCTGGCTCGGGAAGAAAACCGGGCGCGGCTTTTACCGCTACGACGCGCAAGGCAAGCGCCAAGAACCATCCATCGCACGCTGGAGCACGGCATGAGCACGCACCTTCTCCTCGCCGAGGACGGCCCCGTCGCCCTCCTCACCCTGAATCGCCCCGAGAAGCTCAACGCGCTCGACACGGCGCTGCTCGCCGAAGTCGCGACCGTGACGGCGGAGCTCAGCGCCCGCCCGAACGGCACGCGGCCGCGCGTCATGATTCTCACCGGCGCGGGCGACAAGGCCTTCGCCGCCGGCGCCGACGTCGCCGAGCTCTCGACGCTGACGGCGGCCGAGGCGCGCGCGGTGAGCGCGAACGGGCACCGCGCAGGGCGAACGCTCGAGGAGGCGCCGTTCCCGGTCATCGCCGCGGTGAACGGCTTCGCGCTCGGCGGCGGCTGCGAGCTCGCGCTCGCCTGCGACTTCATTTACGCCTCCGACAAGGCGCGCTTCGGTCAACCGGAGGTCGGGCTCGGGCTCGTGCCGGGCTTCGGCGGCACCCAGCGGCTCGCGCGGCGCGTCGGCGTCGCGCACGCGCGCGAGCTCGTCTACGGCGGCGCGCCGATCGACGCGGAGCGCGCACGGGCGATCGGGCTCGTGAACGCCGTCGTGCCGCACGGAGAGCTCATGACCCGCGTGCGCGCCGTCGCGGACGGCATCGCCGCTCGGCCGCCGCTCGCCGTGGCCGCCGCGAAACGGCTGCTCCTGCGCGGACCGGAAGCGGACCTCGGCGTCGCGAACGAGCTCGAGACCGAAGCGTTCGGCGCCCTCTTCGCGACGCACGACGCCCGCGAAGGCACGCAAGCCTTCGTGCAAAAGCGCAAGCCGGCGTTCGACGGCACCTGACGTGAAGCCGCGACAAGCGCTCCCCTTGCTCGCCGCCGCGACGCTCCTCTCGTCGTGCCACGGCTGCAACGACGACAAGCCGTACACGCCGTTCGGCACGACCACGGCGCTGCCGTCGGCCGAAACGAGCGCGCCCGCACCGAGCGCGTCGAGCCCGGCGACGGCCGCCGCGAGCGCCGCGCCGAGCGGCGAACCCGCCGTGCGCGCGCCGAGCGACGCGACGAAGTGGCAGCTCGGCGAACGCACCCTCGACGCGCCGCCCGGCTACGTCTTCGAGCAAGCCGTGCAGAGCAAGCTCGGGACCGAAGCGAACGAAGTCGTCGCCTGGCTCGTCGCCGACGCGACGGACGCGGGACCGCGCTCGCTCGCCGAGCTCTGGCTCTACCCCGCGGCGGGCGCAGCGAAAAAGCTCGTCGAGCTGCCCGGATTCGTCCCGAGCGGCCCCGGCTGCAAGCTCACGACGGACCTCGCGCTGAGCGGGCCGCACACGGTCGTGCTCGACGCGCGCGGCGAATGCGCCGGCGCGCTCATCGCCCGCTCGCCGGTGCGCGCGCTCGTCGTGGTCGAGCCGTACGCGGACGCGCCGGTGCTCCTCACGCTGCGCGTCGCCGCGCCGGCGCCGGGCGAAGCGCTCGATCTACGCGTGAACTCGAGCGATCGCGACGGCGACGGCCGCGACGACGTCGAGGTCACGGTGAGCGGCGGCGCGGCGGGCCCCGGCACCGTCGCGGCGCCGCTCGTCTGGCTCGATCGCGCGGCGGGTATCTCGCGCGACGCGACGGAACCCCAGCGCGCCCTCGTGCGCCTCGCGCAAACGCAAGCGAACAGGGCGAGGACGAAAAAGCTCGCCGAGGAGGTGCTGCACGGCGTTTCGAACGAACGGCGCCTGCTCGCGAGCCTGTGCGCCGAAGGCGCGACGCCGCGCGTGCTCGACGCGGACGGCGAGCCCGTCACGTGCGGCTCGCTTTCGGCGGTGGTCGACGCGCTCGCGAGCGCCGAAGTCGGCGCGGACCTCGCGCGCGGCGACGTGCTCGACGCGTTCGGCGCGCTCACGCGCGACGGCTGGTACTACGGGAAAACGTCGGCGAGCGTGCGCCAGCGGCTCGAACGTGAGGTGCTCGACGCGGTCGAGCCGGCGACGGCGCTCGTCAAAGTGCTCGATCCGCTGCCCACCGGGCTCGAACGCGCGCCCCGCTACAGCCCGCTCGCGTTCGACGCGGCGGGCAACGTGCTCGTCCTCACCGCGGCCGGCACCGTGCGCACCCAGCCGGACGGCTCGTCTCCGAGCGCGCCGGATCCGGCTGCGACGCGCTCGCTCGACGTGCTCGCGGCGCCGGGACAGCGCTGGCAGAGCGTGACCTATTCGTGCGATCGCTCCGAGGTGGCGCTCGCGCTCGAAGGCGCGCCGCCGCTCGTGACGGCGTTGCTCTCGCCGCGACCGGGCGCCTGCGGGCACTCGCCGTTCTGGGCGAGCGCGGCGCCGCCGCCCGTCGCCGCGGGAGGCGGCAAAATCCAGGCGCTCGTCGGCGGAGCGCTGGTCGGCGACGCGCCCGACGCGCCCGTGCCCGCGGGCGCCGCGCGTTCGACGAACGGAGCGTGGACCGTCGTGCCGACGAGCTTCGGGCTGCTCATCGACGGCGCCGCGCACCGGCTGGTGAATCTCGGCGCGAACGTGCCGCAGCCGCTCGCGCTCACCGATTGCGTCGTGAACACGACCGGCAAGGCCGCCGCGTGCGTCTATAAACGCCAGGCGCTCCTCATCGCCCTTCCGTGACGCGCGGCGGGGAACCGGCGCTCGGGGCTGGTTCCCTCGGCTCGGGTTAGCGGCGAGGCTACGCGCTCGGCGCCTTGGCGCGCTCGAGGTAACCGCGGGTGCGCGTGTCGACCTTGATCCAATCGCCTTCGTTCACGAAGAGCGGCACGTTGACCGTCGCTCCCGTCGAAATCTTCGCGGGTTTGGTCACGTTCGTCGCGGTGTCGCCGCGCACGCCCGGCTCCGTCTCCGCGACTTGCACCACGATGTGCGGCGGCAGCGAAATGCTGACGGGGTTGCCGTTGTAGATCGTGATCGTCACGTCGATACCGTCGATCAAGAAGCCCGCGTCGTCGCCGACCGCCTCTTTGTGGACGTGCACCTGATCGCCGGACTGCGAGTTCATGAACACGAACATGTCGCCCTCCGGATAGATGTATTGGAGGGTGCGATCCTCGACGTCCGCGGGCTCGAGCCGCTCACTCGAGCGGATGTTGCGCTCGATGGTGCCCCCCGTGAGCATGTTCTTCATCTTCGTCCGCGTGAACGCCTGCCCCTTGCCGGGCTTCACGAACTGGAAATCGGTCACGATGTAGGGCTGCCCGTCCATCATGAGCTTCAAGCCTTTGCGAATGTCGCTGGTGTCCATGCGTGCGGGCTGCCATCTACACTAAACCAAGCTGCTTGGCGAGCTTGCCCTCGCTCCCCTGCGGCGATACGCCCAGAATCCGCCGAAAGTCAGGGTCATGGACGAGTACGAGCTCGAAGAGATCAAGCGCGAGATCGTGGAGAGTCGCTCGCTCTCGATCAAGACGAACAACCTCGTCAACGCGCTCGCTTCCGACGTGAAGAGCATCGCCAAGCGCCACCAAATGCAGGAGCGGCGCCTGATCGTGAACACCGCGACGGCCTACGTCGTCACGATCGCGATCGTGCTCGGTTTCGTCAAGCTCGCCTGGGATCTCCGCCTCGACGCCGTGCGCTCCGAAACGCGAACCGCCGAGGAACGGGCGGAGGCCCTCGACAAACAGCTGAAGGCGCTCGAGGCCCGCGACGAGGGCGTCGTGCGCGCGCGCCGGCAAGCCGCCGACTATTACCAGCTCATCGCCCAGAACAAGCGGCGGGAAATCATCGACGGCTTCGCCGAGGTCTCGAAGGCCGACCTCACGCCGACCGAGCGCGCGACGTTCGAGGCGGCCGTCGACCGCGCCAAAGACGAGCTCTCGCTCATCGCGTACCAGACGGGACTCGAGCACGCGCGCATGGGCCGCTGGCAAGAAGCCGCGCAAGAGCTCCGCGCGTCACTCGCGTACAAGAGCGACGGGCCGCAGTCGCCGAGCGCGAACTACGAGCTCGCGCGCGCCCTCGTCGCGCTCGGGATGCACCGCGAGGCGATTCCGATGCTCATCACGCTCTCGGAGGCGTCGGCGGATCGCGAAGTGATGGATGACGCGATGTTCCTCCTCGCGCAGGCGCAGCTCGAGATTCAGGCCTACAACGACGCCAAAACCACGCTGCGCTCGTTCATCCGCCGTTTTCCGAAGAGCTCGCACATCCTCGAAGCCAAAGCGAAGCTCGCCGAAACCGAGCTCTATCACTGAGCGTCGCGCCGCGGAGTCGCCCGGGGCGCGACGCGCGGGTCACGGCACGACCGGATCGTTGTCGACCAGCGCGAAGGCAAACGGATTCCAGAAGCCCTGGTCGGCGATGGTGAGGCCCGGACCGATCGCGACGAGCGTGTAGGCGTGAGCGTTGTCGAGCTCGGCGATGCCGGCGCGATCGCGGATCGTGCTCCACGCTTCGCTCGCGTAAGGCACGCTGCTCACGTTCGCGTTCACCGTCCAGGTGTCGCCGTTCGCGCCCCAGGACTCGACGGGCAACATCGTTCGAGGATCGCGCGGGCGGAGCGCGCCTTCGGCGAAGTTGTCGACGATGGTGATGCCGATCCCGCCGTCGACGGCCGAGGGCACGGAGCTCACGCCCATGTCGCCCGAGCCGTGCGACGCGTGGAGCGCCTGAATCGACAGCATGCCGTCCGCCGTTTCACGCGAGAGCATCGCGATTTCGGCGGTGAGCGAGCCGTGCTCGGGCGTGTAGTCGTCGCCGCACGCGACGTACTCGTGCTCGTCGTCGAATTCTTTCGCGCCGAGACACCCGGCCGCGACTTCGATCATGCTGTAGCCGGCGGCGAGTGTCCCCGCCGGGAGTCCGGGCAGCGCGCCGACACGCAGCGACGGCGGGAGCGCGGCGGCCTTTTCGGCCTGAACGTCGGCACCGGCGGCACCGGCATCGCCCGGCGCGCCGCCCTCGGCCGTCGGTGCGACGCCGGCCGCGCCGGCTTGTCCACTCGCGCCCGCCGCGCCGGCTTGTCCTGCCGCTCCGCCCTCGCCCGTGTCCGCGCCCATCACTTGCTCGGCGAGCGCGACCGCCTTCACGCAATCGAGCCCCGCGAGCTCGGAAAGATCCCCCGCGATGACGTACGGGACGACGCCGTCGCTCGTCGCATCGATGCCCGGCAGCGTTTCGAAGGCGAGCGATTGGCCGTACGCGAGGCCGCCCGCGGGTACGGGGCTGCCGACGAGCGTCGTCGCGCCGTTACGCACGCGCGCGAAGCACCACGCCGTCATGTCGGCGTCGACCACGCCGTGCACCACCGTGAAGACGGAGCGCCCCGGCGGCTCCACCATCTTGTCCGGATTGATGCCGCCCGAGCCCGCGACGGGCGGCCGCGTGAGCACGCCGCCGTTACCGCCCGCGCCGCCCGCGCCGGCGAGTCCGGCCATGCCGCCCATGCCGCCAGGGTGATCGCGGAGCTCGAGCACCGCGTGATCGTTCGAGCACCCGGCCCCGACCAGGAGCGCGCCCACGACGGAGTAGAGCCGCCCGCGGCGCGCGGCGCTAATTCGCACGAGCGTTCGCTTTCTGCGCGGGCGCGGTCGCACCGAGCGGGTGCGCGTGGTTCAGCGGTCCGTGCCCCGACCCGAGCCCGGGCGCGGTGCGAATCGCTTCGAGCACGTAGCGCCGGGCGCGCGCCACCGAGTCGGCGAGCGTGAGCCCCTCGGCGATGCCCGCGGCGACGGCCGAAGCGAGCGTGCAGCCGGTGCCGTGCGTCGAACGCGAGCGGAGGCGCGGCGACTCGAAGCGGTCGACGGTGCCGTCCGCCGTCAAGAGATAATCGACGACGCGCTCGCCCTCGAGATGTCCGCCCTTGAGGAGCACCGCGCCCGGCCCGAGCAACAATAACCGGCTCGCCACGTCGAGGAGCTTCGCTTCGTCGGTGATGCGCTCGCCCGAGAGCGCTTCCGCCTCGGGCACGTTCGGCGTGAGAACGGCGGCCATCGGTACGAGCTCGCCGACGAGCGCCCGTTCGGCCGCGGGCTCGAGCAAGCGCGCGCCGCCCTTCGCGATCATCACCGGATCGAGCACGATGGGCACCGAAGGCGCGAGCCTCCGGCACGTCGCCGCCACGCGCGCGACGTTCGCGGCGGAGCCGAGCATGCCGATCTTGATCGCGTCGGCGCCGATGTCGGTGAGCACCGCTTCCATTTGGAGCGCGACGAAGTCGGGCGTCACCGGCTCGATCCCGAGCACACCGAGCGTGTTTTGCGCGGTGAGCGCGGTGATCGCCGTCGCCGCGTAGCCGCCGAGCATCGTGACCGCCTTCACGTCGGCTTGAATGCCGGCGCCTCCGCCCGAATCCGAACCGGCGACGATGAGCACGCGACCCACGCGGAAAGGGATAGCGCAGGGGGAGGCGACTCGCTATTCTCGATCGCCCGCGTGAACCCTGCTGACGATGCGGTACGAGCCGCGAGCCTGATCGGTAGCACGCTCGTGGATCGCTACCGGGTCGACGCCGTGCTCGGCGCCGCCACGGCGAGCGCGACCTTCCGGGTGATGGATTTGCGCGAGGGGGCCGCCGCGCTGAAAGTCTTTTACCCGGAGTACATGCGGGGCGACGCCGGGCGGCGCTTCCTGCGTGATTCGAGCGCTCTCGTGATGCTGCGCCACCCTCACTTGGTGGAGACGCTCGGCGCCGGCAGCGACACGCCGCGCGGCTTGAGCTTCTTCACCCGCACGCTCATCGTCGCGCGCAGTCTCGATCAGGTGCTCGCCGAGATCGGCGTGCTCGAGCCGGTCGCCGCCGTGCGCATGGCGCTCCACGCCGCGCGCGGCGTGAACGCGGCGCACCGGGTCGGCGTGCTGCATCGCAACGTGAAGCCCGAGAACCTGTTTCTCGAGCTCCGCCCCGAGGATCAGATGGTGGTGCGCGTCGCCGACTTCGGTTCGGTGCGGCTCGCCGCCGATCTCGGCCCCGACGCGGGACCGAACGATCTTCCGCCGGGCGCTCCGGATTACCTCGCTCCCGAGCAGCTCAAGCCCGGACAAGAGGTCGACGAGCGCGTCGACGTGTGGGGCCTCGGCGCGGTGCTCTACGAAATGCTGACGGGAAGCCCGCCGTTCGGCCATCTCGAGTCCGCGGCCGACGTCGCCGCCGCGATCCCGAACGACGACGCGCCGCACGTGCAGGACCGCGCGCCCTGGGTCGACCCGGCGCTCGCCCTCGTCGTGCACCGCGCCCTTTCGCGCGACCAGGCGCGGCGCTTCGCGACCATGGAGGATCTCGCCGAAGCGCTGCGGCCGCTCGCCGGCGGCGACGAACAGCTCGCGTTCGACGGCGTGGCCACGGTCTCGGAATCGGTGCGCGCGCACGCTGCGGCGCGCGCCGATCTCGTCTCGCAGCCGCCGCCGGAATCGGTGCCCCCGGCGCGCCCGCGTGAAACCGACGAGCTCGGTCTCGTCGGTCGCCGGCTCGACAAGCGCTACAAAGTCGTGCGCCTCATCGGGCGCGGCGGCATGGGCGCCGTGTACGAGGTCGAGGACGACGGCGGCCGCCGCCTCGCCGCCAAGCTGATTTCGCGCGGGCTCGCGGGTGAAAACCATCCCGCCCTCGTGCGCTTCGCGCGTGAGGCGCGCGCCGCGAGCGTGATCTCGAGTCCGAACGTCGTCGCGACCTACGACGCCGGCTCGGACGACGAGCTCGGCCTGCCGTACATCATCATGGAGCTGCTCCACGGCACGGACCTCTCGAGCGTGCTCAAGCGCGAGGGACCGCTCGAGCCGCAGGTCGCCGTGCGGCTCGTGCTCCAAGCGGCGCGCGGCATCGCCGCAGCCCACGCGCGCAACGTCATCCACCGCGACGTGAAGCCGGCGAACCTCTTCCTGCAGGTCGCCGAAAACACGGAAGAAGTCACCGTCAAGGTGTGCGACTTCGGCGTCGCCAAGCGCACGCGCATGGACGAAACGCTGCGCCGCACGAGCGGGCTCAGCCTCACGCGCACGGGCGGCATGCTCGGCTCGCCGATGTACATGGCGCCCGAGCAGGCGCGCAACGCGAAGCACGTGGACGAACGCGCCGACATCTGGAGCATCGCCGTCGTTTTATGGGAGGCGCTGAGCGGCAAGCGGCTCTGGGGCGCGCAAACCTCGCTCGGCGAGCTCATCGTCGCGATCTGTACCGAGCCGCTCCAGCGCCTCGAGGACGTCGCGCCGTGGGTGCCGCGCGATCTCGCTCGACTCGTCCATCGCGGGCTCGAGCGCGACCTCTCGCACCGGACGCCGAGCATGCAGGCCTTCATCGCCGCGCTCGAAGTCTTCTCGGGCGGCTCCGATCGCGTCACCGCCGAGCAACTCGTGGGTCTCAGCGACGAGCACCGCGAAGTCCTCGCCAAGCGCGCCGGCACGCTCTCGAGCGGACGCCCGCTCGACTCGAGCTCCCACGGCGTCACCGCCGTCCCGACGCTCACGCGCTCGCCGCTCGCCACGCTTCAGATCATGACGCGACCGCCCGTCGCCCCGGCGCCGTCGAGCTCGACCGGGTGGATCATCGGCGTCATCCTCGCCATCGTCGCGGCCGGCGCCGCCATCGCCTTCATGCGCTGAAGCCCGCGCCGCGCTCTGCTACTCTCGGGCACGGGCCCCTTGGCGGAATGGCAGACGCCGGGGATTTAAAATCCCTTGTACGCAAGTACGTGTCGGTTCGAGTCCGACAGGGGCCACGAGAGCCGCGACCCCGCGACCGGTCATCGGGGTTGATCGAGGAGGGTGATCGCGGGAATTAGCGGAGTGCGGCGTCCGAGATCTTCCTAAAGATTTTTGCAGGCGGCAAAGTTGTCGCCATGCGGCACACTCAGACCTCGACAGACGTCCGGCAGGCTGCCCGCGGAGGAAGCGATGAGATTCAAGATTTTCGGCGGTTTCGCATCTGAGATTACCCCTGCCTTTCTTGCCGCGACGTTGTCGTTTGGTTGCAGCCAGTCGAACGTCAACGGCGGTGGAGGGACGGGCGGCAGCAACACGGGCGGTAGCCAAAGCGGCGTCGGCGGCGCTTCTTCCGGTGGCGCGACGAGCACGGGCGGTGCGAGTGCGACCGGTGGGAGCGTCAGTTCGGCGGGCTCGGGCGGCAGCGGGGTCGGCGGTGCCGGCGGCACGGGAGGTACCGGCTCAGGTGGTGTGTCGGCCAGCGGCGGCGCGATGACTTCGAACGGCGGCAACGCAGCGGGCGGCACCGCGAGCGGCGCCGTGGGCGGGGGCGGCGCAGGCAACAGCGGCAGCGCGGGCGCGCCGGGCGGCACGGGCAACAGCTCGGGCGCGGGCGGCGGCGGCGGTGCCGCAGCCGGCGGCGGCGGTTCGGCCGGAGCACCGGCGTGTACGACCCCGCCGGCCGGCCCCGTTCCGACGAGCAGCATCATCCAGTTCAACGACAACGGCGCGTGGTGCTGGTACCAGGACGAACGCGCGTTGGTCGATACCAAGGCGAACAAGCTCATCATCGGCTCCGTGGCGAGCGGCGGTTCGCGCAACGGCAATATCGAGGCCGTCATCTACGACCTCGCGAGCAAGAAGTCGACGCTCTACACGGTGAGCACGAGCATCGCCGCCAACATCGACGATCACAACGCGCCGGCGCTCATCATTCGGCCGGATGGGAAGTACGTGGCGATGTACTCGACCCATCGCGTCGACTGCATCACGCGCTCGAGCATCTTCGACGGAACCAAATGGGGACCGGAGTACAAGTTCGACTGGACCTCCCTCGGCTGTCCGTGGGCCGGCGCCGACACGAACCTCGTGACGTACGACAACGTTTGGTACATGGGGTCGTCGGTCTACGACGGCGTCCGCTCCGTCGGGACCGACAACGCCTTCCTGTCTTCGTCCGACGACGGCAGCACCTTCAGCTACTACGGCCGCCTGATGGACACGAAGCAGGTGGGTTACGTCGCCGGCTACTACAAGTATTGGGGCAACAACACGGACCGCATCGATTTCGTCGGCACCGAGGCCCACCCGCGTGACGACGACAACAGCCTCTGGCACGGCTACATCCAGAACGGGATGGTCTATAACTCGAGCGGGACCGTGATCGACAGCTCGCTCAAGGACGCGAACTCGACCACCACGAACTCGAAGGACATCTCCGCGTACACGCCGGTCTTCAAGACGGGCTCGATGGCGGGCAACGTCAAGCTCTGCCGCATGTGGGACCACGACATCGTGCGCTATGCGGACGGGACGATCGCGATCCTCGGGCAAGGGCGGGCCGACACCTGCGACTCGACGCCCACCGGCTCCGACCCGGACAAGCGCATGATCTACTCGCGCTGGGACGGCACCTCGTGGAAGACGACGTACCTCGTCCACGGAGGTCCCAAGCTCTACCAGACCTCTTCGGACGACGAGCAGGACTACATCGGGCTCGCGGCCCTCGTCCCCGACGATCCGACCACCATCTACGTTTCCACGACTTACGATCCGCGGACCGACACCACGACGGCCGGCGCCAAGCACGAGATCTGGCGCGGCACCACCTGCGACAACGGCGCAACCTTCACGTGGACGCCGGTCACGCAGAACTCGACGAAGGACAACCTGCGCCCGATCGTTCCCAAGTGGGACTCCACGCACACGGCTCTCTTGTGGCTGCAGGGCACCTACTCGTCGGCGCAGTCCTACCAGCTCGCCATCGTGGGTACGATCACGGGACAGTGAGGCAATCGCTCGGTCGCCGTGCGACCCGGCCCCGCGTTCACCGACTCGGCTGCACCAAGACGCGGATCACCGGGCTTTGGCGGCAGCGCCGCCCGGAGCAACTGCAGACGATGCCGCCTTGCGACCATTCCGAGTCGGGGAACGAGGCCGACGTGTGCTGCTCGCAAATGCAGGCCGCCGGGCTGAAAAAAGAGAGCGGGCGGTCCGGCGACACCGTCCCTTCGAAGAGCGGTGTGTCCGACGCGGAGTTGCACGGGCTCACGGTGCCGGCGGCGATGCGGACGTGGATCGGGTTCGGGCCGGCCGCGTAGACGAAGACGGGCACCGGAGCGTCACCCGCGGCGGTGCCGGGACCGAGCAGTGCTGCCGCCAGGACGGCAAGCGCGACGGGAAGCCCGCGACTCACTCACGCACTATTGTGCGGGCCCGCGCCGCCGCAAGCGAGGATTTCTTCGGCCGTGCGCTCAGTCGCTCTCGTTCGCGCCGATGCACGCGATGAAGGCGAGCCCGTCTTTCGCCGGAAGCCCCTGCCCCATGAAGCGCAGGATGCGCTTCTGCGTCGCCGCGCAATCCTTGACGAGCGTCGTTTCGCCGGCGACGAGCGTTTGATCGCCGGTCGCCGCGGCCGCCGCGGGATCGACGTAGCAATACCCGTAGAGGTTCCCTGGGTCGGACATGGTTTCGCAGGTATTGAGGTCGTCGCCCGAGAACTGGTCGAGCTCGCAGAAGCATTCCTTGTCGCAGGGGATGGCGCCGTTGCCCGTCCCGCAAGCCCCTGTGCTCGAGAGATAATCCTGCGCCGCGCCGATCACCTGGGCTTGCTCGCCCGTGAGCGCGGTGCGACCCGGGTCCGAACACGTGGGATCCGGACACCCGGTGTACACGCCGGGCGACGATTGCGTCTGCGGACGCACTTCGAGCACCGCGCACGGCACCTTGCCGAAATCCGGATTGTAGTCGCTGCTCGTCGGATCCGGCGAACCGGCGGTATCGGGCGAGAGCGGGCGCGGCAGGCACTTCACGGTGAGCGCTTCTTTCAAGCGCTCGACGATGGCCGCCATCGCCGGGTTATAGCCGTAGTCGGGGTCACTCGCGGGCGTGGCGCCTTGCGCCTGAATGTTCTTCGGACAGATGCTCGCCACGATGGAGTTTGCGCCGAAGCCTTGGAGCACCTGGAGCTCGCGGACGCCGGGATAAGCCTTCGCGTAAACCTGCGAGCCGTCCATCGTCGCACTCACGCCCTGACAGAGGGGGCTGTGTTTGTCGAACTCGTCCGCGTTGCAGTCACAGGCGTCCGAATTGGCGGCGCAATCCGCCGGGCTCACCGGCTGCGCCAGCGGGAAGATGCAGGCGAATTGGAGGTCGTCGCGCGTCGCGAGTTGATCCTGCTCGTGACCGTTGATCGGGTTCAACGTCGTGCTGCTCGCGGGCGTGATCGCCGCGCTCGGGAACACCGGGTCGGGCGTGCCCGCGGTGCGCGCGTCGATCGACTCGATCATGAAGGGATCGGTCGGGAGCACGTCGTTGTCGGGATCCCCCAAAATCACGGGCCAGCGATTGTTGGCGACGAGATCCGACGCCGTCATGTAGCTCAAGCTCCGGCCCGTGAGGCTGTCGGCCGTCGCGATGTCCTGCCAGGGGACGCCGATGATCGCCGCGAGGAATACGAGGTCCGCCTCGCGCGGCGGCTCCCCGTTCGCGGAGGCGGCGTAGATCGGGTTCGGCACCTGACCGCCGCCGAAGCGCGGCGTGATGAAGCGCTGCGACAGACCCTCGACGTAGCGACTCGTCGGATAGAGCAAGTCCACGCCGAAGCGTTGCTTCATGTGGTAGCAGCGCTCGTTCATCGCGTCTTCGTCGACGGAGAGCGTCGCCCCCATCGCGCACGTGGCGTCGCTCGCGTTGTCGGCGCAATTCGAGCCGGCGGGCGCAGGGGTGCTGCACGGGCGGCAGCACGGATCGTTCGGGTTCTGGCACGCCGAGTTCGCGCGCGGCATGTGCCAGTTGGCCTGTCCGACGCCGCCCTTGTAACCGACGAGCCAGCCCTGCGTGCCGTCCTCGTCCACCACCGAGCAATCGTTCTCGTCGGTGAGCATCACGACGGCGAGCAGTGAATCGGGCCGCAAGAAAGCTGCGCGCTGCGTCAAGACCACGTTGTTGACGAGGTCGGTTTTGCCGTCGGCTTGCTTCGGCCGCACGCTGTTTTGGCCGTCGTTGCTCATCGTCGCGACGGGCTGCGGGTCGACCAGAAAGCGATACCAGCCCTCGAGCTGCGCTTCGAAGCCGCAGCCGTTCTCGGTCGTCGCGGTCACCTGCGTGGTGAAGTTGTTGATGAAGGTGCTCGCCGTCGTTTCGTTCGCCGTGATCGGCGTGTGCGGATCGAGCACCATCGACTGATCGCGCGGGTCCCACACCAGAAAGCCGGTGTTGTTCCAGCTGTAGAGGTTTGCGGCGGGGCGAACGCTCGGCACGAGCTGCGCCTTGTCGTTGTAGAAGTCCTGCACGCCCGCGGCCGCGTCCACCTGCGCCTGCGCGTCCGAACAGACGTCGTTGCTGCCGTGGTCGCCGAGGCTCGAGGTGACGATGCCGACGTGGATGTCCTGAATTGGCTTGAATTCCGGGACTCCCTGCGAGCAGGTGCCGTTCCCGTCCGCCACCACGTTGCCGCCGCCGACGGGATTGCCGTTCGCGTCGACGCAGGTCGGCGTGATCAGTCGCTGCACGAGCACGGGCACCGCGCTCGCGAGAATTTGCTGCTTGTCGGCCATCGACAAGGAATTATCGATCATGAAAAGAAGATCGATCTTGTCGACGCCGGTCTGTCTGACCTGACTGATGTAGACGTTCGTCGTCGTGGGCGTCGCGGGCGCAACGGGGCGATCGAGACACCCGGTGAGCATGGACGCCACACCGACGACGACAGCGATGCTTCTGGAGCGAGGCTCGAGCATGTACGGCGGCTCCTTGGTTGCCGGCTTGATCGATCTGTGCACGCGAGCACGCTCGACGGCTCAACTTCGCTGCTCGCTCACTCACATTTTCGCGCGCGCATGCAACGACGATGCATCGCGTCGCGGACGTCACGCCCAGGAGTGAAACGAAGCGTCACGCGCCGCGCCGTGCAAGCGTTCTCAACGTGCAAGCGTTCTCAACGTGCAAGCGTTCCCAACGTGCAAGCGTTCTCAACGTGCAAGCGTTCTCAACGTTCGAGCGTTCTCAACGTGCGAGCGAGCTCGACTTCAAGCGCTTCCCGGCGCCGCCGCTTCGATCACGACGATCTCGTTCTGGACGACGGCGACGTCCGAGCGTCGCTTCAGCACGAAGTAGAGCTCGTGGAGGCCCGGCAGCGCGGCGCGCAGGTGGAAGAGCTGGAGCACCGTGTCGCCGGACGCAGCGTCCGAGAACTGACGAAAAATACGACTGATGAGCTCGATGCCCGCGGGCCGCACGGTGAGCTGCCACTCGTAATCGGCGCCCGGGGCGACGAAGTCGACGTCGAAGGGAACACCAACGGTGACCCCCAGAGCTCGCTCGCTCATGCTCGGACCGAACGTCGCACACGGCGCGCCACGCCTACATAGTCAGTTCTTTAACTCGGCCCGCCCTCAGCACGTCATCCGGCCATCAACGCGACGAGTCGCTCGACGAGCTCGAACTGAGCGGCGTTCAGCTTCTCCCGCGCCGTCTCGAACTCGAAATAGTCGGCACGGTCGAGCTCCGGAAACTCGGCGAACGTTCCCGAGCGCGGCGGCCACTGCATGCGAAACTTGGCGCTCCGGAGCGCGCGCGGATCGACCGACGCTTCACACGCCCACGCGTGCACCGTCTTCCCGTTCTTTTGCTTCACCGTACCGAGCGGAAGAAACGGTCCGCTCACCACGAAGCCCGTCTCCTCGAGGAGCTCGCGCTGCGCGGCCGCGAGCGGCTCTTCACCCGGCTCGATTTCGCCTTTCGGAATCGTCCATGCCCCGGCGTCTCGCCGGCGAAAGATCGGACCACCCGGATGTGCGAGCAGAAACTCGAGCCCCCGCGCACCCCGCCGGAAGAGGAGCACGCCGGCGCTGCGTTTGTGAGTGCGGGTGACCACGACGTTTGAGATAGCGCGCGCGGTGGTCCCGGCCCAGCGGGTTTCGCGCGGCCCCGGCGGTCAGTTCGTCGTCGGCTCCTCACAGATGAAGGACGCGTACTTTTGCAGGCAATTTACGTCGTTCCATTGCCAGTCGAGCGCCGGGTCGAAGATGGCGCAGTTTTCGGCCGTGCCGGTGCCGCCGTTGTCCGGCTCGCCGGGAGCCCAATCGTTGTAGCGATTCATCACCGGCGCGCCGTCCTTGTAGAAGGTGACGCCGTTGGTCGTCGAGCCCCACACCCAGGTGCCCTCGGTCGAGCCGATGCCGGACGAGCTGCTGTCGCTCGCGCCGTTCCACACGCCGCCCGTCACGTGGTTCGCCGCGATGAGGCCGAGCAGGAACGCCTCCTCCTCGGCCGAGTTCACGCGCACGAGATCGAGCGTGATGCCCATGGCGTCGCCGTCGTCGCCGCAAGCGGTGTGCGCGTCCAAGCGCGAGTAGGTCGTGTCGCCGGGACCGGTGCAAAGGAGGTATCGATGATCGCTGTCGACGGCGCCCACACAGCCGGCGGGGCAGACGCCTTGATCGTCGATGCCGCCGTGACAGTCGTTGTCGATGCCGTCGCAGATTTCGTCGGGCGGCACCGTGGGCACGCACGTCGCCGAGCCGCCCGTGCCCGCGCCCGCGAACGCCCCGAAACCGCCGAGCCCCGCCGTGCCGGCGACGCCGCCGCTCGCGTCCGTGCCGGCGCCGCCACCCGCGACGCCGCCACCGCCCGCGATCGCACTGCCGCCCGTACCCGCAGAACCGCTCGCGCCGCCAGTCGTGCCGCCAGTCGACACGGCGTCGCCGCCGGTGCCGCCGAGCGAGGTCGCGCCGCCGGCCGCCGTCGTGCCGCCGCGACCGCCCGAGGACGTCGCGCCGCCGGTCGCCCCCGCGCTCTCGTCTCCCGCCGAGCCGGTGACGTCGCCCGCACCGGCCATCGCGTCCGGTGAACCGCCGGACGCGGCTTCCTCGCCCGCGGTCGCTCCCGCTCCGTCGGCCGAGCCGCCCGCGGTTCCGCCGCTGCCGGTCGGTGACGTCGCTTGGCCGCCGGCCCCGGCCCTCGGCGGAGCGCCCGCCGTTCCGCCATTTCCCGCGCCCGCGTGTGCGAGCGGCGGCGCGTCGAAAAACGACTTTCCGGACCCGGAGCACGCCGCGACGAACGCGAACGGCAGCGTGAGAATCGCTCCGCGCCACGCACCTTTTCGCGACCGCCGACGCATGCTGTGATGATGACGATGGAGCCCTCGCGTTTCAACACTCGCGCCACCGCCTCGATCGAGTCCGGTGGGCCACGCACGCACCCTGTGCGCCGACGACTTCTCTCCGCGGGGTGAACGAATCCCGTGAATCCCGCTGAAGACGCTCCCGGGCGGTTGATCGCCGGTCGCTACGACCTGGTTGAAGAACTCGGCCGCGGCGGTATGGCCGTGGTCTGGCGCGCGACGCAGCGAGGGCCGGGGCGCTTCGCGCGGGCGGTCGCGGTCAAGCGCATCCTGCCCGAGCTCCGGCTGTCGCCGGAGACGATCGCGATGTTCGCCGAAGAGGCGCGCCTCGGCGCCGAGCTCAACCACCCGAACGTCATCGCCGTGCTCGACTACGGCCTCGACGAGTTCGGGCAGCCCTACCTCGTGAGCGAGCTCGTGAACGGCCTCGATCTCGGCGCGTGGATCCGCTCGCACACGAGCCGCGGTCTCGAGACGCCGTGGGAGCTCGTGACCGCCATCGGCATCGAGATCCTGCGCGGGCTCTCCTCCGCGCACGGCCGTGTGGACGCGCGCGGGCAACCGGCGGAAGTGCTGCACCGCGACGTGACGCCCGCGAACGTCTTGCTCGACGTGTCGGGCGTCGTAAAGCTCGGGGACTTCGGCCTGGCCAAGGCGCCGGACCGCGAGCAGATGACGCGACCGGACGTCGTCAAAGGCAAAGCCGCGTATCTTGCGCCGGAGCTCGTCCGCGGCGAGCCCGCGAGCCTGCGCAGCGACCTCTTCGCGGTCGGCATCGTGCTTTGGGAAGCGCTCACGCGTGAACGGCTCTTCCTCGGCGAAAACGAGATCGCGTCGGCGCTGCTCGTCCGCGACGCGCGCGTGCCGCTCCTCGGGCTCCGGCGCGCGGGGCTGCCGCTCCAGCTGATGCAAGCCGTGCATCGCGCGCTCGAACGCGAGCCCGGACGGCGCTTCGCCTCCGCGCAACAGATGCTCGAAGCGCTCCGGAGCGTGCTCCGCGTCCTGCCCGCCACCACCGACGCCTCCGCCCTCGCGCCGAGCTTCGTCGCGGCGAGAGGACGGCGCTCGCGCCCACCCGGGCCGAACGGCGGCGCCGAGCGCGCGTGAATTTGATAGTCGTTTTCAGGTAGGCTAGCCTGAACGTCGTCTTCATGCCGCCCGACGTTCGTCACCTTTCGGAGCTCGACGTGGGTGACGTCGCGGACATCGAGCACGTCGGCGGCGAGCGCTCCTTCCGGCGCCGGCTGATGGAGCTCGGGCTCGTGCCGGGGACGCGCGTCGAGCTCAAGGCGGTCGCGCCGCTCGGCGACCCGCTCGAGCTCCTCGTGCGCGGCGCGAGTCTCTCGATCCGGCGCGGCGACGCGGCGCTCGTGCGCGTGCGCCCGGGCGTGAAGCTCACGGCGCCGGCGCTCGATCCGGCCGGCCGCCGGCACCTGCCGATCGCGCCGGTGCGGGGCGCGCCTTGACCGTGGGGGAGAGCGCGTCGCTCGTCGAGCGCGCCGCGCCCGAGCGAGCCGACGAAGCGCCCGTCGTCGTGCTCGTCGGCAATCCGAACGTCGGCAAGACGAGCGTCTACAATCAGCTCACGGGCGAACGCGCGCACATCGGCAATTACCCCGGGATCACGGTCGAGCAGCGGAGCGGCCCGCTCGAGCTCGCCGGCCGCGGTTCGGTGACAATCGTCGATCTGCCGGGCGCCTACTCGCTCTCCGCGCGCTCGGCGGAGGAGCAGATCGCCCTCGATGCGCTGCTCGGGCGCGCCGGACTGCCGCGCCCGGCCCTCTGCGTCGTCGTGGTGGACGCGGGGCAGCTCAGCCGGAACCTCTACCTCGTGCTCCAGCTCGTGGAGCTCGAGCTGCCGATCGTGGTGGCGCTCAACATGCTCGACGAAGTCGCGACGAACCCGCCGAACCCGGCCGCGCTCGCGCGCTTTCTCGGCGTGCCCGTGGTCGCGACGGACGGGCGGCGCGGCGCCGGCATCGACGAGCTCAAGCGCGCGATGGCCGAGGAGCTCGACAAACCCCCGCGCGCGCACGTGCGCGTGAACTACCCCGACGCGCTCGTGGCCGACGCCGAACGCGTGGTTTCGGCGCTGCCCGCCGCCTGGCGCTCGACGCCGGCGCGTGATCGCGCGCTCGCGCTCTGGGCCCTCGCGAGCATCGAGCCCGGCGACGAGCTCCGCGAAATCCCGGACGAGCTCCGCGCCCGCTGCGAAAGCGTGCGGCGCGAAGCCGAACCGCGCGACCTCGACCGCGAGCTCATCGCCGCGCGCTACGCGTGCATCGACGGCGCGCTCGAAGCGCTCTACCCGCGCCTCGAGCGTCATCCGCCGAAGCGTGCGTCCTCGGAGCGCGTCGACCGCCTGCTCTTGCACCCGGTGTTCGGCTTCGCGATCTTCCTCGGCTCGATGCTCGTCTTGTTCCAGGCGCTCTTTTCCTGGTCCGATCCGGCGATCAAGCTCATCGAGCGTCTCGTGACGTGGCTCTCGACCGCGCTCGTCGGGCTGCTCCCGCCGGGACTCTTGCGCGACCTCTTGGTCGAGGGCGTCCTCGGCGGCGTCGGCAACGTGATCGTCTTTTTGCCGCAGATCCTCCTGCTCTCGTTGATGATCGGCCTGCTCGAGGACTCGGGCTACATGGCGCGCGTCGCGTTCTTGATGGATCGCGTGCTGAGAACGCTCGGACTCCACGGCCGCGCGTTCGTGCCGATGCTCTCCGGCTTCGCCTGCGCCGTGCCCGCCATCATGGCGACGCGCACGATGGAGCGGCAGCGCGACCGCCTGCTCACGATGCTCGTGATTCCGCTCATGACGTGCTCGGCGCGCCTGCCGGTGTACACGCTGATCATCGCCACGCTGTTTCCGCCCTCCCGCATGTTCGGCTTCGTGCCGCTGCAGGGGCTCTTGATGGTGAGCATGTACGTGTTCGCGATCGTGACGACGCTGGTCGTCGCGCTCGTGCTCGGACGCACCGCGGTGAAGGGGCGGCGCGTGCCGCTCGTGCTCGAGCTCCCGCCGTACCGTTTGCCGAGCCTCAGGCTCACGCTGCGGAACATGGTGGAACGCGCGCTCGTCTTCTTGAAAGAAGCGGGCACGGTGATCCTCGCGTGCACCATCGCGCTCTGGGCGCTCCTCGCCTTCCCGCGCACGGCGACGCCGGTCGGACCGGAGCCGCACGGGGCGAGCGTCGCGGCCGTGCACGCGACGAGCGCCGACGAGCGCCTCGCCTCGCCGTCCGTGCACCCGACCGCGCCCGAGCCCGCGCGCTCCGAGGGGCGCATCGAGCAGAGCTACGGCGGCCGGCTCGGCAAGGCCATCGAACCCGTCTTCGCGCCGCTCGGCTTCGATTGGAAGATCGACGTGGGCATCATCGGCGCGTTCGCCGCGCGCGAGGTGTTCATCTCGACGCTCGGCCTCGTCTACGGCGTGGGCGACGCCGACCAGCAAGATTTGCCGCTCCGCGAAAAGCTCCGCCACGAGACGCTCGGCGGCAAGCCCCGTTACACGCCGCTCGTCGGGCTCTCGCTGCTCGTCTTCTTCGCGCTCTCGTGCCAGTGCATGAGCACGCTCGCGGTCGTGCGACGCGAGACGCACTCGTGGCGCTGGCCCGCCTTTCTCTTCACGTACATGACGTCGCTCGCGTACCTCGCGAGCCTGCTCGTCTACCAGGGCGGGCGTTTTCTGGGGTTCGGCTGACGCGCGTGGCCGCACGGCGCGCGGCCCCGGCGCCGACGCTCGGCCGGCTCGCGCCGCTGCCGCGCTCGTTTTACGCGCGGCCCGTGCTCAGCGTCGCGCGCGACGCCATCGGCAAAATCCTCGTCCACGAGACGCCCGCGGGGCGCGTCGCCGGTCGCATCGTCGAGGCGGAGGCGTATCGCGGCCCGGAGGATCGCGCGGCGCATTCCTACGGCGGCCGCCGCACGGCGCGCACCGAAGCGATGTTCGGTCCCCCCGGCTTCGCGTACGTCTTCTTCGTCTACGGCATGCATTGGCACGTGAACCTCGTCACCACGGCGGACGAGACGCCGCACGCCGTCCTGATCCGCGCGGTCGAACCGCTCGCGGGCGTCGAGCTCATGGCCGAGCGCCGCGGTCTCGCGCCGGGCGACCCGAACCTCACGAACGGCCCCGGCAAGCTCTGCGAAGCCTTCGCCATCGACAAGCGCTGTTACGGGCTCGACCTCTGCAAGCCGCCGCTCTTTCTGAGCGACGGGCCGCGCGGCAAAGTCGCGCGTTCGCCGCGCATCGGCGTGGACTACGCCGGCGCGTGGGCCGCTCGCCCGTGGCGCTTCTTCGAGGCTGCGAATCCCTTCGTGTCGCGCGCGCCGGGCAGTCGCGGTAAAAAGCCCAGTCGATGACCGCCACCCCCGCCCTCGCCGGCAAGAAGATCACGCTGTGCGTGGCGGGCAGCATCGCCGCTTACAAAGCCGTCTTGCTCGCGCGCCGGTTGCTCGCCGAAGGCGCCGAGCTCGAGGTCGCGCTCACCAACGCCGCGCGCGAATTCATCGGGCCGGCCACGTTTTCTGGCCTCACCGGTCGCCCGGTGCTCGGTGAGATGTTCGCGCCCGATCGCGGCGGCGAGCCGCACGTCGCGCTCGGCAAGTCGAGCGACCTCGTGCTCGTCGTGCCGGCGACTGCGGACGCACTAGCGCGCTTCGCTCAAGGCCGCGCGGACGACTTCACGAGCGCGCTCGTGCTCTGCGCCAGCTGCCCGGTGCTCGCCGCGCCGGCGATGCACCCGAGCATGTGGGAACATCCGGCCACGGCGCGCAACGTGGCGGAACTCGCGGCGGACGGTCGCGTTCGGCTCGTGGGCCCCGTGGCGGGCCCGGTCGCGAGCGGCGACATCGGGATGGGCCGCATGGCGGAGCCGAACACCATCTTCGACGCCGTGCTGCGCACGCTGACCGAGGGGCAAACGCTGAAGGGCGTGCGCGTGCTCGTCACCGCGGGCCCGACCGCCGAGGACATCGATCCGGTGCGTTACGTCGGCAATCGCTCCTCGGGGAAGATGGGCTTCGCAATCGCCGCGCGCGCGGCCGAGCTCGGCGCCGCGGTCACGCTCATCGCCGGCCCCGTGAGTCTCGCCACGCCGGCGGGCGTGACGCGCATCGACGTGCGCACCGCCGCGTCGCTGAAGAGCGCGCTCTGGAGCGTGCTCGGCAGCGATCTCCGCGGTACCGACGTGCTCGTCATGGCCGCCGCCGTCGCCGATTACCGCCCCGCGCATCCGAGCGAAACCAAGCTCCGCCGCCTCGATCAACCGATCACCCTCGAGCTCGTGCCGAACCCCGACTTGCTCGCCGAAGTCGGCCGGGCGCGCCAAGGTTCCGAGCCGCTGCTCGTCGGCTTCGCGCTCGGGACGGAAGACGACGCGCGCGCCGTCGCGACCGCGCGCCAAAAACTCGTCTCGAAGCGCGTCGATTTCGTCGTGTCGAACCACGCCGACGAATCGATCGGCAGGGACGACATCCGCGCCATCCTGGTCGGCGCGAACGACGAACAGCCCGTCGAGCTCGGCCCGAAGCGCGTGCTCGCCGATCGCATCCTCGCGCGAGTCGCGGCCGAGCTCGCTGCGAGGCGCGGTTGAAGCGCGTCCTTTTGGCGTTCGTGGTCGTCACGGCGACGTACCTCGCGGCGTTCCGGCCCGATTTCGCCGGGCGGCCCGCCTTTTATTTGACGTTCGGCGTCCCGCATCTCCTGCTCGCCGCGCTCGCGGTCCAGGGTTTCGCGCGCGACGGCGTGCTGAGGGAGCGCCTCACGCCGCGCGGCGGCGACATCACGCTCGGCGCGCTGCCGGGCATCGCGCTCCTCGGGGCGTCGTGGGTCGCGCGCGCCGTGCTCGTCCCGACCGGCACGCCGCGACAAGCGTGGCTCCTCAGGCTCTACTTGGAGCTCGGCGATCCCGAGACGCTCCAGCACTCCGTGTTCCTCACGAGCGCGCTCGCGCTCATCGTCGTTTGTGAAGAGCTCGTCTGGCGCGGCATGGTCCTCGACGAGCTCACCGAGCGCTTCGGCAATCGTCGCGCTTTCGTCCTCTCGGCGCTGCTCTACGCGCTCGCGGCGCTGCCGACCGCCTACGCGCTGCGCGATCCCGTCGCCGGCCCGAATCCGCTCCTCGTCATCGCGGCGTTCGGCTGCGGACTCGTGTGGACGTTTCTCGCCGGGCGCACCGGGCGGCTCTTGCCGAGCACCGTCGCGCACCTCGTGTTCACGTACTTTTCGGCCGTGCAGTTCCGCTGGCCGGTGTGACGCTCAGCCGGCGGCGATGCGCGCGAGCTCGTCCTCGGACAGATCGAAGTCGGCGTAGACGTTCTGCACGTCGTCGTGCTCGTCGAGCGCTTCGACCAGATTCAGACAGACCTCGGCGTCCCGGCCGGACATCGGCTTCTTGTTCTTCGGGATGAACGCGAGCTTGCTCGACTGAATCGCGAGCTTTTTCGCCTCGAGCGCGCTCGTCACGCGATCGAGATCGTGCGGCGGCGTGTACACGCCCCAGGTGTCGCCCTCGTCGCGATAGTCGTCGGCGCCGGCCTCCACGGCCGCTTCCATCAGCTGATCCTCGGTCGCCGCCGACTTCTCGAGCGTGATCACGCCGAAGCGATCGAACGCCCAGCC
The DNA here is from genome assembly GCA_035499895.1 of Polyangiaceae bacterium. GTDB lineage: Bacteria > Myxococcota_A > Polyangia > Polyangiales > Polyangiaceae > PMG-095. Next base: position 6,941 of record DATJXW010000262.1, on the reverse strand, counting down.
CGCCGCGCCCGAGCTCCCGAGCACGCCGTTGTGCTTCTCGAAAATCTTCCGGAGCTCGGCGACGGTGCGGTTCCGATTGTCGGTCATGCCCTCCACCAAGTAGAGCGTGCCGCCCGGCCCCGTGCCCTCGTAAAGCACCTCTTCGTACGCGGCGCCCTCGAGCTCACCCGTGCCGCGCTGAATCGCGCGCTTGATGTTGTCGGCGGGCATCTGCTGAGCGCGACAGTCGATCACCGCCTTGCGCAAACGCGGATTCGCATTCGCGTCTCCGCCGCCGATGCGCGCCGCCGTCACGACCTCGCGAATGAGCTTGGTCCAAGCTCGACCGCGCGCCGCGTCGGTCGCGCCCTTCTTGCGCTTGATTGTCGCCCACTTCGAATGGCCGCTCATGTTCGGGCGCTTTGCCTACCACCGACCGAGCCGTACGAAAAGCCCGGCCTCGCCGGCCTCTCGGGCCGAACCCGCGCCTCTGCGGCGAGTCATTCGTGCATCTGCTCGGCCAAATAGCGCTCGCGCCCGAGCTCCTTGATGAGCCCGAGGTGCGTTTCGAGCCAATCGATCGATTCTTCTTCCGACTTCAAAATCGTCTCGAGGAGCGCGCGCGTGCCGTTGTCGCCCTTGGCGACGGCGAGCGCGATGCCGCGATTGAGCCGCGCGTGCGCCTCCTTTTCGACGGCGAGATCGAGCTGGTGCATCTCGACCGGCTCCTCGCCGACCCGCACCGGGAACAGGCGCTGCATGTTCGGCACGCCGTCGAGGAACAGAATGCGCTCGATCACCTCGTCGGCGTGATGCATCTCCTCGATCGACTCTTCGCGCTTCTTCTTGGCGAGCCGGTCGTAGCCTTGGTTCTTCAACATCTTCGCGTGGATGAAGTACTGATTGATGGCCGTGAGCTCCGAAGTCAGCACCTCGTTCAAGAGCTCGATGATCTCGGCGTCGCCTTGCATGCCGCGGATTCTAGTTCTGGTTTGGGCGCGCCGTACCAGCCGTCGGCCCGCCTCGAACCGAAGGCTGGGCCACCGAACGGCCGCCACCCGCTCGAACCCGCGCCGCCCAACCCCTCGAAAGCGCACGACTTCTTGCAAATGATGTTGAAAGTCGTTTTCAATACGCTAGGTTCCTGGGGCCGTGATCGTTTGCCATTGCCGAGCCGTGAGTGACCGAGCCATCCGCGCGAGCGTCCGCGAGGGCGCATCGAGCCTCGAAGCCGTGAGCGAACGCACCGGCGCGGCCGAGTGCTGCGGCGGCTGCGAGCCGATGGTCGCCGAAATCCTCGACGAAGAGCTCGCGGCCCGCGCCGGCGGCTCCTCGCCCCACGTCACGACGCTCCGCCCCCTGCGCATCCTCCGCGACCCCCGCGCGGCCTAAATCCCCCCAAGCCGCGCCCTCGACGTCACTCTCCCCGTCAGCGACGAGCCTCGCCCCCCGAGCCTCCCCCCGCTCGGTGCCCCTCGTCCACGCGCGCCGATCACCAACGCAACTTCGGCTTCCGATCCCGAACTTCCACGTCCGCACGCAAAACTTCGGGTTCCGATCCCGAAGTTGCACGTCTGCGGGCGAAACTTCGGGGTGCGATCCCGAACTTTGCACGTCGCGCGTGAAGCTTCGGGGTGCGATCCCGAAGTTGCACGTCTGCGGGCGAAACTTCGGGGTGCGATCCCGAACTTGTAAGCATTTGCGTGAAACCTCGGGGGCCGCGCCCGAGGTTGTGGCGGATTGCGTGAAAGTTCGGGGCTCGCTCCCGGACTTGCAAGGTGACTCGGGAGCCGCGCGGAAACCCTTGGTGCGCACAAAGACGAAGGCCCGGACTCACGTCCGGGCCTTCGTTTCATAGCGAACGCGCGACCCTTCGCTCAGAGCGAACGCGTGACCCTTCGTTTCAGCGCGAGGCGCGCGATTAGGAAACGTCGTAACCCTTTTCGCCGTGGCCGCTCAGGTCGAGGCCGCTCTCTTCTTCTTCGGCCGTCGGGCGTAGACCGAGCGTGAACTTGAGGCCGTAGCCGAGGATGGCCGTGCCGATGATCGAGAGCGCGAGGGTGAGGCCCATCGCTTTCAATTGCTCGAGCCAGAGCGTTTTGCCGACGATGTCTTTGAGGTTGAGAAGAAGGTTCGGGTTCGCCTCGGGCGTTGCGAGCAAGCCCGTGACGAAGGCGCCGAGGGTTCCGCCGATCGCGTGAACGCCGAAGGTGTCGAGCGCGTCGTCGTAGCCGAGCGCGTGCTTGAGCTTGGTGCACGCAAAGAACGGCACGACCCCGGCGAGGATGCCGATGAGCATCGCGCCGTTCGCGGTGACGAAGCCCGCCGCGGGCGTGATGACGACGAGGCCGCCCACGATGCCGGAGCAGAAGCCGAGCACCGTCGGCTTGCCGCGCGTGAGCCATTCGACGCCAGCCCACGCGCCGCCCGCGATTGCCGCGGCGAGAGTCGTGGTCATGAACGCTTGCGATGCGATGCCGTCCGCGGCGACCGCGCTGCCGGCGTTGAAGCCGTACCAGCCGACCCAGAGCATGCCGGTGCCGACCATGGTGAGGACGAGGCTGTGCGGCACGAACTCCTCTTTGCCGAAGCCGACACGGTGCCCGACGATGAGCGCGAGCACGAGCGCGGACCAGCCGGAAGACATGTGCACGACGGTGCCGCCCGCGAAATCGACCGCCTTGATCGCGGCGTCCTTGTTGAAGACGCCGTTCATCATGCCGTCGGCGCCCCACACCATGTGCGCAAGGGGGAAGTAGATGAGGATCATCCAGCACGTCACGAACACCATGAGCGCGCTGAATTTCACGCGCTCCGCGATCGAGCCGATGATGAGGGCCGGCGTGATGATCGCGAACATCAGCTGGTACATCGAGAAGGTGCTCTGCGAGACCCAGCCGGCGTACGCGGTGTTCGGCTCGGCGCCGACGCCTCGCAGCATCGCGTTCGCCATGCCGCCGAGGAGCGGCGTGCCGGGTGAAAACGTGAGGCTGTAACCGAACGCCCACCAGAGCAGCGTGACGAGCGCGGCGATGCCCATGCACTGCGCCATCACCGAGAGCACGTTCTTCTGGCGCACGAGGCCGCCGTAAAAGAGCGCGAGGCCCGGCAACGTCATGAAGAGCACGAGCGCCGCGCAGATCATCATGAAGCCGTTGTGACCGGGGCCGGGCGAGAGGATCTTCGAGCTCTTGTCGTCTACGCGTGCGCCGTTGTTCACGTACGCTTCGAGATCCGCGAGTCGCTTTTCGACGTCGCTCGTGGCCGCGGCGGGTGCGGCGGCGGCGGGCACGGCCGCGACCGGCTCGTCCGCGCGGGCGACACGTTCAGGGACGGCGAGGACGACGCTCGCCAACAACGATGCGATCAGGAAAAAGAGCAGCCTTTTCATGAGCTCGGACCTCCAAGTTTCGGCTCGTTTGCGATGAAGTGAGGTTTCCCATATGCATTGTTTCGTAAGTGAGTCTTAAAGCTTTCGAGAACCAGATTAAGGCGACATCGGGACGAAAATCCCGGGATGGCCTATGCTTGCCGCCGTGCGTGTCCCTTCCTCCGAGCTGAAGCCGCAATCGCCGGCGAAACAGGCTGCGGGGCCGGAGCGCTTGGAGCCCGCTCCGGAAGAGACCATCGACGTGAGCGCGGCCTGGGACGAACGCGCCGCGGTACGCACGGCGGCGACCCTGGAGCTCCCCGCCGACCTTCTCACGGAGGGAGTCGGGCGCCTGCGCGGCCTCACGGCGATCGCGGCTCTCGTGCTCGTCGCCTACCTCGCGGCGCTCGCATTGCTCGTGCCGTTCACGCCGGGCTGGGCAAGCATGCGCGCGAACTGCCTCACGCTGCTCGGCGTCGCGGCGGCGCTCAGCGTCGCGATGCACCTCGTCACGCGCATCGAGAAGCTCAAACCGCAATTGTCGCGCGACCTCGGCTACGCGTACCTGATCCTGCTCTCGCTCCTGCTCGGACTCCTGCGCCATGCCGGGGGTTGGCCCGCGCCGGAGCTCGTGCGGCAAGTGTCGCCCGTCGCGCTCCCGATCCTCGCGTTCGGCGCGCTGATCCCGGCGGCGCCGCGCACGTCGATCGGCACGCTGTTCGGCGCCGCGTGCATGGACCCGCTCGCGTTCGTGATGGCGCGCTCGGGCGACCGGACGCCGCCGCTCGCCGAGCTGGCGCTCCTATTTTCGTCACCGTTCGTCGCGGCCTTCATCGCTTACGAAATCGCCCGCGTGGCGCATCGTTTGAGCGAGGGCATCGTCAAGGCGCGCGAGGTCGGCAGCTACCGGCTCGTCGAGCGCCTCGGCGTCGGCGGCATGGCCGAAGTGTGGCGCGCCGACCATCGCCTGCTCGCGCGGCCCGCCGCGGTGAAGCTCATCCGGCCGAAGATCCTCGTGGACCACGGCCCGCAGGAGGCCGAACGGCTCTTGCGGCTCTTCCTGCGCGAGGCGCGCACGACGGCGTCGCTCGGTTCCCCGCACACGATCGTGCTTTACGACTTCGGCGTCACGCGCGAGGGCGCCTTTTATTACGTGATGGAGCTCTTGAACGGCGTCGACCTGAAGACGCTCGTCGATCGCTTCGGCCCGCAGACGCCCGAGCGCACGGCGTACCTCTTGCGGCAGGTGTGTCACTCGCTCGCCGAAGCCCACGACAGGAACTTCGTCCACCGCGACGTGAAGCCGGCGAACATCTTCACGTGCGAGCTCGGAGGCGACGTCGATTTCGCCAAAGTGCTCGATTTCGGCCTCGTGCTCGACCGCCACCCGACCGCGGAGGAGCTCGAAGACGAGCGCCGCTTCGTCGGCACTCCGGCGATCATGGCGCCGGAAATGGTGCGCTTCCAGGCGCCGGTCGATCGCCGCGCCGACCTCTACGCGCTCGGTTGCGTCGGTTATTGGCTGCTCACGGGCAAGCGCGTCTTCGAGGCGGAGACGCGCCACGACATGCTCGTCATGCACGCGCACCAGCGTCCGGTGTTGCCGTCCGTGCGCATCGGGCAGAAGCTCCACGCCGAGCTCGAGGCCGTCATCATGGCGTGCCTCGAGAAGAACCCCGACCGGCGGCCGCAAACGGCGCGCGAGCTCCGCGACCGGCTCGACGCGCTTCACTTCGAGCACCCTTGGACCGAAGAGCGCGCGGCGCTCTGGTGGCGGCATTATCGGCCGACCGCCGCGCCGGCGAGGTCGCCCGCGCCGCTCGAAGCGCCCTCGCCCCGCGCAAGCGTCGAATCCGACGCGCCGGCCGAGCCGGAGCACGCGGTCGGGGCCGAAGGCAGCGCCTGAGCCACGGCCCCACCCCCCGCATGAAGCGAGGTTTCATCCGGGTTTGATCCATGCGTCGGTGGCCTTCGGGTGACTTGCGCGTGGCAAGATCGCTGCAATATGTCCCGGCGATGAGCTCGGTGGCGCTAGGTCGGGGCGTTCGTGCGTGGGGGCGTGCGCTCCTGCAGCGCCTCGGGCGCGACGCGGACCTGCGCACGGCCGTCGCGTACGTGCTCGTCGGCGCCGCGCTGCGAGCCGACTTCATCTGGCTCGGCGACCAGATGAACACGCTCTGGCGCGCGGCGACGCTGGCGCTCGTCGCGGGGTTCCTCGAGGACATCGGCGTTGCGCTGCTCGTGCTCGCGCTCGTGCCGCGCGGGCGCCGCCTCTCCGCCCTGCGCGCCGGGCTCTTCGCGTTCGGCGTGTTCCTCACGGTGTTGAATCTGCGGACCCTCGCCGCGCTCAACGTGCCGTTCGACCCGCTCATGCTCACCTACGTGAGTGAGCCGCTCCACACGAACGAAATCCAGTCGCCGATTCCGCTCGCCGTGCTCGGCGTCCACCTCACGCTCGCGTGGGGCGCGCTTTTCGCCGCGCGCAAGCTCGGCTTCGCGGCCGACGCGCTCGCTCCGCCGCGCGCTCGTCGGCGGGCGCGCGTGCTCGAGGTCCTCGGCGCCGTCGCCTTGATTTTCGGTTCGCGGGCGCTGTCGCACCTCGATTATCGAGCGACGCAGGTTTCGCACGCCGACGGCTTCTCGTGGCTCTCGTTTCAGCTCGACCGCCACGCGTTCGGGCTGCCCGCGGGCACCGATCCGCGCCGCGCGTTGCTCACGCCGGCCGCGACCGCGGGCGACGAATTCGTGGACGAGCGCTTTCCGCTCGTACGCGGCACGCCGTACGCCCTGTGCAAGGCGGGGCTCGGCGGGGACCGCTGCAACCGCGACGAGGACGGCGACGGCGTGCCGCTCCGCGACGACTGTGACGACCGGAACGCGCAAATCCACCCGGGCGCCCTCGACGTACCGGGCGACGGCGTGGATCAGGATTGCAGCGGGCTCGACGCGGGCGCGCCGGACGTGCTCGTGCTCGAGCTCGAAGGGTTGCCGTCGCACGTGCTCGCCGCGACGGGCGGTCACGGCGTCGATCTCGTGATGCCGGAGCTCGACGCGCTCACGCGCCGGACCGACGCGCGGCTCTTCACCCACTACGAGACGGCGGCCGGACAGACGGCGCCGGGCTTCGCCTCCGCGATGTGCTCGCTCCTGCCGCACTACGGCTCGATGATCACGCGCGCCTACGGCGGCATCGGCATGCGCTGCCTCCCCGAAATCCTCGCCGAGCACGGCTACGAAGCGCGCATGGTCCAGAACGGCGACCCGAATTTCGACAACCAGCGGGTGTTCGCCGAGCACGCCGGCTTCTCGACCATCGAGGGCGCTCGCGACATCGAGCTCGCGATCGGAGGCGTGCAGCGCGTGACGAAATGGGGCGTCGTCGATGCGGGGCTGTTCCATCGACTGCGCGACCTTTTCGCCGGACGCACGCCCGAGGATCCGCCCCTGTTCGTGCTCGCGCAATCGATCAGCAACCACTACCCCTATGCCCTACCCGACGCGCGGTTCGCACGGCCGGGGCCGGGCGGCGCGACGTGGCAGAAAGCGCGCTCGACGAGCGCTTACGTCGATGACGCGCTCGGAGGCCTCGTGC
>DATJXW010000261.1:0-20261 GCA_035499895.1 Polyangiaceae bacterium | reverse complement strand
GGAGCCTGCACCTGCGATACGACCCAGGGCCGCGCGCCGCTCGGCCCGAACGACTCGAAGCTCGCCGCCGCGGTCGACGAGGAGCTCCGCGCCAACAACCAGTGCGGCGCTTCCGGCGTCGTCTCCTGCGACGATCTCTGCTTGTGCAAGCTCGAGCCGCTCGCGGGCAGCGCGCTCACGGCATGTCAAAACGGCACCGAATCGGGCGCCGACTACGGGTATTGCTACATCGACCCCGGCGCGGGCATCGGCAACCCGGCGCTCGTCTCGGATTGCCCGGCTTCGACGCGCCGGAGTCTCCGCTTCGTCGGCGACGGCTTGCCCGCGAACGGCTCCATCACCTTCATGGCCTGCGTCGGTGAAAACCTCGACGACGACGGGAGCTCGAGCACGCTCGCGAGCGGCGGTTGAGCCGCGAATTACCGGAAAACGGAGTAAAGGCCGTCCACGCCGAGCGGCCGCCGGAAGCAAGTCCCGGCGGTGCACCGCTCGGCGCGGGCGTCGTCGGCGTAGTAATCGACCCACACCGTCCGCAGTCCGGGCTGCATGGTCTTCGGCAAGCGAACCAAGATTTTGTCGTGCGCCAAGAGCACGCGGAGCGGGCGCTCGAGACTCGGACTCGCGAGGATCTGCTCGGGGCCGAGCTCGCGCAGCGTGCGGAGCAGCCGGTCACGCGGGAAATACCAGAGATTCGAAACGTGCGGGTTCCGTTTGCCGAGCGCAAAATCGCCGAAGCCGATCGAGCCCCGTTGCCACGGCGCGATGAAGTCCGCGCAAAAGTAGAAGAGATTGGCGCCGACGACGACGGCCGCGACGGGCCAGACGAGGAAGCGAAAGCGCGCGTTCCACTCGATGAGCGTCGCGCCGGCCTCGACCGCGCAGAGGGCCAGAGCGAGCACGGGCGCGAGCAAATAGCGGAGATCGTAGAGCGGCGACAGGATTGCCGTCGTGGTCGCGAGGAGCAGACTGAAGAGCAAGAGGAGCTTGAGCGGACGCGGCGTGCGGGCGGGGTGGCGTAAAAACGGCACGAAGAACGCGAGGGCGAGCGCGAAGTACGGCAGCACCGGCACGGCTTCGGCGCCGACGAAGCGGTGATAGAGCGCGCTGCCGTCGAGGGCGCGCCACAGCACGTCGGGCAACGCGGGGACATCGGCGAGCGCCGGACCGAGTCGCCAGCTCTCCCCGGGGCCGCCGACGGAGCGATCGGCGTAGAAGAGGAGCGAGAGCGCGCGGGGCGCCCCGCCGACGGCGAGGCCCGCGAGCAGGGGAACCCACGGCAACGCCGGCAGGCGCCGGTACACCGCGACCCAAGCGAGCGCGAGCGTCACGGGCACGAACGCCCAAAGCACGTGGTTATACGCCGCGAGGCCCCACGCGAGGCCCGCTCCGAACACCGCGCGCCCCCCGCCGAGCTCGAGCAGGAACAAGCCCGCGAACGTGAGGAGCGGCCCGAAAATCGCGGTCTCGACCGCGTGCCGCGACGAGATTGCGAAGAGCGGCACCGTCGCGACGAACGGGAGCGCCCAGCCGCGGAGCGACCGAGCGGCGTGCCGGCGGCGGAGCCACGCCGAGAGCAAGACGAGCGCGAGGCCGTTCGCGAACACGTCGAGCAAGCGCAGCGAAAACCAGGGCGCATCGAAGCCGACGAGCCGCGCGAAGAGGATCGGCAGCGCGCCGCTGTAGCGGTTGAGGCCGCTGAACGGATCGGCCTGCTCCCATTGTCGCCAGCCGGCGAGGATGTACCAGGCCTCGTCGAGGTCGAGGCCGGGGATGCTCCGGAGCCGGAACGTCTCGAGCCCGAACCAACCGAGCCATGCGCAGACGCCCGGCGCGGCCGCGAGGAGTCGACTCGCGAAGAAGCCGCCCCCGGTGCGCATCCCGCTCACGCAATGTCGCGAGCGCGACCGCTCAGGAGAACCGCTTGGTGATGGCGTCCACGACCTTGCCGTAGTCGGGCTTGAGCTTCACCGGCGGGTTCGCGAGCTCGGCGTTGACGCCCTCGATTTCGGCTTCGTGGTAGCGCACCTTGAACTCGGTGAACTTGAGCCCCGCGGCGGTCGAGACGCACACCACGCGCTCACCGCGCTGAATCGTGCCGCGCCCGACGAGTTTCGAGAGCACGGCGAGGCCGACCGCGGTGTGCGGGCACGTGTACATGCCGGTGCGATCGGCGCGCGCGGCCGCGTCGCAGAGCTCCTGCTCGCTCGCTTGTTCGACGATGCCGTTCATGGCCTCGAGCGCCTGCACGGCGCGCGGCGCGCTCACGGGGTTGCCGATTTGAATCGCGGTGGCGAGCGTCGGGCGGGCCTGAATCGGCTCGACCACGCGCTTGCCGGCGCTCCAGGCGCGGTAGAGCGGATTCGCGTTTTCGGCCTGAGCCACCACCAGGCGCGGGTAGCGCGCGATGATGCCGAGCTCCTTCATCAGCTTGAAACCGGCGTAGAGCGCGGAGGCGTTGCCGAGGTTGCCGCTCGGCAAGATGACCCAATCGGGCACTTGCCAGTCGAACTGCTGCACGATCTCGATGGCGACCGTCTTCTGGCCCTCGATGCGCAGCGGGTTCATCGAGTTCGCGAGGTAGACGATGCCCTCGGCGGCGAGCTGTTGCACGATCTCCATGCAACCGTCGAAGTCGGTGTCGAGCCCGAGCACGAGCGCGCCGTGCGCGAGCGGTTGCACGAGCTGCGCCGTCGAGATCTTCCCGTAGGGCAGGAGCACGACGACGGGCAAGCCGGCGGCGGCGCCGTACGCCGCGAGCGAGGCGCTCGTGTCGCCGGTGGACGCGCACGCGATCGCTTTCACCTTGAGCCCCTGCTGGATCGCCATGCGGACGACGCTCACGAGCACCGTCATGCCGAGATCCTTGAACGAGCCGCTGTGGCTGTTGCCGCAGAGCTTCACCCAGAGCTCGTCGAGCCCGATTTGCTTGCCGTAGCGCTCCGCCCAAAAGAGGTTCGTGCCGCCCTCGTACATCGAGACGATGGTCTCGTCGGGCACCTGCGGCATCACCCATTCGCGCTTGCCCCACACGCCCGAGCCGTAGGGCCACGCATTTTGGCGATAGCGCTCGTCGAAGAGCTTCATCCAGACGGGGCCGGTGCGATCCTTCAACGCCTGCACGTCGTGGACGACCTGAAGTAACCCTCCACACTTGGGACAACGATAGATGGGCTCGGTGACGGGATACGATCCCTCGCAACCGTCGAAGCAGCGGAACTCGGCACTGTAGGGCACGCTCGGACTATACTCGTGGCACCCGGGCTATGGTAGGCGCGCGCATGCGCTCGCCCCGGTCGCGGCACAAAAGTCTCGGACTTTGTCTCGCGCTCGCCGCAAGCCCGGCCTTCGCGCAGCCGCCGCAGCCGGCCCCGCTCCGCACGAACGACTACACCATCGACCTCTACCAGGGACCGGTCCTCGCGAGCAGCCGCGTGGTGGGGCTCGCGGGCGCCTTCGTCGCGATGGCGGACGGCATCGACGGCGACACCCAAAACCCGGCGTCCCCGGCCGTTCGCGTCCCCTACTCCTACACGGACATCGACTACGATCTGGGCGCGGGGCTCTCCTTTCCCGGCAGTCTCGGCCGCTCGGGGGACTTCTTCAACTCCGGCAGCCGCACGCGCGTCATCGCCGGCAATAACCTCTACGTCTTTTTGAACGGCGCGTTCAACCTCCAGATCAACCACTGGGGGTTCGGCGTCACGGCCGATCTCCAGCAGTACAGCTTGCAACGCAACGAGCCCGGCGCGACGCAGAACCCGCGCTCGCTCCTCGACCTGACCGGCACGACGACGTCACTCACCGGTCAAATCATGCAAAACCACCTGCTCGCCTCGTACGCGTTCGACGACGGGCAGCTCGTCGTCGGCACGGGCGCGCGCGTCGTCACGCTCGACGTGAGCACGCGCGCCACGTTCCTGAGCAGCGGCGTGGACACGCTGAACACGCGCGGCGCGGGCGTCGAGCTCGGCTTCATCTGGCGCCCGAACGGCGAGCGGGTGCGCGTCGGCGGCGCGTTTCGCTCGACGGTGAACGCCGACACGCAGGGCGGCGTGATCTACCGCGGCACCTCCGACGAGCTCTGGCTGCCGAACCACCTCACGTTGCCGTGGGATTTGAGCTTCGGCGCCGCCGTGCAGCTCGGACGCAAGCCGCTCAATCCGCGCTGGGTGAGCCCGGCGGAGCTCCTCGCGCACAAGCGCCGCTACCTCGCGTGGCAGGCGCGTGAACGCGAACGCCGCACTCGCGAGGCGCTCGCCGACGCGCGGCGCGAGGGTCGCGACGTGATCACGCTCGAGCGCATCCTGCGGGCGGCCGACGCGGCGGAGGCGGCGCTCGACCGCGCCGAGCTCGAGCGCGCCGAACGCGCCGTCGATCGCGAGCTTCGCCGACGGAACGCCGAGATGCCGCGCTTTCACGTGCTCCTCACGAGCTCGTTCTTGATGACGGGCGCCGTGCACGACGGCGTCGGCATCGAAGGCTTTTTGAACCGGGAGGACCAGCGTTCGGGCCAGCAAATCAGCCTCTCGCCGCGGCTCGGCGTCGAGGTCGAGCCGATCCCGAACTGGCTCCAGGCACGCGCGGGCGTTTACTTCGAGCCCACGCGCTTCCGTTCGAATGAAGACGGCGGCCGGAGCCACGTGACGTTCGGCGGGCAAGCGCGCCTCCTGCCGTGGGACGTTTTCGGCACCTTTCCCGAAGGGAGCTGGTGGTGGCTCGGCGGGTCCCTCGACGTGGCGCGCAATTACCTCGGCTGGGGTCTCGCGCTAGGAGTCTGGCATTGAAGTACCCCGCGCTCTTCCTCGTCGCGGCCGCGTGCGCGGCCGCTTGTCATCGCGCGCCGCCGAAACCGGAACGCACCGCGCCGTGGCCCGCGTCGGCGAGCCCGTCCTCGTCGACCGCGCCCGCCGCCCTCCGCCGCCTGCACTACACGCTCGCGCGCTCGGACGTTTCGTTCGAGCTCCCGGCGAAGCACGCGACGCCGCGCGGCAAGCTCGCGCGACCGCGCGGCGACCTCGACGTCGACCTCGACGACTTGTCGCACACGACCGGCAGCATCGCGTTCGACCTCGCGAACCTGACGCTCGACGGCGCCGACGGCACGCCCGACGACGGTTACACGCAACGGGCGCTCGAGTGGCTCGAGCTCGGCAGCGGCGTCGCGGGAGAGCAACGCGACCTCGACCGGACCGCGACGTTCGCGCTGAGCGGGCTCGACGCCGGACACCTCGTCGCCGCGCCGAACGGCGATCGCCGGGTCGCGCGCCGTGAGCTCGAGAGCCACTGGACGGTCCGGGGCGAGCTCGCGCTCCACGGCGTGCGCGCTCCGCTGACAGCGGACGTGAGCCTCACGCTGGTGCCCGGGGTGGACCCGGGCGGTCCGCCCGCGGAGCTTTTGATCCGATCCCGAAAGCCGCTCGTAGTGCCGCTGAGCACCCACGACATCACCCCCCGGAACGCCTCCGGCGTGCCGATCGCGAAGGACCTCGCCCTGATCGGGGACAAGGTAGGTAGCGAGGCGAAGGTCAGCTTCGAGCTCACCTTCGCGCCGGGCTAGCGAGTCGTCCCCCGGTTAGGCTTTCGTCCTCGCTGAGGAGAGCGCTAAGCTTCGGGTCGCTCGCGACTTTCGAGAGGAGTCCTTCGCATGAACCAGAAGCTCAATTTCCAAGCCTTCGCCACGACGCTCGCCGCGCTCGGTCTCGCCGCCTGCGGCGGCAGCGCGCCCGCCGAACCGGCCCAGAGCCCCGTGCAAGCGAAGGAAGTCCCCGCCGCGACCGACCCGGCGCCCGCGGCCGCTCCGGCTCCCGCCGCAGCCGACGCGACGCCCGCGAGCGCTCCCGCCGCCGCGCCGGCGAGCACCGCGCCTGCGGCCGCTCCCGCGCCGACGACGGCCGATGCGAGCGCGCCGCCCGCGGCTGCCGACAAGCCGGGCGACGCGCCGAAGCACACCGGCAAGAAGAAGGCGGCGGGCGCCAAGGCCGGTTGCGGTCCGGGCACCTGCGGCTGAAGCGAGGAGCAGCGCGAAGCATGGACCCGGCCCCGCGCGCAACGACGAGCGGAGTCGGGCTCGGCTTGCGCTGGGATTTTCTGGAGGAGGTGCTCGACGGACCCGACGTGGACGTCGGGTTCTTCGAGGTCTCGCCCGAAAACTACATGCGGCGCGGCGGCTATTACCCCGCCGCGCTCGAGCGCATCGGCCGTCGCTACCCGCTCGTCACGCACGGCCTCACGCTCTCGATCGGCGCCGAGGCCGAACCCGATCCTCACTACGTCGCCGAGCTCGCGACGGAAGTCGAACGGCTCGGCTCGCCGTGGCACTCCGACCACCTCGCGCTCACGAGCGGCGCCGGACGCGTGTTTCACGAGCTCTTGCCGTTGAAATTCAGCCGCGACACGGCCTTTCGCGTCGCCGACCGGCTCGAGGCCCTCGCCGAAGCGCTCGAGCGCCCGGTCGCGATCGAGAACATCACGTACTACGCGCACGCGGGTCGCGCCGAGCTCTCCGAGACGGACTTTTTGCACACGCTCTTCGAGCGCACGCGCGCGGGCCTGCTCTTCGACGTGAACAACCTGTACGTGAACGCGGAAAATCACGGCTTCGACCCGTTCGCCCGGCTCGCCGAGTTTCCGCTCGAGCGCGCCGTCGAGCTTCACGTCGCGGGTCACACGCGCTCGGCGTCCGGCTTGCTCATCGACACGCACGGCGCACCGATCGTGCCCGCGGTGTTCGAGCTCCTCGCCGCGACGCTCGCCCGCACGGGCCCGCTGCCGGTGCTGCTCGAGCGCGACAACGCCGTGCCGCCGCTCGCGGTGCTGCTCGAAGAAGTGCGCGCCGTGCGCCGCGTGGTCGAGCACGCGCTCGCCGGGCGCACCCCCCGCACGGAGGCGCGGCGTGCAGCCGGCGCTTGAGCGTGCCCTCGCCGAGCTCGTGCTCGGCCCGCCGCTCGCGCGGAGCGACCTCGCGGCGCTCGCGTCCCGCCACGCGCTCGCCGCGGACGACAGGGACGCGCTCGCCGCCGAGTTCGAGCGCTGGCTCGTCTACCGGAAGCTCGTCCAGGCGACGCTGCGCGACGCCGTGGAGCTCGCGATCCCGCGCACCCTGGCGCGCCTCGGCGCGCTCTTCGACGAGTATTTCGCGCGATTTCTCCGCGAACGCGGCCCGCAAACGCATTACCTGCGCGACGTGACGAGCGAGCTCTTGGATTTCTGCGCGCCGCTCTGGGCAAGGGACGCGCGCGTGCCGCCGTGGGCGCTCGATCTCGCGCGGCACGAGGCCGTGCAGATCGTCGTCTCGTCCGAGCGCGAGCCCGCGGTGAAGGCGCCGCTCGGCGAGCTCGACCTCGAGCGCGGCTTGCGTTTCGTCGGAGCCGCGCGCGTCGTCCGTTACGCGTTCGCCGTGCACCGCATGAGCGCCGACGAGGGCGATCGCACGCCGCCCGAGGCCGCTCCGACCGAGCTCTTCGTTTACCGCGACGAGGAGCACGACGTGCGCTACCTCGAGCTTTCACCGCTCGCCGCCGCGCTCCTCGAGCGGCTGCTCGCGGGCGAGTCGCTCAAAGCGGCGTTACTCGCTGCGTGCGCCGTGACCGGCAGCGACCCCGGCGCGGCGCTCGACGGCACCGCGCGCCTGCTCGCCGACTTGAGCGAGCGGGGCGCCGTGCTCGGTGCCGCGCCGGAGGCGTCTCCGTCCGTGCCCGCCGCGACCGAAGCTCGCGAGGCGCGCTTGCGGGCGGCCGAAGATTGCTCGAACATGGCCGGATTCGGCCGCGAGAAGGAACCCCATGAGCGTTCGTGATCCCCTCGGCATCGTCGGCACGCTCGTCGCCGAAAAGTACCGCATCGAGAAGCTCGTCGGCGAGGGCGGCTTCGCGGTCGTCTACCGCGCGATGCACACCATCTGGAACAAGCCGGTCGCGATCAAGTTCTTCAACGGTCTCTCTTCGGCGCCGATCGATCAGCGCTCGGAGTTCCAGCAAGCGTTCATCCAGGAAGGCGCGCTCCTCACCGAGCTCTCGAGTCAGACCGCGGCCATCGTGCAGGCGCGCGACGTGGGCACGTACACGTCGCCCGACGGCCAGTGGATGCCGTTCATGGTGCTCGAGTGGCTCGAAGGGTTCGCGCTCGACGAGCTCCTCGAGCGCGAAAAGCGCCAAGGGCTCGCGCCCTGGACGCTCGCCGAAGTGCACGCGCTCCTCGGCCAGGTCGCCGCCGCGCTCGACGTCGCGCACGGCAAGGGCGTCGCGCACCGCGACATCAAGCCGCCGAACCTCTTCGTGCTCGGCACCGGCGCGGCCGGCCGCGACGCGAACGCGCCGGTCAAAGTCCTGGATTTCGGCGTCGCCAAGATGATGAGCGACAACACGCAGCTCAAGGCCGCGCTCGCGAAGACGGGCATGGGCGTCACCTCGTTCACGCCGCAATACGGCGCGCCCGAGCAGTTCAGCCGCACCTACGGCGCGACGGGCCCGTGGACGGACGTGTTCGCGCTGGCGCTCGTGGCCGTCGAGATGCTCGCGGGGAAAATCGCGCTCGACGGCGACGATCTCGTGCAGCTCGGCTTCGCGGCGGGCAACCCCGAACGGCGTCCGACGCCGCGCGCGCTCGGCGTCGCGCTGCCCGACGCCGTCGAAGCGGTGTTCCTCAAGGCGCTCGCCGTGCGGCCCGAAGAGCGCTTCGCGCGCGCGGGCGAGTTCTGGGGGGCCTTCGCGCGCGCCCTCGCCGAGACGGGCGCCGGGGGACGCGCGCCGACGCCCTCGGTCCGCGCGATCACGGCGCCGACGGAGCTCGCCCCGGGTCCGCTCGTCCGCCCGCCGGCGAGCATCACCGGCGACGGCGCCGCGACGACCGCGCCGCGCCCGAGCGAAGGGAAATCGAAGCTCGGTCTCGTGATCGGCGGCGTGGTGGCGCTCGGCGTCGCCGCCGTGGCCGCGATCGGCCTGCGCGGCGGCGGTTCGGGGCCGAGCACGCCCGCCGCGGCGCCCGTCGCGAGCGTGGCGCCCGTCGTCGCGAGCGCCCTGCCCGCGCCGAGCGCGGCCGCGTCCGCCGCGGCGGCGAGCTGCCCGGAGCGCACCGCCAAGATCCCGGCGGGACAATACTTTCAGGGTTCCGACGCGAAGGACGCCGGCGCCAACGAGAAGCCGTCGCACAACGTCACGCTCGACGCCTTCTGCATGGATCTCTACGAGACCACGGCGAAGGAATACAAAGCGTGCTCCGACGTCGGCAAGTGTCGTCGCGCGTCGAACGAAGTCGACTGGCCGAGCATCACGCCCGCGGATCGCAAGCTCTACTCGCCGCTCTGCACGTTCGGCCAGGCCGGCATGGAGGATCATCCGATCAACTGCGTGAGCTTCGAGATGGCGCAGACGTACTGCAAGGCGCAGGGCAAGCGCCTGCCGACCGAAGCGGAGTGGGAGTACGCGACGCGCGGTCCGGACGGGCGGATCTACCCGTGGGGTGACGAGGCGCCGACCGCGAAACATTTGAACGCGTGCGGCACCGAATGCGTCGCCTGGGCGCAAAAGCACGGCGTCGCCTTCACCGCCCTGTACCCCGCCGACGACGGTTATCCGACCACCGCGCCCGTCGGGAAGTTCGAGGCCGGGCGCTCGCGTTTCGGCCCGTATGACGTGGCCGGGAACGTGTGGGAGTGGGTCGCCGATTGGTACGCGCCCTACACGGCCGCGGCCGAGACCAATCCGAAAGGCCCCGATACCGGCGAGAAGAAGGTGATTCGCGGCGGCGCCTGGAACGGGAGCTACACGAGCTGGCTCCGTCCGTCCTTCCGTTACGCACAGGTACCGACCGCGCTCTCTTACGGAATCGGCTTTCGCTGCGTCGCGGATCTCTGAGCACGGCGGCTCGAGTCGGGCTAGATTGGGGTCATGTCCGGTGGGCCGCTCGACGACCCTCGACTTCGCGAGGTAGAGGCCTGCTTGAACGAGGGGCGCTTCGAAGAAGCGCAGCGCAAGCTCGTCGGCCTCGGCGCCGTG
Source organism: Polyangiaceae bacterium (assembly GCA_035499895.1). Classification (GTDB taxonomy): domain Bacteria; phylum Myxococcota_A; class Polyangia; order Polyangiales; family Polyangiaceae; genus PMG-095. Next base: position 10,269 of record DATJXW010000261.1, on the reverse strand, counting down.
CGCGATCTCGGACCGGGCGTCGCCTACCTCACGACACGCTTGCTCGCGCAACGCGGGCGCCTCGACTCGGCCGCCATCGCCGAACGCATTCAAGACGTGCTCGACGAAGCGCCCGACTTCCCCGAGGCGCGCAACTACCTGAGCTCGGTGCGCCCCGCGCCGGCCGCGCAAGGTCTCGCTCACGCCCCGACTCTGAGCGGCGCGCTCGATCCGAAGAGCGGACACCTGGTCGTCACGCCGAACAGCGCCGCGCCCTCGCCGAAAGGCGCCGCGCCCGTCGTCAGCGTTCCGGTGCCGAAGCCCGCGCTGAGCGTCCCCTCGCCGGACGCGGTGGTGAGCTTCCGCGTGCCCGCGCCCGCGGCGAGCGTGCCGTCGCCGAGCCCGCTCGTCAGCGTTCCTTCACCGACCGCGCCGACCGCGCCGTCGCCGAGGGGGCCTGCGTCGCAGCGCGTGCGGCCGTCCACGCTCGAAACGCCGCGCGTTCCGCCGCCGCTCGCGCACCCGCCGCCGCGCGCGGTGATTCGCGATCTCGGGACGCTCGAGCCGCCGCGCTCCGAGGTGCCGACCGAGCCGGCGCCGCCGCCGAGCGAACCCGCGTCGCTCGAAATGCCGCACTTCGAGCCCGAGCCGCCGAGCACCGCGGGGCGCGGCATCTGGGATCCGGTCGAGCTCGATCTCGCGTCCGGTCGCGTCGAATCGGCGCTCTCGGCGCTCGAGAAGCAAGCCGGAAAACGCCTCGACCAGCTCGTCGAGCGGCGCATGCCCGAGCTCGAGACGATCGCGGAGCACGCCGCCGATTTTCTCGCGGTCGCCCCCATCACCTGTCATTTCCCGGCGTACGATCTCTCGCTCGGGAGCTTGGCGCGCCTCGACGCGGCGCTCGCGCTCTTCGCGCGCCGCCCCCAGCGCGCGCCGCGCTACGCGCTCTCGGTGCTCTTGAGCGCCTACGTCGGTGAATGCGTCCGGCGTGCCTCGGGCGGACGCTGGCAGGGCCGCCTCGCCGAACCGGACATGGCGACGATCGAACGCCCCCGCGGCGAGACCTATCAGCCGTGGCGCGCCGTCCAGCAAGCTCTGATGGACGGGCGCCCCATCCGCGTCGCCGCGAGCGCCGGACGCTCGAGCCCCGACACGCCCGAGCGCCCGCGCCGCCCGCCCGATCCGCCGAGCGCCTGGGCGCCCGCGCCGTGGCCTGATTTTGCCCTGTTTCAGCTGATCGGGCGCGCCGTCCCGAGCTCGTTGCTCGGCACCTGGGCCGCGCGCATCGTGCAGGTTCCGCTCGATCGCTCGCTCGCGAGTCTTTCGGCCATCGACCAATATCTCGGGTTGCTGGCGACGAGCGCGCTCTCGGCCGAAGCGAGCGGCGGCTGGGCGAGGCGCGCGGCCGTGCTCACCGGCGCCTACCTGGGCGAGGTTTTGTGTTTGAACGCCGGCGCGCGCTGGAGCGAAAACGTCGACGCACCGTTCGGGCCGCTCCGCTTCGAGCTCGTCACGCCCGACGGCGGCGCGGCTTTTCCGGTGCTGTGGACGCTCGAGCGACTGCGCGGTCAGAGCGCGGGCAGCGTCGCGGATCGAGCGCGCGCCGTGCTCACGGGGTGATCGAGACGAGCGTGCCTTCGCGCGAGAACGCGCCGTGCCAGCCCTGCGGCACCGCGGGCTCGGTGAAGTGAAACAGGAAGCGCGCGTCGAGCGGCGAAAGATTCACGCAGCCGTGGCTGTGCGGCGCGCCGAACGCGTCGTGCCAGTACGCGGCGTGGAAGGCGAAGCCCTGCGTGAAATACTCGACGTACGGCACGTCGCGCAGATCGAACTCGTCGCCGATTTCGTCGCCGCTCATCGTGGCGGAGACGTGCTTCGTGTGGATCATGAACTCGCCCCGCGGTGTCGAGTGGGTGGTTTCGGGATCGCCCATGCCGTCCTTGCCGGTCGAGACGAGCGTCGCGTAGACCGGCCGCGAGCCCGCGTACGCGACGAGCGTCTGGTCGAGGACGGACACGTGGATCCACGTGCGATCCCCGCGCACGCCCGCAGGCGGCTTCGCGACGGCGTCCACGCGCACGAGCTCCGCGTCCCGCAGCCATTCGCCCGAGCGCGTCTCGAGATAACGCACGCCGTCGAGCGTCACCGTGCGCTCGCCGAGCGAAACCGCCTCGCGATAGCAGAGCGGGCGCGCCGGGCGAAAACCCCGCTCGGGGCTGCCCGCGAACAGCACCGCGTGCCGCGCGCGCACGAAGACGAGCGGCAACGTCGTCTGCTCGTCCAAGACCACGCCGTGAAAAGCGCTCGGCTCGACGCGGGTCAGGCGATCGAGCGGCACGAGCTCGAGGTCGGTCGTGATGCCGAAGCGGCGTCCCTCGTGCTCGAGCACGTCGAGCAGCGCGAAGCCGCTGTTCGGGAGCGCGCGCGGCGTGCCCGGCGTGGCCGGCCGCTCGAAGCCGAGCGGCAGCGGCAGCGCGGCGCCGTCCGCGAGGAACGGCAGCTCCGGCCGCGGCGTGAGATCGTCGAAGCCCGCGGCGCTCCTCGCCGCGCCGCCTTCGAGCGCGATCGTTTCGGTGTGCGAAGGCAAGTGCGCGTAGAGCGGCGGAGGCACCGGCTTCGAGCGCCCGTAGACGTACGGCAGCGCGGCGTCGCGGTCCGGGCGCGTGCGCGCGAGCTCGGCGAGGACGTGGTTTTCGTCGAGTGTCGCAGCCGGTCCCACGCACACGAAACCCTCGGGGGCGATGCGGTACCAGCCGAGCGTGCAACCGTCGTGACCCGCCGCGCGCGGCGCGCGTCGAATGCGCGCTCCGAGGCGCAGGTAACCGAGCTTCTTCGAGCTCCGGGTCGGCTCCGCGTAAACGACCGTCTCGCGCGCCGTCGCGACGAGCTCGGGCGGCTCGGCCACGGGAGCCGCCGCGGACGCGTCCGGCGCGGGCGTGGCGTCGGGTGCGCTCACTCCGTCCGGCTGCGAGGGTTCGCGCTCGGACGCCGCGACCTGCGGCGGCGAGCTCGGGACTTCGGGCGCGGGCGCAGGAGTCGGCTCCGCCGTGACGGAGCTCGGTGTGACGCTGCTCGCTCGCTCCGGCAACGTCGCGCTCGGCGTGCCGGGTGCGGGCGTCGCCTCCGCCTGGTTCAATGCAAACGTGCGCGCCAGCTCGTTGCCCGAACAGGCGATGCCCGCGAGGAGCAGCGCGCCGAACGTGCCGAGCGCTCGGCCGCGCAAAGGGGTCCGTTCGCGAACGCGCGCCATGGTCCCTCCTAGCCACAGGCCCGTGGGCCGGGCCAACTTTCGGAACACTCCGAAAGAACGTGGCTATTCGTCGAAACCGCCGCGCCGCCGCACGGCCAGCGCGAGCGCCGCCAAATCGGCCGCCGCGTCGGCGAGCTCACCCGGATCGAGGTCGGGCAATTCGTCGAGGCGCGCTTCGATGTCGGCGAGGAGACCCTGCGGGTCGCGCGCCCGCTCGTGCACGAGGCGTTGGTAGCGCGCGCGAATCTCGCGGAAGAGACGCGCCTCGCCGGCGACGGGCGCGTCGTCGTTCGGCGCGTCGGCTTCCTCGTCCGCTTCGGTCGACGCGGACTTGCGTCGTGACGAGCGGAACGTCGGACCCTCGAGCGACACGGCGACCGGCGTCGCGGGCGGCGTCGCTTGCTCGAGCTCACGCACGCGACCCTCGGCGCGCGTGATGCGCTCGATGAGTCCGCGGATCATGGACGCGTAACCCTCACCAGTGATGGCGTGCTCGTTCTTCGCGGCGTCGAGCGCGTCGAGCAGCTCGCGCCAGTTGTCGACCGGCGGCGTCAGACGTTGCTGGCGTTGCTCGAGCAGCACGACCTTCTCGCGCAGTGCGTCGACGGACTGCCACGCCGCTTGCTCGGTGTGCTCCAGCCAGAGCTTGTTCGTCGGCACGACCCCGAGCGTATCACACGCCCGCTCACGCCTTGCGCGAGAGCCCGACCAGAAACACTTCCGAGCTTCGACTTCGCGTGCCTTCGGGGCGAATCACCTGACACTTCTCGTAAGCGGCGGTGAGCGCGGCGCGCGCTGCTTCGAAGTCCGCGCTCATGAAGAGCTTGCCCACGAAGTGCGATCCGGGACGCCCGAGCGCGCGGGCCACGTCGACCGCGCGCATGAAAAGCTCGAAGCTTCGCGCCTGATCCGCCGTTTTCGAGCCCGACGTGTTCGGCGCCATGTCGCTCAACACGACGTCGTAAGGCGCGAGCTCGGAGAGCGCCGCCGTGTCGAGCGTGAGGGCGTCGCCCTGCACCACGCGGACCTGCGCCGGAAACACTTGCGGAATCGGCTGGCGATCGATCGCGAGCACGGCGCCCTTCTCGCCCACGCGGCTCGCCGCGTAGAGCGACCACGAGCCGGGCGCCGCGCCGAGATCGAGCACGCGCTGCCCGCGCGCGAGGAGCTTCGTGCGCCGGTCGATCTCCTCGAGCTTGAACACGCTGCGCGCCGGGTACCCCTGCGCCTTGGCCGCACGGGTGCGGGCGTCGGGACGCGCGTACGGATGGCGGCTCACGCTCGCGTGAGTAGCACGCTCTTGCTCGGCACGGGGCCGTCGGGGCCGTCCGGGCAATCGAGCCCGGGGGCGAGATCGCGGAGCCTTCCGACCGGCACGCCCGCGCGCTCCGCGGCTTCGCGCAGCGTCCGCCGCAAGCGGCCGACGCTCGTCGCGCGGTGGTTCGTCACGGCGAGCAGGGTGCCGCCCGGGGCGAGCAACGCGAGGGCACGCTCCGCCAAGACGCCGTAGCGCGTCGCGACGCTGAACGGCGCGCCGCCCGCCGAGCTCGCGAAGCTCGGTGGGTCGAGCACGACGAGCTCGAAGCGCTCGCTCCTCTTCGCGGCGCGGCCGAGCCAATCGAGCGCGTCCGCTTGGAGGAACGCGTGACCCTCGAGCGCGAGGCCGTTCGCCGCGAAGTTCTCGCGGGCGACCGCGAGCGCCCGCCGCGCCTGGTCGACGCTCACGACGCGCCGCGCGCCTCCGAGCGCCGCCGCGACGGAGAAGCTCGCCGTGTAGGAAAACAGATTGAGGACGCTCTTGCCGCGGGCGAGCTCGCGAATGCGGCGCCGATTGTCGCGCTGATCGACGAAGAGCCCCGTCGAAAGTCCTTCGCCGAGCGCGACCGAAAGGCGCATGCCGTGCTCCGTCACGAAGAAGCGCGCGGGCGCCGCCTCACCCGCGATCGGCGCGGGCGGCATGCGCTCGGGCCCGGCGTGACGCACGTCGCCGCGCACGCGCCGCTTCAGGTAAACGCCGCGAGCGCCGAGCTCGACGAGCCGCAACGCGATTTCGTCCGAGCGCGACTCCGCCTCGGCCGACGCGACGTGCAGCACCGCGAAGTCGCCGTAACGATCGATCGTGACGCCCGGGAGCGCGTCGCCGAGCTCGTTCGCGAGACGATACGTGTCCGTGAACGCGGCGAGCGGCGCCCGTGAAATGCCGGCGTCCTCGAGCGCGGCGGCGAGGGTGTCGGCGGCGCCGAGCGACGGCGTTTCACCACGCGCCCAAGCGCGGAGTCCGTGCGGCTCCGCGGCGCGCCAGCGCTCGCCGCCGAACGCGAGCTCGTGGGCGTGCAGCATGAGGCGCGGCGCCGGATCGCCGTCGTATATCGTGTCGCCGGCGACGGGCGCGCCCTCGTGCGCGAGCTCGACGCGTAGTTGGTGCGTGCGGCCGGTCTCGGGCACGAGCGCCACGAGCGCGCGTTCGCCCGAGCGCTCGACGAGCGACACCGTCGCGCTCGCCGCGACGCCGCCGCTCTGCACGATCGAAGAGCGGCCCTCCGAGGTGACGAGGCGATGCTCGAAGCGCACGGGACCGCGCGCGAGGCGTTCCGCGAAGCGGCGCGAACGCAACGTCACCGCCGCGAGGTAGCGTCGCTCGAGCGCGTGCTCGGCGGACGCGCGCGCGATCTCGGCGTTTCGCTCGCGCGCGGTCGTGAACAAGAGGACGCCCGAGGTGCCCGCGTCGAGACGCTGGTGCACGCCGACGTAACCGTCTTCGCCGCGCGCCTCGAGCCACGCGGAGAGACGCGCGACGAGATCGCCGCCGAGCGCTTCGTCACCGCCGTGCACGACGATGCCGCTCGGCTTGTCGACCACGAGCAAACCGCGCTCGTGGTGGAGAATGCGACCGTCGCGGATGGGTTTAAGGAGGGGTTCGAAGGGCAACCGAGCGCTACCTTGCGTTCCTGGCGGCAGAAATGCTCAATTCACGCGGCAATTCGACGCCCCGAGCCGCGAACGAGCGGCTTCGCTTGACGGGATCGGGTTCGAGTGCATAATCCCGCGCCTCTCCAGCCGGAAACGAGTCTTGTCATGAGCGCGACGCTGTCCAAAATCCACGCCCTGGAATCTACCGGAATCCGCAAGGATCTTCCGGACTTCCGTGTTGGCGACACCGTCGCCGTCAACTACAAGATCGTCGAGGGCGACAAGCTCCGCGTCCAGGTCTTCCGCGGCGTCGTCATCAAGCGGCACCGCGCGGGGCTGCGCTCGACCTTCACGGTGCGCAAAGTGAGCTTCAACGTCGGCGTCGAGCGTATTTTCATGCTCCACTCGCCGCGTCTCGAGCAGATCGAGGTCGTCTCGCGCGGCGTCGTCCGCAAGGGCCGGCTCTTCTACCTGCGTGACCTCGCCGGCAAGGCCGCCCGCGTTCAAGACGAAAAGGACCGCTGATAGGGCGGCGCCGAGCGGGTGTTCCGCTGGCGAGCGTGAGCGGCTATGCTCGCGCTCCCCGGAGTTTTCATGATCGTTTGCGCTCGCTGTGGCGCCCAGAACCAGCCGACGAACAAGTTCTGCTTGTCGTGCGGTGCTCCCGTACAACAGGTCGGGCAGCCCGCCCCGGCACCCGCCGCCAACCCCCAACCCGCGCCGGCTCCGCAGCCCTGGGGCGCGCCACCGCCTCCGGCGCCCGCACCGCCTTGGGGAGCGCCCGCCCAACCTGAACCCCAACAACCTTGGGGCCAGCAACCGCAGCCGCCCGCTCCGGCAGCTTGGGGGCAGCCGCAAGCCGCGCCGCCGTGGGGCCAGCCGCCCCAAGCGCCTCCGCCGCAACAGGGTTGGGGAGCGCCACCGGCGAACCCGCCCGCGAACCCGGCACCTTGGGGAACTCCGTCGGCGCCGGCACCGCAGCAGGCGTGGAACCAGAGTGCGCCCCAGGGCGGCTTCGCTCCGGCGGGCGGCTTCGGTCCCGCACCCGCACACCTGCGCGTCGGCTCGCCCGAAGGGCTGAATCCGTTCGGTGCCACCGTCGGTCCGCCCGAGGGCGGCGCGCAGGGTGCACCCGGAGCGCCCGCGCCCGCACCGTGGCCCGGTGAGTCCGCCTTCGCGCCGACTGCGCCCCCGAAAGAGGAGCCGCCGCGCGTCAACGTGCCCGCGTACGCGCCGCCGCTGGCTCCTCCGCAACCGGTCGCGCCCGCGCCGGCGCCCGCGCCCGCTCCGCCCACGCGCCCTTCGACGCATCCCGTCGCCGCCGCGGGCGACCCCGAGCACGTCGACCCCCACGCGCCGCGCGCGCTCGCGGGCTTTCTCGTGAGCTACGAGGGCAACGATCTCGGCGTCTTTTATCCCATCTACCAGGGGCAAAACCTGGTCGGACGCCGCGGCGCGGCGCCGGGGCTCAACGTCGAGATCGAGCACGGCACCACCTCGTCGCGTCACGCGACGCTCTTCGCGTCCGCGCGGCCCGGGCGCGTCAAGATCGAAGACATGGGCAGCACGAATGGCACTTTCGTCGGCGACCTGATGCTCGAGCGCGGCAAGAAGCACGAGCTCAAGGACGGCGACGTCGTTCGCTTCGGTGGCTACGTCACGATCATCAAGATCGTCTGAGGGCGCATGAATCAACTTCGTCGTTCGGGGCTCGCGCGGCACGCCGTCCGCGCCATCGCGGCTGCGCTCGGCGCGCTGCTCTTCTTCTTGTCCGCGCCGGCCGGCGCCGCGCCGCAAGCGCGCATCTTGCGCATCGATCCGCGTGCCGCGCAGCAGAACGGCGACCCCGTGCTCACCACGGTGATCGAAGTGTCGCAGTCGAAGCGCGTGAGCGACGCGACCGCGAGCTGCGCCGCGCTCACCGGCAACGGGCAGCTCGATTGCATGAGCCAAGCGCTCGAGCAGCCGTTCGCGCTCTACACGCCGTTCCCGTTCCCCGCCGCGAACGCCATCTTCACCGTCACCATCGACAACGCCGCCTATCCGGCGAAATACGTGAGCCACTCGACGTGGGGCGAGAGCCAGCAGCAGCCCGGCGTCGGCACCGCGTGGCTCGTGCTCATCGACGCCGATCGGCGCATGGGCGGGAGCTTCAACGACGCGCGCCAGATCGCGCTGCAGCTCGTCGCGAGCCTCGGGCCGAACGACATCGTGGACCTCATGTTCTTCAACGATCGCCAGGTCGTGAAGGACTCGAAGTGGCTCGGCGGCGCGCAGAAGACGGGCGCCGCGTTCATCAACGGCGCGACCGAGACGTACCCGTCGAGCGGCCGCAACCGCTCGCTCCTCACCATCATCAAGCAGGCGGCGACGGACGGCTTCGGCTCGCTCGGTAACGTCGGCGAGAACGTGAAGGTGCCGCTGCACCAGGCGCTCGTCGTGCTCTCGAGCGGCTTCGGCGGCGCCGATCCGTCGACGACCGGCCCGGGCGCGCTGCAGCTCCAGCAGTACCTCACGAACGGCCGCTTTCCCGAGGACAACACCGCGCTCCCGAAGTCGCCGGTGCCCGTCATCAGCGTCTACTTCCCGCTCAAGGTCATCGACGAGTTTCGCCAGAACTCCCTCGAGTTCATGCAAAACCTCGCGAACCCCGAGATCGGCGGGTTCTTCACGGTCGTGCAAGAAGGCGGCGGCGCGCGCGCTCAGGCCATCATCGGGACGGTGCGCCAGCGCTTTTCGAAGATGAGCGTCGTGCGCTGGAAGGTCGCGTGCCTCGCGCCGACGATCACCCAGTCGTTCGAGCTCGTGTTCAACAACATGAGCACGCCGCTCGCGGGCGACAACACGTTCAAGGACGTGCCGATCGGCATCGATCCCACCCAGTGGCCGCTCGCCGTGAACAACGATTACTCCGCGCAGATCGCGCAGACGCACCCGGTCTATCCGGGCGGGAACTTCCGCGTTTACGGGGATTTCTGCTGGGGCGGCGACAAGACGCGCGCCGAAGTGTACTTCTTGCCGTCCGGACAGCCGCTCCCCACGGCGCTCACGGGCGCGAACATCGACCAGGCGAAGGCCACCGAGCAGCAGCTCGTGGCGATGGGCATGAAGGGAACCGCCGTGGACGCCGCCGACACGTACGTCGAGTTCCAGGCGCCGGACAAGGACAAGATCCTCTGGGGCTCGGGCGACCAAGCGCTCGTCCGCATGGTCGTCTTCGACAACCGCGCCCACCGCACGAGCGGCCTCACCGCCGAGACGATCCTCTCGCTCAAGGGCAGCTCGCCGCCGCTCAATCTGATGCTGATTCTGGGCGCGGCCTTCGGCGCGGTCGTGATCGCGCTGCTCGTCGTCGTGATCGCGAAGAGCGGCGGGAAAAAGCGCGGCACGCCCGCGCCGGTCGCGGCCGCACCCGCGTACGGCGCGCCCGGCGGGTACGCCGCGCAGCCCGGGTACGGGCAACCGCCGCACGGTCCGAGCCCCGAATTCATGTACGGCGCGCCGGGGCAAGCCGCAGGGCTCGGCGTCGCCGCGCCGCACCCGCAAGCCGCTCCGCCGAGCCCTTACGGCGGGGGTGCCTCGTCCGCGACGCTCCAAGGGCAGGCCGGCATCTTCACGCTGCTCGCCGGGCAGGAGCTCCGCGCGGGCCGCGACGCCTCGCAGTGCGGCATCTTGCTCACCGAAGCGCGCGTCTCCGGCGTGCACGCGACGCTCAAGCTCGAAAACGGCCAGCTCTGGGTGCGGGACGAAAACAGCAACAACGGCACCCTGGTCAACGGCGCGCGCATCGCGCCGGGCGTCTGGTCGCCCGTGCCGCAGGGTTCGATCGTGCGCTTCGGTCCGGTCGAGTTCAGCGCACGCCTCGGCTGAGCCGAGCGCGCGCTACACGCGCTCGATCACCGTCGCCACGCCCATTCCGCCGCCGATACAGAGCGTGACGAGCGCGGTCGTGAGGTCGCGCCGTTCGAGCTCGTCGAGGGCGGTGCCGAGCAGGATCGCGCCGGTCGCGCCGATCGGGTGGCCGAGCGCGATCGAGCCGCCGTTGACGTTCACCTTCGCCGGATCGACGCCGAGCTTGCGCATGTAACGCAGCGGCACCACGGCGAATGCCTCGTTGACCTCGAACAGGT
>DATJXW010000260.1:0-30545 GCA_035499895.1 Polyangiaceae bacterium | reverse complement strand
CGCGGACGATCAGTAGCGATCGCGATTGCCGCGACCGCCGCCGCGGAACCCACCGCCGCCGCCGCCGCCGCCGCCGCGCTGAGGACGCTCTTGCGCCTCATCGACCTTGATCTGGCGGCCGTCGAGCGTCTGACCGTTCAGCTGCTGGATGGCAGCAGCGGCCGCCTGGGGCGTGCCCATGGTGACGAACGCGAAGCCGCGCGGCTGACCGGTCTCGCGATCGGTGGGCATCGTCACCTCGCGCACCTCGCCGACGGCGGAGAAGGTGGCTTCGATGGTGGCTTGCGAGGTGCCGAACGAGAGATTTCCTACGAAGAGACGATTACCCATGGTGACTTTTTTTTCTCACAGCGCGAACGACGATCGAACGCGAACGGAGCGACCTCGTAGGGCGATTGCCCTCCCCTGTCAATCTTCCGTGACGCGGTCGCACCACGTGAGCGTGCGCGATCAGCCGCCGTTTCGGCGCGCGGGCCGGTGACGGCGCCACCAGGGACGCTTGCCACCGCGCTTCGGCGGAGCGGAGCCGCCGCCGGAGTCGGGCCGTTCGCGTGCGGGCGGCGCGGCGTCCTGCCGCAGGTCGGGGCTCCGCGCGGGCATCCGCGCCTCGGGCGCGCGCGGGGGCATTCGTACGTCGGGAGCACCCGCCGCCGCCCGCGCCTCGGGGGCACGCGCGGGAAGAGGCTCGCCGAGGCGCGGCACCGCGACATCGAGCACCGGAAGGCGGCGCCGCAGCAGCCGCTCGATGTCTCCGAGCAGCGGCCGCTCGTCACGGTCGCAGAACGAGATGGCGCGACCGCTCGCGCCCGCACGACCCGTGCGCCCGACGCGATGAACGTAGCTTTCGGGAACGTTCGGCAGGTCGAAATTGAAGACGTGCGAGACGCCGTCCACGTCGATGCCGCGCGCGGCGATGTCCGTCGCGACGAGCACGCGCGTGCGGCCGCCGCGGAACCCCGCGAGCGCGCGTTCACGAGCGTTCTGCGACTTGTTGCCGTGAATGGCCGGCGCGCTGATGCCCGCTTGTTCGAGCTTGCGCGAGAGTTTGTCGGCGCCGTGCTTGGTGCGCGTGAAGACGATCGCTCGCTCCACGTCGGCGGCGCCGAGCAGCTGCTCGAGCAGCGAGCTCTTGTGCTCCTTCGCGACGAACACGACCGATTGCTCGATGGTTTCGGCGGCCGTCACCTTGGGCGTGACCGAGACGCGCACCGGCTCGACGAGCAGGCTCGCCGCCAGCGCCTCGATCGGGCGCGGCACCGTGGCCGAGAAGAACAGCGTCTGTCGCGTCTTCGGCAGCGCGCCGATCACGCGACGCACGTCGTGGATGAAGCCCATGTCGAGCATGCGATCGGCCTCGTCGAGGACGAAATGCGCGACCTGGTCGAGCTTCACGAGCCCCTGGCCCATGAGATCGAGCAAGCGCCCGGGCGTCGCGACGAGGAGGTCGGGGCGCTGCCGGAGCGCCGTCTCTTGACGAAACTGGCTCACGCCTCCGTAGACGACGGCGTGACGAAAGCGGAGGTAACGCCCGTAGGCCGAGATGCGCTCGGCGATCTGCGCGGCGAGCTCGCGCGTGGGGGTGAGGATGAGCGCGCGGATGCCCGGCACGCGCGGCCCTTTGGCGAGCTGATGCAGGATCGGCAGCACGAACGCCGCCGTCTTGCCCGTGCCCGTCTGAGCGCAGGCGAGCACGTCGCGCCCCATCACGGCCGCGGGGATGACCTCGCGCTGGACGGGCGTCGGCTCGAGGTAGCTCTCGTCGACGGTGGCGCGCACGATGGCCGGATCGAGGCCGAGCGCGGAAAAGGGGGATGCAATCGGGGACGGCTCGTGCGGCGAGCGCGGCAGCGGTGCGGAAAAGGGGCGGCTCGTGCCACCGGGTTCGAAGGAATTCACTTGGTTTTCAGTCGTTTCTTGCTTTGCGGCTAGAGCCCGGCGCGAGCCGGACCCGATAGTTCTTCGCTCAGTTCGGACCGCCGCGGGTCCTCGAGCGTAGGCGGCATCACCTGATGCCTCCCCGCGTTCCCTACCGTTGGCGCTGAGACGCTTTCGGAGCGCTCCGAATGTCGGAGCTGAACAGCGAGCGCGCTCGCCGGCCGGGTCGCGGGCGCCGAGTGTTTAGCTCAAAAGCGAGCCGAGCGCCAACTCGGCTCCCCCGAGGGGCAAAACCCACGCGGAAATCAGCGCCCTTCGGCGCGGCGCCGCACCTCGAGCGCCTTCAGGACGCTGCCGAAGACGTCGGCGAGCGTGTCGTAGAACGTGCCGTCGCGATCGCTCGCCGGCAACACGGCGAGCCCGAGCGCCCGGCCGTCGTAGCAGAGCGGCAGCACGAAGACGGAGCGCGAGCTCAGCGAGTCGAAGCCGGGAGGCACGATCTCCCGCGCGGGATAGCGCTGCATCTGGGGCTGGAGATTCTGCGCGTCGAAGCCGAACGCGAGCCTGAGCTCGGCGCTCGAGCCGGGCGTCACGAACTCCGAGACGGCGCACGCGTCGAGCCCGAGATTCGGCAAATGCTCGGCGAGCGTCGTCGAAAGCTGGGCTTGCGGCCCGAACATGCGCGCCTGCAGCGCGCGCGCGAGACGGTGCACGTAGTCGTGAATCAGATCCTCGCGCGCGAGGCGGAGCCGCGTCGCGAGCTCGTCGGCGACACGGCGGTTTCGCTCGAGTTCCCGCGCGCTGCCGGCCGCGAGCTTGCGCAAGAGCGGGTCGAGCGCACGCGCGAATTCGCCCTTCGAACCGCGGATCTCCGCGGCGAGGGCGTGCAGCATCTCCTCGCTGGGTTTGTCCGCGACCTGCGTCTCCTCGTCGTCGGCGGGCTCGAGCGGCGGCGGCAGATCGGTCGGAACACAGCCGCACGAGCGCCTGAGCACGAGCTCCGTCGTGAGCGAGGTGACGGGAGCGACGGACTTGCCCGCGAGAACCGCGAGCAGCGTGCGCGCCGCCTCGGCCCCGAGTCGTTCGAGCGGCTGGCGCACGGTGGTGAGCGTCGGCGAGTGGATGCGCGCGCCCGCCATGTCGTCGAAGCCGACGACCGCGACGGCGTCCGGAACCTCGATGCGACGCCGCGAGAGCTCGTCGATGACGCCGAACGCCGTGTAGTCGTTCGAGGCCACGATGGCGTCGATGGTGTCGACCGGGCGCTGCCGGCTGTCGAAGAGCTCGACCATGGCGTGCACCCCGCTTTCACGAGTGAATTCGCCCGGCAAAACGAGCTCCGGATCGTAGGCGATGCGGTGCTCGGCGAGCGCGCGCACGTACGCCTGATAGCGGGCTTCCGCTTCCGGGTTCGTCATCACGCCCCGGATGAACGCGATGCGGCGGTAGTCGTGGTGTTCGATGAGGTGGCGCATGAGCTGCGTCACGCCGTCGGTGTCGTCGATGCCGACGCTCGGCACGCCCGTGGCGGCGCCGATGCTGCACGCGGGCACTCCCCTCCGCTCGAGCCACTCGCCCATGGCCTCCGGCCCGACGAATTGGCCGACGACGTTCGAAATCGAGAGGATGCCGTCCGCGTTCACGCGATCGACGAGCTCGAGCACGGAGGCGCGGCCGGCGTGCTCGGGGTGCGGATCGGCGAGCGCTCCGCCGACGAAAGCGACGACCGTGCCGCCGGCGCGCTCGATCGCGCCGCGCGCGGCTTGGAGCATCAGCCACTCGTACTCGTCGCTGCCGAAATACGAGAGCACCGCCGCGCGCGGGCCGCGCGACGACTTCGTGCCTTCCCGACCCGAGTCGCTCAAGGGGATGCGAGAGTAACCTCGAGAACGGCGGCGGTCACTATTCCGCGGCGACGACGGCGGCGACCGCCAGCGGCTGCGCGACCGGCTGCACCCGTTCCTTCAAGAGCTCGACGATCTCGTCGCGCGTACGGGCCGGCGCGCCTTCCAACACCACGAAGTGGTCGGCCAGGCGGGACCAGCGCCGGAGCATCAAGCAGGCCCACACGCCGAAGAAGTCGATGCCGTCGAACACGACCGCGTCTTGCCGGCCGTACTCGGCGAGCGCGCGTTCGAACTCGGCGGGATGCTCCGTCCAGTGGCACGCCGGCTTCACGTGATGGAGCACGTGGTAGCCGTCGTTGAAGCAGCGGCGGTTATAGCGCGTGTTGATGCACGTGATGCTCGCGTGATACGGGTTTTCGGGGGTCTCGGCCTTGATGAGCGAGTGCTGAGCCCAATTGCCCATCATCATGGCGGTGCGAATTGCCACGAAGGGCACCACGAACACGATGCACGCGGCGGCGGGAGCCGCCCACAAGAGTGCGGCGAGCGCGAGAAAATACCCGACCTCCCCGACGAAGACGCGCCGGAAGAGCTTCCACTGCTTGCGCCGGTAGAAGTAGAGCTCGAGCTCGAGGAGCCCGGCCACCATGAACCGCAGGTAGTAGCGGAGCCAGTGGTCGAGGCGGTCGCGACGAAAGCGCATCGTGGAGCTCAAGTCGGCCGCGAGGTTCTCCTCGCGGTGATGCATGCCCATGTGATGCGCGAAGTAGCTGTTCGGCGTCTGGCCGAAGAACGGGCCGAGAAACCAGGGGATGACGTTGTTCAGCGCGCGAAACGGCTTCTTGAAGAGCGGCCGATGCGACGTGCAATGGAGCATCAGCGTGTAACGGTCCTGCAGGCCGCCGAAGAGAAGCAGCCAGTAGAGCGGCGCCGCGTAGGGCAGGACCGCGACGGGCAAGAAGAAGAGCCCGACGCCGAGGGCCGCGAGCGCGCAGCAGCGCAAGCCGAGCCAGACGAACACCGTGTCACGCGCATCGTTCAGGAGCCGCGCGGCAGGCGCGACGAAGCTCGGTACGGACTCGCCTCGCGGATCTGAGATGTTCATGTCGGGACGGTTTCTCGAGGGAGGGTGGCAAGCCGCTTTGCGCGGAGCTCCGAGTTTGGGAGGGTAGGGCGGATGGACGAAGATATCACGGTCCCCGTCTCACCGCGGCACTCGGTGCGGCTCGCGCGCGAGTACGTCACGATCGTGAGAAAAGCGCAGCGCCGGGACTTCGTCGTGCGCACCATCACCAAGCGCCAGGCGGGCGGAGTGCCGCTGATGACCGCTGAAATCGTGATCGCGGGAGAAGAGACGCGCGAGCAATTCCCGCTGGCGCAAAAATATCCACTGCACTTCCGAAAGACTTATTTTCCCGGGCGCTTGCACGGCGATCCGAAGGACGAGTTCGACCGGCAAGCGCGCGCGAGCTCGCTCATCGACATACCGCCGCCGATCGGACATTCGCCGACCGTCTTTCGCACCTGCCTCTTGCCGGGCCAGTCGTACTCGATGCTCTCCCCTTTTCAGAGCGAACCGATGGAGGCGAACATTCCGAAGGCACGTGAGCTCGGCCTCGCCACGGCGGCGGGGCTCTGGCTTCTCGCCGAGCGCGCCGTGAAGGATCTCACGACGCTCCACGCGGCGGGCCTCGCGCACGGCGACGCCGAGCTCCACAACTTCATCGTGTGCCCCTCGCCGGTCGAGATCGTACCCATCGACTTCGAGGGCGCGCTCGAACGCGGCGAGCTTTCCGACGAAGACTGGGCCTATCGCGTCAACCGCGATCTCGAGCCGTTGCTGCGTCACGCGGTGCTGCTCGAAGTGAGCCTCGGCGCGCAGGCGGGGCCGCTCGCCGAGCTCGCGGAAGCGCGTATGCCGGCGCTCTTCAAGGATCCGGATCGCTTTCACCGCGAGATCGAGCGGCGCTCCGATCTCGACTGAGCCGCTCGCGGACGGCTCAAACGACGAAGCGAGAGCTCCTTCCGGGGCTCTCGCTTCGCCGAGCGCCCGGCGCGTTCGCCGGGCTCCTCGCTCGTCAATCCGTCAGCGGATGAAGAGCATCTCCTGGTAGGTCGGCAGCGGCCACTCGTCGTCCGCGACGAGCCCTTCGAGCGCGTCCGCGGCGGTGCGCACGGTGGTCATCGCCGGCAGCACCTTGTCCTTCAGGTGCTTGCACTCGTCGAACAGGCCGCTCGACTCGTGACCGAGCGCCGACTCGACCGTGGCGATTCCCTTGTCGAGCTCCGCGACGAGACCCGCGATCTGCTCGCCGAGCTTGCCGCCCGCCGGCAGCGTGCCCGCGAGCGACTTCTGGTAGCGGAGCGCCGCCGGAAGGATCTGCGTCTTCGCCATCTTCACGCAGAGCTTCGCCTCCACGAGCACGGTCTTCACGTAGTGCTCGAGGTAGATCTCGTAGCGGCTGTGGAGCTCGCGCGGGCTCAGGATTTGGTACTTCTCGAAGAGCTGCACGACTTCCGGCTTCTCGAGCACCGGCAAGGCGTCGACCGACGTCTTGTAGTTCGGCAGGCCGCGCTTTTCGGCTTCGGCGTGCCACTCGGCGGTGTAGCCGTTGCCGTTGAAGACGACCGGCAGGCTCTCCTTCGCGACCTCTTGGAGGAGCGTTTGGATGGCGTGGTTCAGCGTCTTCCCGCTCGCGACGGCGGCTTCGAGCTTGGTCGCGAGGAAGTCGATCGACTCGGTGATCGCGGCGTTGAGCGAGATGATCGGACCCGCGATCGACTGGCTCGAGCCGACGGCGCGGAACTCGAAGCGGTTGCCGCAGAACGCGAACGGGCTCGTGCGGTTGCGGTCGCCCGGGTCCTTCGGGAGCTTCGGCAGGATGTCCACGCCGATCTCGAGGGTGCCCTTCATCTTCGACGACTTGGCGCCGCCCGCCTTGATCTGATCGAAGACGTCCGTGAGCATCTCGCCGAGGAAGATCGAGATGATCGCGGGCGGCGCTTCGTTCGCGCCGAGGCGGTGATCGTTGTTGGCCGACGCGATGGCCGCGCGGAGCAGCCCGCCGTGGCGGTGCACGGCGCGGATGACCGCCGAGCAGAACACGAGAAACTGCGCGTTCTCGTGCGGCGTGTCGCCCGGGTCGAGCAGGTTGCCCTGCGTCGAGTTACCGAACGAGAAGTTCACGTGCTTGCCGGAACCGTTGACGCCCGCGAACGGCTTCTCGTGCAGGAGGCACACGAAACCGTGACGCTCCGCCACGCGCTTCAGCAGGATCATGATGAGATGCTGGTGGTCGGTCGCGGTGTTGGCGCTCTCGAACACGGGGGCGATCTCGAACTGGCTCGGAGCCACCTCGTTGTGGCGGGTCTTCACCGGCACGCCGAGCTTGAAGAGCTCCTCTTCCGCGTCCTGCATGAAAGCGAGGACGCGCTCGGGGATGACGCCGAAGTACTGGTCCTCGAACTCCTGGCCCTTGGCCGGCTTCGCGCCGAAGAGCGTGCGACCGGCCAGCAAGAGATCCGAGCGCTGGAAGTAGAAGCGCTTGTCGATCAGGAAGTACTCCTGCTCGGGACCGGCGAAGGAGACGACCGGCGCCGTCTTCTCGTGGCCGAAGAGCTTCAAGATGCGCTGGGCCTGCGTGTTCAGGGCCTGCATCGAGCGGAGGAGCGGCGTCTTCTTGTCGAGCGCCTCACCCGTCCAGGAGACGAAAGCGGTCGGGATGCAGAGCGTGCTGCCGATGACGTACGCGAAGCTCGTCACGTCCCACGCGGTGTAGCCGCGCGCTTCGGCCGTCTGACGAATGCCGCCGCTCGGGAAGCTCGACGCGTCCGGCTCGCCCTGGATCAGGAACTTGCCCGCGAACTCGGCGATGGCGCCGCCCTTGTTGTCGGGACCGAGGAAGCTGTCGTGCTTCTCCGCAGTCAAACCGGTGAGCGGCTGGAAGACGTGGGCGTAGTGCGTGGCGCCCTTCGCCATCGCCCACTCCTTCATCGCGGCGGCGACGACGTCGGCCACCTTCGAATCGAGAGCTTGGCCCTTTTCGATCGTGTGCTTGAGCGATTTGAAAACGTCCTTCGGGAGGTACTTCTCCATCGCCGCATAGCCGAAGACACTGCTGCCGAAGAGCTTCTCCGGATCGGGCAGACCGGGCGCCACCTCGGGAGGAGGAGTCACGGCCAACTCGGAAATCGCCTTCACACGCTGGGTATTGCCGCTCATCTTTCGTTCCTTCTCTTTGCGAGCCGAGAGCGGCCGTGGGCGCCGCTCGAGCACTGCTAGGGACCACCCGCGTAACCGAGGCTTTTTTTCGGGATTGTTTCGTAAGTGTCTCGACGCCCACCGGCCCCGGGAAACAGCGCCGGCCGCCCAGCCGATACACGCAAGTGTGCGATGACGCACTAAGACGTGTCACGAAATTTCGTCGAAGTTCGAGGTGTTCGGGCCGCGCTCAGCCCGTCGAGAGCCTCAGATCGCGCGCCCGGAGCACCGGGACGTCGCCCGCGAGCGCGAGGGTGCGCTCGATCACGTTCCGGAGCTCACGCACGTTGCCCGGCCAGCGCTCGGCAAGGAGCGCCGCGACCGCGTCGGGCGCGAGCACCGGCGGCTCCGCGCGCCGGCTCAACGTGCGCACGAAGTGTCGGGCGAGCACGGGAATGTCCTCACGCCGATCACGCAGCGGCGGCACGCTCACGGGCAGCACCTGCAGTCGATAATAGAGATCCTCGCGCAGCTTCCCTTCGCGCACGAGGAGCGCGAGATCGCGGTGCGTGGCGGCGACGACGCGCACGTCGACGCGCACCGGGCGCTTCTCGCCGAGCGGGAACACTTCCGAGTTTTCGAGCAAGCGCAGGAGCTTGGGTTGCGTGTCGAGCGGCAGCTCGCCGATCTCGTCGAGGAACAGCGTGCCGCCGGCCGCAGCGCGAATGACGCCGGGCTGGTCGCTCTGCGCGCCGGTGAAGGCGCCGCGGCGGTACCCGAAGAGCTGACCCTCGAAGAGATCGCGCGGCACGGCGGCGCAGTTGAACGCGACGAACGGCTTCTCGGCGCGCGCCGAGAGCGCGTGGATCGCGCGTGCGACGACTTCCTTGCCGGAGCCGGATTCGCCCGTGACGATCACGGTCGCGCTCGAGCCGGCGATGGCCACGAGCTCGGCGCGAAGCTTGCGCATGCGCGCCGACGCGGCGACAAACTCCGGGATTTCCGGCCGCTGCTCGTCCGCGTGCTGCTCGTCGAGCTCGCTCGCGCCGCGCAGCGTCGCGGCTTCGAGCGCGAGCGACGCGACCGTGGTCAGCACGCTGAGCACGCCGCGCTCGTCGGGATCGAGCTCGCCGCCGACGCTCGCGCGAAAGAGCCGACCCGCGCCGTTACTGAACTCGCTGCACTCCGCCGGCGCGCCCGGTGCGGAAACCGCCGCTTCGATTTCTTCGACGCGCACCTCGCGGCCGGCGAAGAGCGCGCTCAAGAGCGACCGGAGCTCGCGCAAGATGAGCTCGGGCGCCGCGCCGCGCACCGCCAGGCGCTGGAGCGGCACCACGAGCTCGCCGTAGCCGCGCGCGAGCGGAGCCAGGTGGAGCGGCGACGAAGGCGGCGCCGGCGGCCGTTCGACGCGGTGTTCGAGCGCGACGTGGAGGGCCCGCGGCGGCGGCGCGCCGATCGCTTCGAGCCCGGCCTCGGCGCGCTCGAGCGCTTCCGCATCGACGCTGTCGCACGCGCCGCGCAGCGTCTCGAGCACGTAGCGCGTGAGCGCGGCGTCGCACGCGTCGTGGCCGAGCTCGAACGTCGCGCCCGCCGACTCGAGCAAGCGGCGCCCTTCGTCCCACGCGCCGCTCGCGACGAGCAGCGCCCCCTCCGTCCGGCGAAGATGCGCGCTGAACCAGCCGGACGGCATCGCATCCACCGCGCGCTGCGCCCGGCGGAGCGCCACGCGCGCGCCGGCGTGGTCGCCGGCGATGACGAGCGCCATGACGCGAAAGAGCAGCACGTCGCGGTGGAGCAGCGGCCAGCGCGCCGAGGCGCGCTCGGCCGTATCGAACGCGAGCACGGTCGCTCCGGGATCCTCCGAGCTCACGTAGAGCGCGATGCTCTCGACGTAGGCGGCGTACGCGTGCGCGATCGAGCGCAGCGAGGGCACCGCGAGCGCGCGCAGACGAGCGGCGAGCGCGTCGAGCTCCTCGCGCCGGCCGCTCACCTGGTAGAGGCGCGTCAGCACCGGGACGGCCGGCAGCGGCGGCAAGCCGGACTCCTCGCTCCAGACGTCGAGACGACCGGCCGCCGCGAGCGCGTCCGACGTGCGACCGAGACGCAGGAGCGCTTCGATCTCGACGCGGGCGAACAGCGGCTGATGCCAGCCGGCCGCCGTGCGCTGCCCCTCGAGCAGCGCGTGGGCGCGCCGCACGAGCTCGAGCGCCTCGGCCGGATCGCCGAGCCCGTCGAGGAGCGACAGCGCGAGCCGGCCGAGACTCCGCGCGATGACGATCGGAACACCGAGTCGTTCCGCCTGCTCGATCAGAGCCTCGTGCGTCTGGCGCGAGGGCGTCCCCCGCCCCGTCACCGTGAGCTTCATCATGCGAAACTCGTCGACGTGGACGGCGAGAATCGGCGGCAAGCCGTGCCAGCGCGTCTCTTCGAGCCGCGTGTAAGCCCGATCGAGCAGCTCCTGATCGCCGACGAGCACGGCCGCGACGAGCGCGGCGAGACAAGCGGTGCACGCGGCTTCGCGGTCGATGCCGGGCGCGAGCGCTTCGACACGCGTGCCGTACGCATGCACGCGCCCGATGTCGAAGAGAACGGCGTCGGGCCACGCGTGCACGAGCGACGCCGCGGCGAAGACCTTGGCCGCCGCGTCGGCGTTGAGGCGGCCGGCTTCGGCGTCACCGAGCGCGGCCGAGAGCGCGAGCATCGCGGCGCGCGCGTCCGAGCGGAAGATGATCTCGAAGAGCGCGATGCCGAAGCACGCGCTCGCTCGCGCGTTCGACGACAGATCGCGCCGGAGCGCGAGCAGCTGCACGAGCTCCTCGTGGCCGCGCCGTGCGTCGCCTTCGAGCAAGCGACCGAGCGCCGGCAGCACCGCGGCCGAGTCGTCGTCGAGCGGCGCGAGCGCCGGTCGGTCGGAGCGCGCGGGTGCCGGTTCGGCGGTCGACTCCGGGTGTCCGCCGCGGAGAAGCTCCTCGAGCCGCCGTAGCTCACCGCCGCGCGGCGTTCGTGCTTCGGCACGTTCGGGCGGGAGCTCCCAGCGGTACACGGTCTGAGCGGTCACCCCGACCGTGCGTGCGAAGGCAGCACGGCTTCGAGTGCCGCGCAGGGTGCGGATGGCGTCCGGCGTCACGGCGCGCGATCCGGTCGGCTCCGGTGTTGTCACGAATTGGATCTAATCCAAAAAATCCAAGGCGCCACCAAATGGTTTAGTCCAATAATTAGTCCAGTTAGATTCAAGGGGTATCATCCATTTGAATCCATTAGCGATAATATATCGAAATAATTGAATATAGTTTGTTTTGGTGGGGTCTGGCACGTGGGGTGCTTAGTCGCTGAGCGACGCCATGACCACCACCGCCATCGACGAACTGCTTTCGTCTCCCCAAGCCGCCGCCCTCGCTCCCCTCGCTCAAGAGGCGCCGGCAAAGAAGCGCAGTCGCGCCCTGACCGTGCTCCCGCTGCTCACGGCGGCCGCGCTCGGTCTCGCGACGCTCGGGTTCATCGCCGGCCACGGGAAAGAAACGACCGACGACGCCCAGGTCGAAGCGCACGTGTCGAGCGTCGCGCCGCGCGTCGGCGGGCAGGTGTTGCGCGTGCTCGTCCTTGACAACCAGCGCGTCGAGCCGGGCGACGTGCTCGTCGAGCTCGACGAGCGCGACTTCGCGGTGAAGCTCGAAGCCGCGCGCGCCGATCTCGAAGCGGCCAAAGCGCAGCTCCACGCCGCCGACACCACGCTCGCCTTCACGATCAAGAACGTCGACTCGAACCTCGTCGTCGCGCGCGGTGGGCTCGCTCAAGCCGCCGCGGTGCGCGGCACGACGCACGCCGCGATCGATCAGGCGCAGGCCGAGCTCGCCCAGGCCGAGTCGCGGCGCGCTCTCGCGAAGACGGAGCTCGACCGGAGTCAGAGCCTGCTCGCCGACGGCGCCGTCACACAGGCCGAGTTGGACACGAAGAAGGCAGCGTCCGAGCAAGCGGACGCGCAGATCGCGCAAGCTCGCGCCCGGCTCACGAGCGCCGAAGCGAACGTCGACAACTCGAGCGGCACGATCCAGACGGCGCGCGGTCGCCTGCTCGCCGCCGAAACCGGTCCCGAACAGATCGAATCGGCGCGGGCGCAGGTCGGCCTCGCCCGTGCGCGCGTCGATCAAGCGGCCGCCGCGGTCGCGCAAGCCGAGCTCAATCTGAGCTACACGAAGGTGCGCGCGGAGATCGGCGGCGTGATTTCACGGCGTACGGTCGAAGTCGGCCAGCTCGCGTCCCCCGAGCGCCCGCTGCTCGCCATCGTGCCGCTCGACGATTCCTGGGTGGTCGCGAACTTCAAGGAAGACCAAATCGCGGAGATGCGCCCGGGCGAGCTCGCGACGGTGACGATCGACGCGCTGCCCGGCGGAAAGCTCACCGGTCGGGTCGACAGCCTGGCGGGCGGCACGGGTTCGCGCTTCTCGCTTTTGCCGCCCGACAACGCGTCCGGCAACTTCACGAAGGTGGTGCAGCGCGTGCCGGTCCTCGTCCGGCTCGACGCACACCCCGGGCTCGAGCTTCGGCCCGGTCTGAGCGCCGCCGTCACCGTTCAGACCAAGCAGTGAGCGCGCGCGGCGGAGCGTCACGCGAGGCAAACCATGGACAGCGATCAAGTCACGGGCTCGAAGTTGGGCATCACCGCCGTCGTCATGACGGCGGCGTTGATGGCGATGATCGACATCACGATCGTCAACGTCGCGCTCAGCGACATCCGGGCGAGCTTCGGCACGCCGATCGATCAAATCGGTTGGGTGTCGACCGGCTACATGATGGCGAACATCGTCATCATCCCGCTCACGGGTTGGTTCCAACGCCGTTTCGGCTATCGCCGCTACTTCGCGGCCTCCATCGCGCTCTTCACGGCCGCGAGCGCCCTCTGCGGTCTCGCCTGGAATTTGCCGTCGCTCGTCGTGTTTCGAGCGATCCAGGGGCTCGGCGGCGGCGCCATCATCCCGACCGCGCAGAGCATCCTGTTCGCGCGCTACCCGCGCAAGGAGCACGGCATGGCCGCGGCGCTCTTCGGCTTGGGCGCGATCACCGGGCCGCTGCTCGGCCCGACCATCGGCGGCTACCTCATCCAATGGGCGAGCTGGCACTGGATCTTCATGGTGAACGTGCCGGTCGGCGTGGTCGCCGTGCTGATGACGCTACGCTTCGTGAAGCAGCCGGGCTTTTCGGCGCCGACCGGCGACGCGACCAAGGTGGACGTGTTCGGGATCGCGTTGCTCGCGGCGGGCATGGCCTCGCTCCAGTACGTGCTCGAGGAAGGCAATCGCGAAGGTTGGTTCGAGAGTCGGCTCATCGTCGCGCTCTCGGCCGTCGCGGTGATCGGGCTCGTGACGTTCGTGGTGCACGAGCTCGAGGCCGAGCACCCCGTCGTCGACCTCACGGTGTTCAAGAACGTGAGCTACAGCGCGGGCACCGGCCTGAATTTTCTCACCGGCTTCGCGCTCTTCAGCGGCTCGTACATGTTCTCGCTCTTCGCCGGCTCGGTGATTCGCTACAGCGCGCTCGACATCGGCAAGGTGTTTTTGGTCGCGGGCACGGCGTCGGTCGTCGTGATGCCGTTGATGGGCCGCATCGCGCCGCGCGTCGACGGCCGCGCGCTCCTCCTCATCGGCGTCGGGGCGGTGAGCGCGAGCCAGATCTCGGCGTCGCACCTGACCGCCGCGGCCGGCTTCTGGGACCTCGTGACGCCCAACATGATCCGGAGCTTCGGCCTCGGCTTCATTTTCATACCGGTGAGCATCGCGGCGCTCTCCGATCTGCCGGCGAACCAGCGCGGGAACGCGACGGGGCTCTTCAATCTGACGCGCGAGCTCGGCGGTTCGCTCGGCACGGCGCTCATGGGCATGCTCGTGAGCGACGACATCAAGCGCTTCGGCGCGCGGCTCGGCGAGCACGTCACCGTCTACGATCCGCTCGTGCAAGAGCAGCTGAAGCAGCTCGGCGGGAACGTCGGCGCGCTCACCTTCCAGCGCGATCTCGTGGCCGAGAGCATCTTGCAGCTCAAGGTGACGACGCAGGCGATGGTGCTCTCGTTCGAGAACGGCTTTCGCTACACGGCGCTCGCGATGGCGTGCGGGGTCGTGCTCGTGTTGCTCTTGAAGAAGCCCGCCGCCGCCGCGGACGTGAGCGCCGCGCACTAGGGTGCTCCGCCGATGGCTCGAAAATTAGTCGCGACTCGCTAGCCGCAAACACCCACGGCCCGCGCCGCCTTGCGAGCGCGAGAACCCGACTCAGGCCGTGACGGTCGGCGTGAGCTCACCCGTGCAGAACTTGCAGCGTTTCGCTTTCGCCGCGACGGTCTCGCAGCAGAGCGGGCATTCGCGCGTGGCCGGCGCTTCCGGCTGCGCCGGACCGACGAAGCGCGCCTCGGCCGCCTTCACGATGCGACTCACGATCAGAAACAGCGCAATCGCGACCACGAAGAAGTCGAGGACGGCGCCGAGAAAGTCACCGTACTTGAGCACGACGTCGTCCTTCACGTCGGCGGCGTGCTTGAGCACGATGCCGTGACTGCGCCAATCCCCGCTCGGGAGGATCAAGGCGACGACCGGCATCACGAGGTCGGCGACGAGCGAGGAGACGATCTTCCCGAACGCCGCGCCGATGATGACGCCGACGGCGAGGTCGACGACGTTGCCCTTGAACGCGAACTTCTTGAAATCTTCGATGAAAGCCATGGCAAGTCTCGGTCCTCTGCCGTGCCGGAGGGTGCCGCGGCGAAGGAGTCTAGTACAAGAGCGCGCTCGTCGTTAAGCTCGGGCGTGGGCGCGATCATCAGAGCTTCGGCGCTGTTTCTCGCCGGCTGTCTCGTGCTCGGCGGCTGCCGGCGCGCGGACCGAGCCGACCCCGCGCGCGAACGGCCGCCCGCGAGCGCCGCCGCGAGCGCGCCCCCGGCACCGAGCCGGCGTGACGAGCCGCCGCTCTCGCGGCACGGGGAGGCGATCGCGCTCAGCCCCGACGAAAAGACGATGTTCGTCGCGGACGAGGAGCACGAAGCGCTCTTTCTCGTACCGACCGCGGCGACGGAACCGTCGGCCGTGCGCGTCGTGCGTCTGCCGGGGCCGCCCGCCGAAGTCGTCGCCCTC
The DNA here is from genome assembly GCA_035499895.1 of Polyangiaceae bacterium. Lineage (GTDB taxonomy): Bacteria > Myxococcota_A > Polyangia > Polyangiales > Polyangiaceae > PMG-095. Next base: position 15,507 of record DATJXW010000260.1, on the reverse strand, counting down.
CCGACGCGCGTGCTCGTGACCATACGGAGCCTTCCGACTGCCGCCGCACGCACGGCGCGCGATGCGATTCGCGGGCCGGTGCCGGAAGCGTCCAAGGTCGCATTCCTGCCGGTCGAGCAGCAGCCGCCGCCGGGCGACCGATCCGCCGAGACGACGAAGCGCGCCGAGCTCGTGAAGCGCGCCCGGACGCGGCCGCGCAACACACGCCCGAACGTCTTCGACCCCTCCGTCGTGCGGCAGAGTGAGGGCGGCCTGCTGCTCGTTCTCGCGGCCGATGCGGCGGCGGGGCTCGTCGAGGTCGCCCGCGTCGCGCTGCCGCCGGACGCCTGGGGCCTCGCCGTCACGCCCGACGAAAAGCGCGCGCTCGTGACGAGCGCGTGGTCCGCGACGGTGAGCGCCGTCGATATCGAGCGGGCACGCCTGATCGCGAGCGTGACGACGCCGCGGGAGCCGCGCGGCGTGGTGATCGCGCCCGACGGCGTTCACGCGTACGTGTCGCATCTCGTCGGCAGCGGGCTCACCGAGCTCGTGCTCGGGCCCGACACGCTCACCGCGCGCGAAGTGCCGCTGCCGGCCGCACGGGCGCGGGCGGTGCCGGGCGTCGAGCTCGCCGCGTCGCTCGGCTACGATCTCGTGCTCTCGCCGGACGCCGAGAGCATCTACGTTCCGCGTCACGCGCTCGGCGCGGACGGCATCGGGGCGTGGTGGGGCGCGCCGACGGTCGACGTGCTCGATCGCGCTAGCGAAGAGCCGGTGGCGCCGTTGCATCGCGCGCCGGTCGCCGCGCGCGTCGACGCTTCCTACGTGCGTGCGTCGGAGGCGTGGGAAGCCTTGCCGGGTGAGGCGCCGTCGCCGCGCCTGGATCTCGTGCAGCCGCGCGCCGTCGTCTACCGGCGCGCGACGGACACGTTGCTCGTCGCGAGCGAAGGCGACGATGCACTCACCGAGCTCGACGCGCTCGCGGCCGATCCCGCGATGGCGGAGCGGCGCTCGTTCGCCCTCGGCGTCGATTACGATCCGTTCGGTGATTTTCCCGAGCACGGCGGCGGCCCGGCGGGTCTCGCGCTGAGCCGCGACGAAGCCACGGCTTTCGTCTATTGCCGCACGACCTTCGACGTCGCGGCGGTCGACCTCCGCACGGGCGACAAGCGCTACGTGCACCTCGCCGACGACGGGTTGCCCGCCGACGCCGCCTACGGCAGGCGACTCTTCGCGAGCGCGCGCGCACCGGCCTTGAGCGGCGGCCTCGGCTGCGCGGCTTGCCACCCCGAAGGGCGCGACGACGGCTTCGTGTGGAGCGAGGGCGATCTCTCCCAAGGCCGGCCGGAGCTCCATTTCGTGGGCAGCCGCAAGAACGCGAAGATGCGCATGAACGACAAGGACGGGACACCGCCGCTCGCGCTCTTCCCGCGCCAAACCCCGATGCTCGCCGGCCGCATGCGCGCGAACGGTCCGTACGGCTGGCACGGGGAGAGCGTCGATCTCCCGGCACGCATTCTCGTCGGCACGGAGCTTCACCGCGCGCCGTGGCAACCGAGCGGCGCCGACAGGGCGGCGGGCGAGGACGCCGCGAAGCTCGATTATTTGGCGGATTATTTGCGCTCGGGGCTCTTGCCGCCGCCGACGGTCGCGCATGCGCCGACCTCCGTCGAGCAACGCGGGAAGGCGATTTTCGAGAGCGACGCGGCCCGCTGCAGCCGCTGCCACGTGCCGGCGTCGGAGTTCACGGATCGCACCGCCCTCCCCCTGCCCGCGCTGGCAGAGCGGCGCGGCTTCGACACGGAACCGAATCCCGCGTTCAAGACGCCGAGTCTCTGGTTCGTCGCGGGCACGGCACCCTACTTTCACGACGGCAGTCAGGCCACGCTCGAGGATTTGGTGCGCACCAATCGTGATCGCATGGGCAACACCAGCCAATTGAGCGCGGACGAACGGGCGGCGCTCGTCGCGTACCTGAGGACGCTGTGAAGCGCAGCGCTTCGCTCCTCGCGCTCGTGACGGCCGTGAGCGGCGCCTCCAGCGCGGCGCCGCCCACTCCGAGTACGGCGCCGTCGGCGAGCGCGGCACCGTCCGCGAGTGCCGCGTCGGGCGCACTTCCGGTTTTGCGCGGCGCCGACGTTCCCGCCGGGGTGAGCGGCGCCCCGTCGTCGAAAGAGTGGCCCGGCGCGCGGCCGATCTGGCCGACTCGCGGCGACGCCGGCGCGTGCAGGCTGTCGGCGATCCGCGAGTGGGTGCGTCTCGTGTGTCCGCTCGTGCCGGCGGCGGGTCTCGTGGCGGGCGATCCGACGGGCGTGAGCGTTCACGTCAGCGGGCAGCGCGGCAGCGACGACGGAACGCCGAAAGAGCCGCTCGTCACGACCGTGGTGCTCCCGGTTCGCCGCGGCGAAGCGCGCATCGTGTCGTTCTCGCGGATCGGAGTCGAGTACGAAACGGAAAGCATCGTCGAGGGTGGCGTCTTGAGCGTCGTGTGGCGGGCAGGCAAGGCAGACCCGACGCTCGTCATGAGCGAGATGCCGACGGGACCGGTCACGCTCGGCCCCGGAGGCGGGGAATGACGGCGCGCTCTTTTCGCACCACTCGGCGAACCCGCGCGGTAAAGCTGCCGTCCTCCGCATGCAGCTCTCTCTGAAGAAGATCGTGCTCGGCGTGCTCGGCGTGACCGTGGTGGGGCTCGCCGGTGCGGCGGCTTTCGCTGCGTACGGCATCGCGACGGCCGATCGGCGTCTCACCTTCAAGGACACGCCCTACCCCGCCCTCACCCCGAGCCGCGATCCGGCCGTGATCGAGCGGGGGCGCTACCTCGCGCACGGGCCGGCGTACTGCGTCGCATGTCACGGCCACGCCGAACGCGGTCGGCCCGAGCTCAATCGTGATCCGAACCTGCCGCTCGCGGGCGGGCTCGAATTCGACCTCGGCCCGCTCGGCAAGACGTTCGCCGCGAATCTCACGCCCGACGCGCGGACGGGCATCGGCTCGCGCACGCCCGCCGAGCTCGCGCGCGCCATCCGCACCGGCGTGCTCCCGGACGGGCGACTCTCGGTGCTGATGCGGGCGGCGTGCGCGGACCTCTCGGACGAGGATCTCACCGCCGTCGTTTCGTACCTGCTCTCGGTCGCCCCCGTCGCGAAAGCAGTGCCGAGCGGCGCCTTGAGCAGCGTCGCCAAATCGGTGCTGCCGCTCTTTCATCTCTCACCGCGCGGCGACCCCGGACCCCGCGGCGTGCCCCAGCAAACGGAACCGAGCGTCGAGCGCGGCGAGTACCTCGCCGAGCACGTGAGCTCGTGCGTGCGGTGTCACACGGCGACCGATCCGATGAGCCTTCAGCCGATCGGAGCGAAAGCGGGAGGCTCGCTGCCCGATCGCAGCCACGGCTCCGATCCCGAGAACGAGTTCGTCGCGCCGAACCTCACCGCCGATCCGATGACGGGTCGCACCGGGCAGCTCGACGAAGACGCATTCGTGGCGCGCGTACGCCAAGGGCGTCTCTACGAGTCGTCCCCGATGCCGTGGGAGAGTTTCGGCGCGAACACGAGCGACGCCGATCTCCGCTCCGTGTATCGCTACTTGCGCACGCTCCCGACCGTTCACAACGAAGTCGGACCGACCTACCGCGCGCGCGGCTGGACCCGTTCGCACTGACGCGGCAATCCGCGTCGAGCGCACAAAACGAAGCGAGCCACGCGAGAGATCCCGCGTGGCTCGCCTCTTTCGGCGAACGCGCTCGGTTATGCGCCGCCGGCCTGGCCGCCGCGACCGCCGCCGCCCGTGCGACCGCCGCCGCCGCGACCGCCGCTCGAAACACCGCCGCCGCCGGCGTTGCCGCGACCCGCGCCTGCTCCACCGGAGCCGCCCGAGCCTGCCGCTGCGCCGCCTGCACCGGAACCACCGGCACCCGAGCCGCCCATGCCGGCCATCGACGATGCCGCGGTGCACTCGGTCATGCCGGGTGCCGCGTCGGCGGATGCGCCGCCAGCGCCCGAGCCGGCCTTGCCCGCCGTGTCGGCGCCGCCGGAGCTCGCGCCACCGGAGCTCGCGCCGCCCGAGGTCGCGCCGCCCGCGCTCGAACCGGTGCCGCCCATGCCGCCGCTACCGCCCGTTGCGCTGCCGGTGCCGAACGAGAGGTTGTCGAGCTTCACCATGACCGGGTAGCCCGCGGTCTGCGCCGTCTCCGGACGGAACTGCCACTGCATGCCGATCGCCTGCTTGGGATCGAACTTGCCGTCGGTCATGCCGGGAGCCATCGTCGCGCCGCCCGCGAGAGCCGAGAAGGCGACGGTTTGCGGCGAGTCGCTCACCGTGAATTGCGTGTACGGCGACTGACAGGGGACGCCCGCCATGCCGCCGCACTGGCCCTTCATGCCCGTGTTGTCGGCCGGTTCGTCGGAGTTCTGCTGGATGATGTACCAGAGCGACGACGCCATCATGTTGCCGGAGGTACCGGACACCGTGAAGGTGACGCTCGAGTACTGCGAAACGTCGGTACACGAGTTGAAGTAGATGCCGAAACCCGAGTACGTCGTGACGGTGCCGCTGACGCTGAACTCGCCGGTGTCGGTCGTGTCCTGCTTCAAATCACCGTAAACGTAGAGGCCACCGCCGAAGTTGCCGTTCGAGAACGTGCCCCAGGTGGTGATGTAGTTGCAGCTGATCGGCGTCGGACTCGGGCACGCGTAGCCGGACGCGCCCGCCGCGCTCATGCCGCCGGAGCCGCCCGTCGTGCTCGTGCCGGCGGAACCGCCGGTCGAGCCGCCCGTGCCACCGGTGCCGCCCGTGCCGCCCGTGGACCCGCCGGTGCCTCCGGTACCGGTCCCACCTTTGCCAGCAGCAGCCGCTCCCGCGGACCCGCCACTGCCGCCGGCGGCGCCGGAGCCCTTGTTGTCGTCGTCGTCACTCTTGCTCGAGCAGGCAACGATGACGAACGCCGTCGCTAGAAGCGCCGTACCGGTTGCACCCAGCTTCCACTTGCGAACCATGTCCATACCTCCGGCCGACAGGCCAATCGAAAAAGGAACTCGACGAGGGTAGGCGACCTTCCCACATCTGTCCAGCGACCCCCGGCTAACGTCGAAGGATCGCGTCCGAACGGCATGCGAGTTCACGGGTGGGGGCCTCTGCCCCGAGGCGATGCCGAGACGACGCGCCCCGCACCGTCGCGACCTCGACGAGGCACGCCTTCGCGGAATCATTTGCCGTCTCTAGAACGAACCGCGAGCGAACCTCACCGACTGCCGCTCTTCGTTTCGCGATGGAGTCAATCGCGTTCGATCGTGCAAGTCGGTCGACTCACGAGTGCGCGATCGTGCGGCACGCATGTTATGAGGTCGCCCCATGCAGCATTGGCTCCGAGTGCTCGGCTTCGCGTTCGTGACAGGCTCCATCGCCGCGGGCTGCGCGCCCGGCCGTGACGTGAAATCAGCCGGCAAAGAGGACAAGCTCGCGTTCGACGAGAGCGGCAAAGGCAAGAAGTGCGACACGCCGAGCTCGTCGTGCGACGAGGTGAAGGAGCCGAGCCTCGACTTCCAGGAGAAGTGCCGCGAGGGCGGGTACCGCATGAAGCAATGCGGTTGTGAGAACCTGTGTAGCGGCAACATCAACGGCACGAAGACCGGCTACAACAGCAAGAACCAGCTCAAGATGTGCACGGATTCGGGCGGGACGTGCCAAGAGCAGGAGACGAGCGCGGCCTACCAAGACGCCTGCGACGCGGTCGGCGGCGAGATGATGGAATGCAGCTGCGAATGGCTGTGCTCGAAACAGCTGAAAGAGGCCATCCCCGACGCGCCGAAAGAGGACGAGAAGACCGCGGACGACGCGAGCGGCGGCGACGACAAGAAGAGCGACAGCGCGAAGGACGAGAAGCCGCACGGCAACATGGACGGCAAGTCGGCGAGCGACTCGTCCAAGGACAAGTCGAGCGACAAGTCGAGCGGCAAGAAGTCGAGCTCGAGCGACAAGTCGAGCAGCAAGAAGTCGAGCTCGAGCGACAAGAGCGGCAGCGACAAGTCGGGCGACGAGCCGAAGCACAAGGGTCGCTTCACGCTCCCCGACGAATGAGCGGCTCGCGCGCTCGGTGGCTCAGCGCGGCAGGCGCTCGGCCAGCGTGACCTCGGCGACGTAGACGAAAGAGACGAGGCCGTTCTCTGCGAAGCGCGCGTGAAGCGCGCTCAAGAGCTCGACCAAGCGCGCGCGACCGGCTTCGTCTTTCGGAACGTACGACGCGCTGAGCGCACGCCCGACGAGACCGTCGCGATCGACCGTCTGCCGGTGCTCGAACGACACCACGCGGCGCGGACCGAAGAGCCCCGAGCGATCGACGGCCGCCACGTCGGCGTTCATGCCCACGACGCTCCGGTCGGCGGCGAGCGAAACGATCACGTCCTCATAGCCGCGCATGAACGGGTCGCTCGGCGAGCGATGATTCCAGAGCAGCGCGAGGCGCCCGCCGCTCTTCGTGACGCGCGCCATCTCCGCGACCGCTTCGGGCGCGCGGAACCAGTGAAACGCCTGAGCGGCGAGCGCGAGATCGACGGACGCGTCGGCGAGGGGGATCGCCTCCGCCGTGCCGTCGAGCCAGGTGACTCCGGGATGCGGCGCGGCCGCCTCGCGCATCGCGCGATTCGGCTCGACCGCGCTGACGCGAACGCCGCGCTCCGCGAGGAGGCGCGCCGAAATGCCCGTCCCGGCTCCGACATCCACGGCGACGAGGCGCTCGGGCGCGCCGAGCCCCGCGACGAGCGCGTCGATGGCCGGCGCGGGATACGTCGGCCGGTAACGGACGTAGTCGTCCGCGCGGTTCGAGAAGCGGCCGGTCGGATCGAGATCGCTCGGCGTGCTCATGACGGCACGCGGAACGTAGGGCCGCAGGCCCGCGGGCGCCAGTGTCAGCGCGGCTGGCCGATGACGACCGTCTCGCAACCGAACGAGATGTTGATCTTCGCGTTCGCGTCGGCCTTCACCTGATCACAGGTCGAGCCGCACAGCACGACTTGGCTGTTGTTGTTCGCGTACTGCCAGCCCTGGTCGCACGTCGCGGTGTTGTTGTAGCCGATCTCGGTCCCGTTGTACTCGACGTTGACCTTGTTCGGGTCGAGCGTTTGGCCCGCGGGCGGCGCGGGCACGGCGTACGTGCAATCGACGGCGACCGCCGAACGAATCGCGTTGAACTTCGCGGTGAGCTGCGAAGTCACGTCTTGCCCGGTGTCGATGAGCTCGGCCATGTCGGTGCCGCCGCTCATCGCGATCGAGTTCAAGTCCGACAGATTCGGGCCGACGCCGAGCACGTACGTGCGGATCTGGTGCGGGCCGTTGAACGCGTCCGCCGCGTCTTTTGCGGCCACGTCGATGGTGTTCTTGTCGCAACCCATCGGGTAGCCGTCCGTCGCGTACACGACCACGACGTTCTGATCGGGATGCGCGGCCGCCCAGTCGCCGGCATGCGTGAGCGCGCCTTCGAGCGCGGGCACCGTCGGCGTCGAGCCGGCCGGCTTCTGCTTGTCGACCACCGAGTCGAGGTTCATCGCCGCGGCGGGCAAGAGCGCGATCTCGGAGTCGGGCTTCTCGTAGTCAGACTCGTTGCAGCTGCCGTTGCGCGAGAAGAAGCTGATGCCGGCCCACATGCCGGCGCTCGCCATCGAATCGAAGAAGCCCTTGAGCGCCGGGCTCATCTCGGTCCAGCGCGTCTGCGGGAAGGTCTTGTTCGGGTCGACCTCGCACGGCGGATCTTGCTCCGGCACCGGGCAGTTCATCGAGCCGGAGATATCGACCATGAAGAGGAGCGCGACCTCGATCTTGTTCGTGTCTTCGGTCACCGACGCGCACGCGTCCGCGCCGGCGAAGCCTCCGCTCCCGACCGATCCGGAAGAGCCCGACGTCGAACCGCCGACGCTCACGCCACCGCCCACGCCCACGGAGCTCGAACCGCCCGCACTCGAGCCGCCCGTCAGCGAGATGCCGCCGCCCGTGCCGCCCTTCGCGCCCGAGCCACTGCCGCTCGAGCCGCCTTTCGCGGGACCGAGCCCGCCGCCCGTCTTGCCGTTCGGATCGGAGTCACCACCGCACGCGGTGACGGCCAGCGCACCGAGCGCACCGAACACGAGAACCATCGGCACTCCGGCCTTGAACAACCTCTTTTGATGCATTCGAACCTCCGCGCCGCGTCGAGCCGACTTTCGGGCAGCTTGCAAAATATCACGTCCTTGTCGGCGTTCACGCGCCCTCACGCAAATTGTTGAGTGTGGTCATTACCCCTTCGCACATCGTCGCACCTCAAGCGACGTTGGCTACACGACAGTGCGTCGAGCTCGCGCGCGCACGATGACCGACGCGCACGGCACGTCGAACCGCAGCCACACGAGCGGAGTGGGGCGAACTGCCCGACCGCAGCGAGCGTTTCACGCCTTCTCTCAGTGCGTGCGTTCGGCTGCGGCGGCTCGCGGTTCTAGCGGGTAATCGAAGCGCAGCATGAAACCGCGCTGTCCGAGATCGTCTATCGGTCGTGTAGAGAGCTCGGCGAGAAACACGGAGATTCCCATGCGCAGCGGCAACGCAGGGTGCTCGAACGCGACGCCGAGCGTGACCATGCGCCACCACGGCACGCCGTTCGGCGCGGGCGTGAGCGGCGCGAGCTCCGGCAACCAACGCGTGCGGCGCGTGCCGAGCGGAAGCGGAGCGACGACGAGTCCGCCGTCGAGTCGAACGTGCTCGAACAGCGTCAGCCCGAGCTCCGCGCGCCCTCCGAGCCCGACGCCCGTGTCGAGCGGATAGAGTTCGTGCCACGGCACGTCGAGTGAACGCTCACCGGCGACCGTCGGGTGGAGATGCGCGGCGTGCATGCCGAAGTACGCGCCCGGGCCGATCCTGAGATCGACGGCGAACGGGCCCGCGGCGGCGCGAGCGCCGTACGTCACCGCGAGCGGCGACAGCACCCACGAGGATTCTTCGAGCGTTCGGGTCGCGTCGCTCGCGATGCGTTGTTCGAGCCACCCGCCGGTCACCTCGTACCAAAACGAGCTTCCGACCGGGCGCGCGTGCAGACCGCCGAAGCCGCCGATGCCGACGCCGCACCCCGCGTACGCGCCGGGCTCGGGGCAAGCCGGCGCGCTCACGCCGAAGGTCCAATCGCTCTCGTAGCGCGCCTCGGCGAGCCACGAGAAATTGCCGCCGCTCGCGAGCATGGCGACGGCGCCCTCGAGGCCGAGCATCACCGTCCAGGTCGACCCGTAGAGGACGCGCGTGGCTTCTTGCGCGACCAAGCCTTGCGGCTCGGGTGAGCTCCAACGACGACTCGTGAGGAGCGTGTCGAGCTGCAGAACGAGCGACCAGCTCCCTTCGATGCCGGCGATCACGGGCATGGTGTCGATGAGGCGCCGGCTCGCGCTCAGCGCGGAAACGCCGCTTTCGGCGTCGTCGTCCGGTTTCGCGCGTTCGGACGCGCCGAGCGTCCCCGTGACGAAGAGGAAGCCGCACAGCAAACGACACGTCACGCGGGAGCCGCGCGCTCTCACGCTCGCAGCGTACCAGGCTCGCGACGGGCACGGTCGCCGTGATACACGCGAAGGCGCCGCCATGGACGAGCTTTCGCGCCGCGATTTCGGCCCCCATTTTCGCTTCGGCGTCGCCACGTCGTCGTACCAAATCGAGGGCGCGGTCGCCGAGGACGGCCGCAAGCCGAGCATCTGGGACGACTTCACCCACCGAGCGGGCACCATCCGGGACGGCTCGAACGGCGACGTGGCGTGCGACCACTATCACCGGCTGGAGGCCGATCTCGACCTTTTGGCGTGGTTCGGCGTGGACGCGTATCGGTTCAGCGTCGCCTGGCCGCGCGTCGTCCCCGACGGCCGCGGACGCGTGAACGAGAAGGGTCTCGACTTCTACGAGCGCCTCGTCGACGGCTTGCTCGCGCGCGGCATCGCGCCGTGCGTGACGCTCTATCACTGGGACCTCCCGAGCGCGCTCGCGGGCGGCTGGCTCGCGCGCGACACCGTGCACGCGTTCGTCGAGTACGCGGAAGCGGTCGCCGCGCGCCTCGGCGATCGCGTCGCGCTCTGGCACACGCACAACGAGCCGTGGTGCCAGGCGTTCCTCGGCTATCAAGACGGCACGTTCGCGCCGGGTCACCAGAGGCTCGGCGACGCCCTCACCTGCGCGCATCATTTGCTCCTCTCGCACGGGCTCGCGACGGCCGCGCTCCGCGCGCGCGTGAAGGCGCCGCTCGGCATCGCGCTCAATTTCATGCCGGCGCACCCCGCGAGCGACGCCGCGGACGATCACGCCGCGGCGCGCCGCGTCGACGGCAACTTCAATCGCTGGTTCCTCGAACCGCTGCTCGGCCGCGGCTATCCCGCCGACATGCTCGCTCACTACGGCGCGGCCATGCCGAACGTCGCGGCGGCGGATCTCGCCGCCGTCGCGACGCCGATCGACGTACTCGGCGTCAACTACTACGAGCGCATCGTCATCGGGCACGACCCCGCAGGCGGCTACCTCCGAACGAAGCGCGTTCGCGAGACGGGCCTGCCGCGCACCGCGGACCGCGAAATCTACGCGCCCGGCCTACGCGAGATCCTCGTGCGCCTGCAGCGCGAGTACGGCGTCGGGCGGCTCGTCGTCACCGAAAACGGAGCGGCGTTTCCCGACACGCTCGAGCCGGACGGCTCCGTCCACGACGCGGGTCGCGTGGATTTTCTACGCCGGCACCTGGCCGAGCTCGCGGCCGCGCGTCGCGAGGGCGTGCCGGTCGAGGGCTATTTCGCGTGGTCGCTCATGGACAACTTCGAATGGTCGGAGGGCTACACCATGCGCTACGGCCTCTGCCACGTCGACTTCGCGACGCAGGAGCGCCGGCCGAAAGACAGCGCGAAGTTCTTCCGTGAGCTCTGCCGGCGCGGCTGACTCGCGCCGACGCCTGCGCGAGCTCACGCCGTGGCGCGTGCCGCCCGGAGCGCTGCGTTCGGATTGTGCTCGAGGTTCTCCCCGTGGGAGAGGACGACACGGCGCAAATCCGCGATCTGCGCGAGCCGGTCGAGGTGCTCACCGACGGCGTTCCGCTCCTTCACGATCATCCAGCGCGTGATGCGCGGCACGCTCGCTTGGCCGGTCGGCCCCATGAAAAAGCCGATGAAGCCGCCGAGCTTCGGCAAGTTGCAGACCACGTCGTTGATGACGAGCGTCGTCCCGCTCTCGGAGCGGATCTCGACGTAGCCCTCCTTCTCCTTACAGCCGTCGAAATAAGCGAGCTTCACCGTGTCGTCGCCCGGCGCGTCGCGGTAGTCGAGGTCGACCTTCGCGATCTCGTCGATCTTCTTTTTCGCGCCGGCGGGCGCCACGACCTTCGCTCCGGGAAAACGATCCTTCCAGATGCGCGCGTCCTGCCGGTGAAAGGCTCCCGGCACCACGATGTACGCCGGCCGCCCGAACGCCTCGAGCTCCTGCATCGCCTCCTCTTTCAGGGCGATCGCGTTGTGAAAGAGCAGCGAGCCGTCCCGCAGCCGAACGACACTCATCTTTCGCGTCGTCTTCCCGTCCGGCATCACCCCCTGCACGCACCAGAAATTCTCCGTCAGCTTCTGGATCGGGTCATGGGGCAGTACGGTCCATTCGGTGAAGCACGCGGCCATGGGGTCCTCCGCGCGGGAACCTAGGGCCGAGGCCGGCGCGTGGCAATCGGGTCTCTGACGGGCGCGAACGTGCAAGAATGCTCTCGTGAGCACGCCCGCCGTCATCAGCGTCGCCATCACGGGCTCGCTGCCGCAAAAGGCGCATAACCCCGCCGTTCCGATCACGCCGGCCGAACAAATCGAGTCGGCGCACGCGGCGTTCGAGGCCGGCGCCGCGCTCGTTCACATTCACGTGCGAGACGACGGCGGCGCGCCGTCCTCCGACGCCGAACGCTTCGCCCGCGTGCAGGAGGGCGTGCTTCGCCACTGTCCGGGCATGATCGTGCAGTTCTCGACCGGGGGGCGCGGGCGCGAGCTCGCCCTGCGCGGCTCGATGCTCCACTTGAAGCCGGACATGGCGTCGCTCGCGACGGGCTCGGTGAACTTCCCGACGCAGGTCTACGAAAACCCGCCGGACTTCGTCGAGGCGCTCGCGCAAGCGATGCGCGACTTCGGCATCAAGCCGGAAGTCGAGGTGTTCGACGTGGCCATGCTCTACAACGCGGCCGAGCTCGTCAAAGCCGGGCTCCTCGCCGCGCCCGCGCACGTGCAGTTCGTGCTCGGCTTGAAGAACGCGCTTCCCGCGCGGCGCGAGCTCCTCGACTTCTTGGTGCGCGAGCTCGCGGCCGTATTGCCCGGCGCGACCTGGACGGCGGCGGGCATCGGCCGCCACCAACTCACCGTGAACCGCTGGTCGCTCGAGCTCGGAGGCCACGCGCGGACGGGTCTCGAAGACAACGTGCGCTTCGACGACTCGCGCCTCGCCGCGAGCAACGCCGAGCTCGTCGCCCGCGTCGCCGCGCTCACGAGCGAATACGGGCGCACGGTCGCGACCCCGGCCGAAGCGCGCCGAATTCTCGGACTCCGGCCGTTCACGGGGTGATGGTACGCTCCGCGGCGATGAACGACGCGGCGGAGCCTTCGCAACGCTCGCTCGACGCTTTGCCCGAGCTCGTGCGGCGCGCGGGCGGCCACAAGGTGCTCTTGATCACGGGACCGAGCGCGCGCCACGCGGAGCGGGTGACGCGCCTGCTCGCGCCGCTCGAAGTCGAGCTCTTCGCGGGCGCGCGCCGGCACGTGCCCGAAGACGTGCTCGCCGAAGCGGCGCGCGTGCTCGACGCGAGCGGCGCCGACGTCATCGTCGCGCTCGGCGGCGGCTCGGCCATCGGCCTCGGCAAAGCGCTCGTGCTCACGCACCCGCTCCCGTTCATCGCCGTCCCGACCACGTATTCCGGCTCCGAGCAGACGAGCCTCTACGGCACCACGAAGGACGGCACGAAAAAGACCGGACGCGACCCGCGCGTGCGTCCGCTCCACGTCATTTACGACCCCGCGCTCACGGAGGGCACGCCGAAGGCCCTCAGCGTCACGAGCCTCGTGAACGCGCTCGCGCACCCGATCGCGAGACTCGCGTCGAAGAACGCGCCGGAAGATCAGCGCGAACGCGCGCTGCGGGCGATCGCCGTCGTCTTCGGCGCCCTCGAGGCGCTCGTCGAAGACCCGAACGACGCGCGCGCTCGCGTGGACGCGCAGCGCGGCGCCGCCCTGGCGGCGGAGGTGCTCGAAGGGGGTGAGCTCGGAGCGCATCACGCGCTCGTGCACCGGCTCGGCGGGGCCTTCGACCTCGACCACGCGGCGCTCCACAGCGTGCTCCTGCCGCACGGCGTCCACCGGTTGCGTTCGGACGCGCCGGACGCGCTCGCGGCCGTCGAAACGCGCCTCCACGTCGCGGATCTCGAAGCCGCGCTGTTCGACCTCTTGCTGCGCGCGGGCGCGAGCACGTCGCTCAAGGCGCTCGGCGTCGAGCTCGCGAAGTTCGATGGATTGTTGGAGGCGACCGACGAGCGGGACCGAGCGCTCCTCCGCGCCGCGTTCCACGGGCGACGCCCCTCGGCATGCGTGCGGCTCGAGAATTTCGGTTTGCGCGAGCTCGTCTCGGTGCGCGGCCCCGCGTTCGGCGAGGCGCGGCGCGTCGTCGTCGCCTTGCACGGGCGAAACGCCACCGCCGACTCCGTGATCGGCCGCGTGCTCGAGATCGTCGGGAGCGATCCGGACGTCACCGTCGTCGCGCCGCAGGCGACGAACCTCGCCTGGTACAGCGCGCCCTACACGAAGCCGCGCGCCGAGCTCGGCGCCGCGCTCGAGACGGCGCTCGGCGAGGTGAACGCCGTGCTCGACCGCGTGCTCGCGGCGACGCCCCACGAGCGCGTCGCGCTCTTCGGTTTCTCGCAGGGCGCTTGTCTCGCGCTCGAGCTCTTCCTGCGCCGCGGCGAGCGGCTCTCGGCGCTCGTCGCGCTCTCGGGCGCCATCATCGGTCCGCCCGGCGAACAGCCGAGCGTCGCGGCCGGGGTCGTGGGGACGCCGATCGTGCTCGGCGGCGCGCTCGCCGATCCGTACCTCGAGGCCGGCAGCGTCGAGCGGACGGCTGCGGCGCTCTCCGCGGCCGGCTGCGCGGTGACGCTCGAGATGGCGCCGGGCACCACGCACACCTTCCACGCGCGCCAGCGCCTCGCCGCGCGCGAGCTGCTCTCCGGGCGCGCGCCGCCGCCCGAGCCCGCCGGCTTCGGCAACGTTCTCGCGAGCGAAGCGCTGCCCGGCGCGTTCCCGCGCGCGCAAAACACGCCGCGACACGCGCCCTATAACCTGCACGGCGAGCTCGTGAGCGGCACGGCGTTCACCGCGCCGCGCGCCGAGAACTCGCGCGTGTGGCTCTACCGCTTGCGCCCGTCGGCGCAGCAGCGCGAATTCCGGCGTCTCGCGCACCCGACGCTCGGGAGCGACTTCGAGGGCGAGCCGGCACTCGCGAACCTCACGGGGTTCGCGCCGCTGCCGCTGCCGTCGGCACCGACCGACTTCGTGGACGGCCTCTACACGCTCGGCGGCGCCGGCTCGGCGCGCCTGCGGCGCGGCTACGCCGTGCACCTCTATGCCGCGAACCGCAACATGGAGGATCGCGCGTTTTACGACGCCGACGGCGATCTGTTGCTCTTGCCGGAGCTCGGCGCGCTCACGCTCCTCACCGAGCTCGGCGCGCTCGAAGTGAAGCCGGGCGAGCTCGCGCTCGTGCCGCGCGGCCTCCGTTTCACGGTGATCCTCGCGGGACCGGCGGCGCGCGGCTACGTCGCGGAAGTGTTCGGCCGCCGCTTCACGCTGCCCGAGCGTGGCCCGCTCGGCTCGAACGGGCTCGCCGACGCGCGTCACTTCCGCGCGCCCGCCGCCTGGTACGAGGACAGACTCGCCGTCGGCTACCGCATCACCGCGAAGGTCGGCGGCGTGCTGCAAGAAGCGACGCAGGATCGCTCGCCTTACGACGTGGTCGCGTGGCACGGCAATCACTGCCCCTACGTCTACGACCTCTCGCTCTTCACGCCGGCGGGTTACACGCGCATCGATCACCCCGATCCGTCGATTTACACCGTGGTGAGCGCGCCGATGGACGAAGCGGGTGCGCACTCGCTCGACCTCGTCGTCTTTCCGCCGCGGTGGGATGCGACGGAGCACACGTTTCGGCTCCCCTACTTCCACCGCAACGCGACGACCGAGATCAACGGCATCGTGCGTGAAATCAGCACGAATGACGGCATGTTCGAGCCAGGGTGCGTCTTCGTGAGCCCGTGCATGACGCCGCACGGCGTGGTGGCCGCGTCGATCGAGCGGCACCTCGCGCAGACGGCGGAGCAAGCGGATCGACCGCACCGCTACTCCGATCGCGCGCTCTGGTTTCAGTTCGAGACGGCGCTGCCGCTCACGCTCACGCCCTGGGCCGAAGCCGCGGCAGGGCGCCACGCCGACTGGCACGCGCGCTGGGGCGTGTATCGCAGTCGCTTCACGCCCGACCGTCCCCGCGGCG
>DATJXW010000259.1:0-68948 GCA_035499895.1 Polyangiaceae bacterium | reverse complement strand
TTTTGCGCCTCCAGAGCCGACCGCGACCGGCGATCGTTTCAGCCTGACCGCTCGCAGTGAAACGGACGTGCGGCTTTCTCGCCGGGCGCTCCTGCCGGGCCCGAACGGCGCACTCGTGGCCACCGAGACGAATGCGCCCGTCTACGAGTATTTGCTCGTGAATGCGCGCGACGTCGATTCGCCGTGGAACGCGGACGCGATCGACCTCGAGTTCGCGGCGTGGAGCCGCGTTTGGCCGACGGCGTCGAGCTTCGAGCGGCCGTTCGACGGAGACGTGCAGACGGCGAATGCCGCGTACCACGCGGGACCGGCGTGGGTCCGCTTCGGCCGGCAGCAGATCGGGGGCGGCGCGGCGCGGTTCGTTCGCTTCGACGGCGCGTCGGCGGGCGCGGCGAGCTCGGGCTTTTCGCTCGAGGGTTACGGCGGTTTCACCGTGTTGCCACGCTGGGACGAGCGCCCCGGCTACCACGAGCTCGGGACCGCGGAGAACGCCCTCTTGCGCTATCCGGCGCCGGCGCCCGATCGCACGGGGGAGTGGCTCGCCGGCGGCAAGCTCGGGTACGCGACGTCGCAGGCGAGCGGCAGCGTCTCCTTTCACGAGCAACACGCCGAGCACGGCCTCGAGCACCGAAACCTCGGGCTCGATTGCGGATTTCGTCCCTTCGAGCTCACCTCGCTCGGCGCGAGCGCGCTCGTCGAGCTCGACAGCGGCCGCATCGCACTCGCCCGCGCGTTCGTCGACGCGACGCCCCTACCCCCGCTCGACCTGGATTTCGAGGCGTTGCACGCCGAACCGGCCCTCTTGCTCTCGCGACAATCCGTGCTCTCGGTCTTCACGACGGACGGCTACGACGAGTTCGGCGGGACGTTCGCGCTCCGGACGCTCTCGTGGCTGCGTTTCGAAGGCCAGGGCTACTTCGAGGCGTACCAGGGCGAGCGGCCCGGAGCGCGCGGCGAGCTCGCGACGCGCCTGGCGCTGGACCGCGCGCACGACATGCACGTGCGCATCGCGTACGCGCGCGTGCTCGCGCCGACGAACGCCTACGACTCGGTGCGCGTGTCGCTCGGCCGAAGGCTCGTCGGGCGGCTCGCCGCGACTCTCGAAGCGTACGGCTACTTCTACGCCATGCCCATCGAGGGCTACCGGAGCTCCTCGGTGTACGCGGGAACGCTGAGCTACCACGCGTTCGACTCGCTCGGGTTGCTCTTGGGCACGTCGATCGCGCATTCCCTCTACGCGTCGCTCGATGCGCAGGCGCTCCTGCGCGTCACGGTCGACCTCGATCCGACGGCGAGGCGGCGATGAGCTCGGGCGCCGGATTGCGCGCGGAGACGTGGCTGCTCTGGTCGGCGGTCGCGCTCGCGGCGCTCGTCGCGGCTTGCCGCGGGACCACGACGCCGGCGCACTTCCCGCACGAGGTCCATCTCGCGGGGATCCCGTGCGGGCACCCCGGCCAGGCGGAGTGCCTGAGTTGCGCGACGTGCCACTCGATGTCGGAGCGCGACCCGTTGCATCGGATGCCGGACGCCGCGCTCTGCGAGCGCTGTCACGAGGATCCCCACACCACGCGCACGGTGCTCGCCGCCCTGCCCGAGCATCCCTACGGCGAGATCCACTTCGACCACGATCAGCACCTGGCGCTGCCCTCGGTGCGCGGGCAGTGCGTGCCGTGCCATGCCGGCGTGGTGGACGAGGCGCGGCCCGCGCTGCCGCCGATGAAGCAGTGCTTTTCGTGCCACGAGCACGAGGCGGAGTGGGAAGGAGGCGCGTGCGTGCCTTGCCACGAACGGCGCGACCTCGTGCGCACGATGCCCGTCACGTTCCTCAAGCACGACGAGGCGTTCGTGCGGCACCACGGCGAACAGATGGTCGACCGGCGCCAAGCCCTGCTCTGCCAGACGTGCCACACGCAGGCGCAGTGCCAGGAGTGCCACGACGTTTCCCAAGATCTGGCCGTCGAAGTGCGGCGCCCCGAGAGCATCGATGCCGTGCAGGTGCACCGGGGCGACTTCATGGTCCGCCATGCGATCGAGGCTCGTTCCGAGCCGGCGCGCTGTTTGAGCTGCCACACGACGGACACGTGCGACGCGTGCCACGCGCTCCGCGGCGTGAGCGCGAACCTGGGCGATCCGCGGAACCCGCACCCGCCCGAGTGGATCGGGACGAACACGGCCTCGAGTAATTTTCACGGTGTGTGGGCGCGACGCGACATCGTGTCTTGCGCCGGGTGCCACGAAGCGGGGCCGGCCACCAATTGCATCCCGTGCCACAAGGTCGGCGCTTACGGCGGCAACCCGCATCCGCGCGGCTGGAAGAGCGCGCGCGGGGTCGACAGCGAGATGTGCAGGTATTGCCATGGGGGTTGAGCCGCGTGCACGCCGCAAGGGCACGGGGGGCGTGTTCTCGCTCCTGCTCGGCTGCGCGACGGCCGCGGCCGCCGCGCTCGTGAGCCCCGCGTGCCTCGAACGGCGCCCCGAACCGAGCGTCAATCCGGACATCGCGCGCTGCACGGGTTGTCACGGGGATCCGACGCGTTCGAGCGACGCCTTGCGCTGCGCGGCGCCGCCGAAGGATTTGCTCGGCGCGACCGATCCGCACTACCCGGGCGTCGGCGCTCACGGCATTCACCTCGACGCGAGCGCGACGCACGGCGCCGTCGCGTGCAGCGAGTGCCACGTGGTGCCGGAGCGGGTCGACTCTCCGGGCCACCTCGGCCCCGCGCCGGCGCCGGTCACGTTCGGTCCCCTCGCCACGACGGCGGGTCACGACCCGACGTACGACCCGAAGACGCGGACGTGCCTCGACAGTTATTGCCACCGCGACGCGTGGCCCGTGTGGAGCAATCCGCGCTCGAGCGCCGACGCGTGCGGCACCTGTCACGGCCTGCCGCCGCCGCTGCCGCACCCGCAGTCCGATCGCTGCTCGGTCTGTCACGGCGAGGTGATCGACGCCGATCGGCACTTCATCGCGCCGGAACGCCACGTCGACGGCCACTTGGACTACGTGGCAGGCGACTGCGTCCTCTGTCACGGCAGCAAGGACAATCCGGCGCCGCCGCTCGACACGCACGGTAACTCGGACATCACCGCGCTCGGTGTCGGCGCGCACCAGGCGCACCTCATGGGCTCGGCGACGAGCCGCGCGCTCGCCTGCGACGAATGTCACGTCGTGCCGGCGGAGATTTGGGACCCTGCGCACATCGAGGGCTTGCCGGCGCGGGTGGTGCTCACCGGCGTCGCGGCGAGCATGGGGCGCGCGCCGGAGTGGGATCACGCGAGTGCGACCTGCGGCGATACGTATTGCCACTCACCGTCGCCGGGCGACGAGCGCAGCTCGCCCCTCTGGAACGTCGCGCAAACGCTCGCGTGCGACGGCTGTCACGCGCTGCCGCCGCCCGCTCCGCACCCGGTGTACGACGACTGCTCGGTCTGTCACGGCGCCGTGCTCGAGCCCGACAATCGGACGTTTTCAGCGCCGAGCGAGCACGTCGATGGCGTGGTCGACGTGTCACTCGACGCGCTCACCTGCACGAGCTGCCACGGCAGCGCCCAGAACCCCGCCCCGCCGCGCGACGCCGAGGGCAACACGCAAACCACGGCGCCCGGCGTCGGCGCTCACCAGACGCACGTGCTCGGCACGGCGCGGTCCCGCCCGGTGCCGTGCGGCGAATGTCACCGCGTCCCCGAAAACGTGCTCGATCCGGGCCACATCGACACGCCGCGGCCCGCCGAGGTCGTCTTCGCGGGCGTGGCCCTCGCTCAGGATGCGAAGCCCGTTTACGCCAACGGCACCTGCCGCGCGACGAGCTGCCACGGCGCGGTGTTCCCGAACGGCGACCCCTCGGGCGGGAGCAACACGGAGCCCGTCTGGACCCGCGTCGACGGCACCCAAGCGCAATGCGGCAGCTGTCACGGCATCCCGCCGCCCCCGCCGCACCCGAACCCCTACCCGTGCCACCTCTGCCATCAAGACATGGCCGAGGACGACACGACGTTCACGCACCCGGAGCTCCACGTGGACGGCATCGTCACGTTCCAGGTCGCGCAGCCTTAGCGCGAGGCTCGAAGCGTCATTGCTTCGTGAAGAGGTGGCAGTTCGCGCAGCGCGGCGCCGTCGGGAAGTGGTTCTGGCGGTCGGCGTGGCAACTCAAGCAAGTCGCCCGTTCGAGTCCCTCGGCGTCGCCGTGTCCCGAATGGCAGCGCGTGCAAGTCTGATGTTGAGGTACCGCGTGGAGCGCCGGGAGCGTCGTTGGGGCGTGGCAGCTCGTGCAAGCCGGCGGCTTGGCGACGCCGTCCGGCCCGTGCGGGCGATGGCAACCGAGACAGCCGACGGCAGCCTCACCGTGCGGCGAATGCGCCTCCGCGGCGTGACACGCGGAGCAAGCTTTCACGGCGTGCGACCCGGTGTGCGGCTCGTGGCACTGCGTGCAGGCTCGATGGCCTTCGGGCGCGGTCTCGTGCTCCTTGGCGTGGCAGGTCGAGCACGCGGCGGCCTGGGCGCCCGAGTGCGGTTCGTGGCACTGCGTGCAGCGCGCGTGGCCCGCGACGACCTCGCCCTCTTCGCGCGCATGGCAGCGGTCGCAACCCGTCCCGAGAGCTTCCGGGTGATGCGGTAGTCCTGCGTGGCACGCCTCGCAGGCGCGGTGTCCGGGATTGTGGGACACCTCGCTCACGCGGCCGGCGTGGCAGCGCTCGCAGAGCTCGAGCGAAGCGAGCTCGAGCTCGAAGTGATGCGGCTCGTGACAGCTCGTGCACGCGACGTCGTCGTGGAACGCGTGATCCGAGGACGCCGTCTGGTGGCAGGCGCTGCACGCCTTCGCGTCGACGTTCGACGTGACGCGGGCGGGGTGCGGCTCGTGGCAGCTCTGACACGTCCCCGTGCCGGCGACCTTCGGGTGATCGGGGTGCAAGTCGCGGTGGCACTTCGCGCACGCGACGCCCGGCGACGCGCCGACGTCGTGAGGGGCGTGGCAATTCGTGCAGGTTTCGTGCGCCGGAACGCGCGAGCCGCCGATCACGTTCAAGTTTTCGTGGCAGTTGCGGCAGGGCACGACCTCGTTCGTCGCGAAGTCGTGCGGACGGTGACAGCCGATGCACTCGGTGTGACCGCCCGCGAAGAGCGCCGTGGCGGGCACCACCGGCTCGTGCGTCGCGTGGCAGCTCACGCACGTGCCGACGGCGTCCGACGCGGGCGCGTGCTGGTGCTGGTGGCACGTCTGGCACGTCTCGGTGACGGTCTTGCCCTGCGAGGCGTGCGTCGTAGAGATGTCGTGATGGCAGTCGGTGCAGGGCGCGGACTGCGGCGTCTGGTCGCGGTGCGGCTCGTGACACTTGAGACAGGGCTCGGTGCCGTGCACGCTCACGAGCGGCGTGTTCGACGGGCCCGCCGCAGGCGTGCCGCGCGCCGAATCGTTCACGTGGCAGCGCTTGCAGTCGCCGGGCGCGTACGGCTCGATGCCCGGAGCGAACGCCTGCGCCCCCGCGTCCGGCGTCATGCGCAACGCCTCGGCTTCACGCCGGGCGCGGTCGTGATCGGTGCCGTCGAGCGTGAAAGCGTGGCACACGGTGCAATCGGCTTTCGTTCCGGGGCCGAATTCGGCTTCCGCCTCGTTCGTCGCGTGCTCGATGCGGCCCTCCTTCTCGTGACACGCGACGCAGCGGTCGGGGGTCACGACGCCCATGCCCTCACCGCTCAGTGAATGGCACTGCGCGCACGCGATCTTGTTCTTCACGACGTGCAGGCGGTGACCGGTGACCGCACGGTCGAGCGACCACTCCTCGGGCACGTAAACGCCTTGCCCCCAGCGGCCGTCGGTCGGAGCGCCGCCCTCGGAGCACGCCGCGAGCACCGCGACCACGATGCCCGCGATCAACACCCAGGTGGAAGCTGCGTACCGCTGATCCACTCGACCTCGTCACACTCGCACGACGCGCGCCGGCGCTTTGCCACTTGCTCGTTCGCCCGCCGCACTCGAAGATACGTCTCGTGCCTCACGCCGGCGCATGGATTGGCTACATCGCTCTCGGGAGCGCTGCGCTCGCGGCGCTTCTCATCATTTATTTCCTCGTCAAGAAACCGCCGCTCGACCTTCGCGTCAAGCTCATCCTCTTGCTCGGGCTCGGCGTCTTCCCGGCGATCACCGCCGCGACGTCGACGGTCGCCGGCATGGAGCAAACGACGCACCGCGAGTTCTGCGGCTCCTGCCACGTGATGGGCGATCATCTCGCGGACGCGACGGACCCGCGGTCGCAGTCGCTCGCGGCGCGCCACACGCGAATTCCGTTCTTCGGGGAAGAGAGCTGTTACGTCTGTCACGCGGACTACGGCATGTACGGCTACGCGCTCACCAAAGCCGGGGGCATGCGCCACGTTTACCTCTATTATTTGGGCGGTTACGACCACATGTCGATGGACGAGGCGCGCCGGAAGATCCACCTCGCAAAGCCGTACGACAACCTGAATTGCCGTCAGTGTCACTCGACCACGGCCCGCGTCTGGACCGAGGTGCCCGACCACCGCTCGCTCGAGCACGAGCTCGAAACCAATCGCGTGAGCTGCGCGAGCGCGGGCTGCCACGGCTTCGCCCATCCGTTCACCAAAGGTCCCGACGGGCTCGGTCTCGTGCCGAGCGCGTCAAGCAGCGCGACGACGGCGGGCGGAGCGGCCCGATGAAACTGCTCGACGGGCTCCGCGCGCACTCGGTCACCTGGCTCGTACGCATCGCCTGTTACCTCGCGCTCGTGGCGCTCGCCATCATGGTCGTTTCGCTCCTCGTGCCGAGACCGCTGCCCGTGATCTTCGCGATGAGCGTCGGGCACCTCATCGGCATCCTCGCGTTCGCTTGCTACTTTGCTTCAGTCTTGCTCGACACGACGACGGGCGGCGCGCGCAAAATTCGCGCGATCGATTCGACCGAGAGCGGACAGCCACGTTCGGAACGCGAATGATTTGCGCGCCACGAACGCGTTTCGTGACGAGCGCGTTTCGTCGCTGAAAGCCGCGGCGAAAACTTTCCTCGAAGCGCGGTTCAGGTTGACGCGCGCACGTCGGATCAGTGAGAGTCCGCCGAGGTCACTCGATGGCTCGTTCTTCGATGGTCTCGGAGGTCACGATGATGGGACGGCGCAGGGTTGGGATTTTCATCAGCCTCGGCGCGCTCACGCTCGCGTGCTCCGGCAAAGACGGCAAAGACGGCGCCGTCGGTCCCGCGGGCGCGCAAGGCCAAAAGGGCGACACCGGCGCTCAGGGCCCCGCTGGGCCGCAGGGCGCAACCGGCAAGCAAGGCGCCCAGGGCGCGCAAGGTCCGGCGGGTCCCGCCGGGCCGCCCGGAGCGTCGGACAACGGCGGCGCCACGGGCGAAGGCGGAGCCGGCGGCGCGAGTCCCGGCGTCGCGCTCTCGACCAGTTGTCTTGCTCCTTGTCACACCTTTTCGGGCATCGTCGACGAGTGGAAGACGAGTCGCCATTACGCGACCTACATCGCAAACCTCGGTGGGGACGAAGTGAGCACCTGGACCGGCGCGACCCCCTGCGGCAACTGCCACGCGATCGACGGCATCGAGCAGCGCGTCGCCGGCAACGTCACGTTTTCGGGCACCACCGGCCCGACGCACCTCGATCTCGGCCAGCTCAACTACCTGAACTCGACGAACGACCAAATCACGGAGTCGGTCTACGCCGGGCAGGCGACCGTCGCCGTCGTCGATTGCAGCACCTGTCACGACACGTCGCCCGCGAACGATCCGCACGTGACGGGCAAGCCGTACAAGCCCGGGTCATTTCCCCTGCGCGTCCCCGTCGGGAAGAGTGACTACGCGATCGTCGAGAAGAGCTCCGCGGCCGGCGTCTCGGACGGCACGCCGGGCGGCGACTACACCGTCGGCAACGTGTGCATGTGGTGTCACAAGTCGCGGAAGGACGTGACCAACTACATCTCCGACACGAACAACATCGCGAACAGCTATTGGGGGCCGCACGAAGGGCCCGCCGCCGACGTGTACTCGGGGGTCGGCGCCTACCAATTCGGAACGAAGACGTACACGAACTCGTCGCACACGAACTTCAGCGACGGGTGCGTGCACTGCCACATGCCGGCCGTCGACGCGAACATGGGGATCGGCAATCACTCGTTCTATCCGCAACAAACCGCCTGCGCGGAGTGTCATTCGAGCGCGACGAACTTCGACGTCGTCGGCGGGCAGACGAAGGTGAAAGCCGAGCTGCAACGCCTGCGCGAGGCGTTGGACGCGCTCAGTCTGCTCTCGCGCGACGGCACGACGGCGCTCGGCTCGAACACCGCGGATCTGAACGACACGAATTGGGACCAGGACGTGGCGCTGCCGCAAAAGAACGTCCCCGCAGACGTCGCCGGGGCGCTCTACGACTACTTCGTGATGGCGCGTGCGTCCGGGTTCGGCGTGCACAACCCGAGCTACGTGAATCAGATCCTCTACGATTCGATCGAAGCGGCCGGCGGCGACCTCTCCGGCATCACGCGTCCTTGAACGGGGGCGCCGGTCGCGCCGGGCGCGCGAGCGTGGGTCGCGACGTTGTACTTCGAGAGCAAGCCGTCCACGCGCTCGAGCGCGAGTCGGAGCTCGGCGCCGGTCTGCGCGTCGAAGCGCGCCAGATCCTCGAGCAGGCTCGCCTTCACTTGCGCGGAGAGCTTGCGCGCCGCCGGCTCGAACACCTCGCGCTGCTCGAGGCGCATGTGCGCTCGCAAGAACTGCGTGAACTCCCGCGCCACTTCGACGAAGCGGCGCAGATCCTCGCTCGACCAAGCGGTGCGCTGACCGGCGAGGTGGGTGAGCACGCGCAGGAAATAGTGCTCCTGCCGGTGGTCGCGCCGGATGTCCGCGAGCGGTCCGTCCTGCCAATCGAAGCCCGCGTTGACGAGGACGGGCATCAAGATGGACTCCTCTTTCTCGTGGTGTCCGAGCACGCCGAAGTCGGTGAAAAAGTCGCAGACGGCGCGGACGGCGCTGCGATCCACGGCTTGCCCGCACTCGGCCCGCGCGGTGATTTCGTCGACGAGCCGCAACACCGCCTCGACCGCCGCGTGCTCGCGCCCGAGCGCCTCGAACGGATCCTGCGCGGGCGGGAGCGACGCGACTTCCGCCGGACGCTCGGCGACGGTGCGCCGGTGCTCGACGGGAAAGTACGTCGCCGCCACGGCGTCGCCGAGCTCTTCGAGATGCGCGCACACGTTCTCGAGCATGAGCGCGGCCGGCTCCGCCGAAAGCTCGGCGGCATGGGCGGGGGCGAAGCAAGCGCGGAGCGCCGCTTGGACGGCCCCGGAGCGCGGCAGACGTTCGAGCTCCCGTTCCACGGCGAAGAGCAGCGCCTTCAGACTCCGCGGGAATGCGGCTTCGTTCAGCAGGAAGGCGAGCATCGTCTCGAGCTCCCGATTCGTTTGATGCAAACGCCGGAACATGCTCGACGCGCCGACGCAGTCGAGCAGCCCGCCGGCGCGGACGTCGGCGAAGCGGCGGTCACCGCCGCCGACGAGCGCCGGCGCGAGCACGCCGAGGGTGCGCAGGAGCATGTCGGCGCGCTCGAGGCACGAACCGATGCGCCAAAACGAGAAAGCCGCGTCGCGCATCATCGTCGTTTCGATCCGTCCCTCGAGTTGACTGCCGATCGCCTCGACTTCTTCGAGGGCCCCGAAGACGCCCGCGGTGTCCTTGGAGTGGAGCTCGCTCAAGCGAGCGTGCAAGCGATTGACGGGCATCCATGCCGACGCCGGCATCACGGTGCGGCCCGAGCGCAGATTCTCGCGCGCCGCGCCGAGCGCCCCGCGAACGCTCGACGGGTTTTCGGCGTCGAGCACCAGCAGGCGCAAGACCTCCTTTCGGGTCGGCCGCGACGAGCGCGCCGCCGCGCGGTCGACCAGCGGCAGGAGCAAGCTCGGATCGAGCGGTTCCCCTTGGGACGAGTCGAGCGAAAGCCGCTCGTAAGCGCCGACGGTGCGCGCGAGCGCCTGAGCTCGCTCGCAATAGCGTCCCATCCAATACATGGCTTCTGCAGTGCTCGAGAGTAACAAGACAGCCTCCGTTGCAGAGACGCTCACGCGTCGTTGACGATCCAAGTGTCCTTGCTGCCGCCGCCCTGGGACGAGTTGACCACGAGCGACCCCTTGCGCAACGCCACGCGCGTGAGGCCGCCCCGCGTCACGTACTGCTCTCGACCCGACAGCACGAACGGCCTGAGATCCAGATGACGCGGCTCGACTCCCTCCGCGCAGAGCGTCGGCGCGGTCGAGAGCGCGACGATCGGCTGCGCGACGAAGTTGCGCGGGTCTCGCGTCACGGCTTGGCGACAGCGCTCGAGCTCGTCCGCCGACGCGACGCTGCCGACGACCACCCCGTAGCCGCCCGACTCGTTCACGGGTTTGACGACGAACTCACTCAGGCGCGAGAGGACGTGGCGGCGCTCGGATTCGTTGACGAGCCGGAAGGTCTCGACGTTCGGCAAGATCGGCTCTTCGCCGAGGTAGTAACGGATGAGATCCGGCACGTAGGAATAGACGAGCTTGTCGTCGGCGACGCCCGCGCCGGGCGCGTTCACGAGCGCGACGCGACCGGCCCGCCAGGCGCGGAGCAAGCCGCGACAACCGAGAACGGACTCGGGATCGAAAGCCTCCGGATCGAGAAAGCCGTCGTCGACACGGCGATAAACGACGTGGACGCGAGAGAGTCCGGCGATCGTCTTCGCGTACACGCAGTCGTCGTCGAGCACCACCAAATCACGCCCCTGCACCAGATCGATGCCCATCCGTTGCGCGAGAAAGCAGTGCTCGAAATACGCCGAGTTATAGACTCCGGGCGTGAGCAAGACGACCTTCGGATCGGCGACGTCGTCCGGTGCGAGCGAGGTCAAGAGCTCGTAGAGCCGCGTCGGATAGCCGTCCACGGGCTGAATGTGCTGCTCGGCGAAGAGCTCCGGAAAGACGCGCTTCGTGACGGCGCGGTTCTCGAGCATGTACGAGACACCGGAAGGAATGCGCAGGTTGTCCTCGAGCACGCAAACCCGACCGTCGGCGCCCCGCACGAGGTCCGTCCCCGAGATGTGCGCCCAAACGCCGTACTTCGGGTGCATGCCGCGGCAGACCTTCCGAAAGTTCTTCGAGCTCTCGAGCAACTCGCCCGGGAAGCGCCCGTCGTGAACCACGCGCTGCTCGTTGTAGAGGTCGTCGATGAAGGCGTTCAACGCGCGCAGCCGTTGCGCGAGGCCCCGTGCGATGCCGTCCCACTCGCTCGCCGGGATCACGCGGGGGATGATGTCGAAGGGCCATTCGCGATCGACGTTGGAGCGCTGGTCGTAGGTCGTGAACGTGATTCCTAGATTCTTGATGTTCGCTTCGGCGGCCCGTTGTCGGGACTTGAGCTCGTCGAGGTCGAGCCCACCGGCGAGCGCGGCCAAGTGACTGAACGCCGCGCGCGGCTCGCCGTTCGCGGCCACGAGCTCGTCGTAGGTGGCGAGTGGGACGTAGGAGTCGAGAAACAGGGCCATGGTGCGCACCTCGTCCTGCCCTTTCAGCAAGACTCACGCCACGCCGCGCACGCGCACACGCGACAGCGCAGATCATGCGACGCGGTGTGAAGGAAACGCACCCGCAACCAACTCCCGAGGGTGGCGCGGGCCGCGCGCGTGCAAGTCCAGCGCGCGTGACACGCGTCGATGCAGGTTCTGCGCAGACCCGACGCCCCGTGTTTTCGCGCGGGCATCGCCCGCCGCAGGCGCCCTAGGCCCGAGCCGGCTCGCCGAGTTCGCGCACGAGAGCGCCCCAGCTCTCGCCGTCTTCGATGCCGAGCTCCTTGGCCATTTCGGCGAGCGCCTTCTCCTCGGCGGGCGTCACCGACCCCGGCGCATCCATCGCTCGAGCCGTCGTCCGCGCGATCGCTTCGGCGTGAGCGAGCAAGCCCGGAAGCTCCTCGACGTCGAATTCCCACTCGTCGGGCGCGTGCGCCAAAAGCACGATGTCGTGCAGCCCTTCGCGCAGGTAAGCCGCGTCGGGGCATTTCGTGAGCCAGCCACGCAGGATGCGCTCGCCGTCTTCACCGATGCCGAAGTGGTTGTGGGCGAGGTCCACGAGACGCTCGCGTCGCTCGGGCGTGAGCGTCCCCGAAGCCCAGGCCACGTAGACGAGCGGGAGGAGCTTCAGCACCTTGTAGTTCGAGTCGCGGATACCGAGCTGCTTGAAGGTCTTGTGTAGTCGGTCGCGCTGCATGCTCGAATGATAGCAACTCGCGGGGTTCGGTGCCGACGCCGCGAGCACGCTGAAGCGAACGTTCGCTCGTCCCTCGCACGCAGAATCTGCGCGCGGCGGCGCTTCGTCACGCGCGCGCCACGCACCGCAAGATTCATTCGCGACCACCGTACGAGCCGCGTGCGCTACGCTCGGGATCGAATGTCGGGTGACGGTACTCCACGACGCGCGGCGAGCGCTGCTGCATCGAGCTTGCGTTTCGACGTGACGACGGGCGACTGGGTCGTCGTGGCCGCGGAGCGCGGGGCGCGGCCCGATGGTTTGGCGGTGACGCCGCCCGAGCGGTCGCCGACCGAGGATTTCGACCCGGAGTGCCCATTTTGCGTGACCGGAGACGCGGTCGTCCTCGACGAGGAGCTCGAGCCGAACGACGCGTCGCGCTGGAGCGTTCGCATGATTGCGAACAAGTACCCCGCGTTGAGGCCGGAGCTCTCGTCCACGCGCCGTCAGCTCGGCTCGATGTTCCACGAGATGGACGGCCACGGTAGCCACGAGGTCCTGATCGAGTCGCCGCACCACGCCGTGGCGCTCACCGATCAGCCGCTCGAACACGTCGAGCGGATGCTGCGGGTGCTCCACCGCCGCTGCCGCGCCCTCGCGCTCGAGCCGGAGCTCGAAGTCGTTCAAATCTTCAAGAACAGCGGCGCCGCGGCGGGCTCCTCGCAGCCGCACCCGCACTTTCAGCTCATCGCCATGCCGATCGTGCCCCGGCAGGTCCGTATCAAGTTCGAGATGGCGGCCGAGCATTTCCAGCTGAACGGACGGAGCGTTTACGCCGACGTGTGCGCCGCCGAGCTCGAGGCGCGGGAGCGGCTCGTCGCCACGAACGCTGATTTCGTGGCGTTCGCGCCCTATGCGTCCCGCGCCCCTTACGAGACGTGGATCGTTCCGCGCGCGCCCGCACCGACGTTCGGTCTCGCTTCCGGCGCGACGCTCGGACCGTTGGCCGACCTGCTCGTCGACACGCTCCGACGGCTGCGCGGCGTGCTCGGTGAAGCGCCCTTCAACCTCGTCATCAACAGCGCTCCGAGACGCCACGCCGACGAGCCCGACTTCGTCTGGCACGTCGAAATCCTGCCGCGTCTCTCGCAACCGGCGGGCTTCGAGATCGCGACGGGCATGGCCATCAACCCGGTGCCCCCCGAGCTCGCCGCCTCCCGCCTGCGCGCGGCCGGCGGCGCGAGCGCGCGCTGACGAGACACCGGGACGCCGCTCGGCGACGGCCCGACGGCCGAAAGACCGCTTCACTGCGCCGGAAAGCGCACGGAGTACGGAACCTTTTCGCCGCTCACCGGTAAGCACGGGAAGCCATGGAAGACGCCGCGCTCGTGCGGAGCATCTTGGAAGGCCAAGAGGACCTTTTCCGCGTGATCGTCGTCCGTTACGAGCGGGCGCTCTTTCGATTTCTCGGGCGGTTCGGCTTCACGCCGGCCGCGCGCGAGGATCTGGCGCAGGAGACGTTCCTACGGGCGTTTCGCGCGCTCGCGAGCTTCGACGCGGCGCGCGGCTCACTCGCGAGTTGGCTCTTCACGATCGCGCGGAACCTCGCCGCGGACGAGCGCGGGCGCACGCGACACCAGCCGGCCGTGGCGGCGCTCGACGCCGCGCCGGAGGCTCGCTCGGAAGGCGACGGCCCCGCCGAGCTCCACGAGCGCGCGGAAGTCCGCGAGCGGATCCGCTGCGCGCTCGCAGGGCTACCCGACGCGCTCCACTCGACCTTCGTGCTCGCGGAGATCGGCGATCTCAGTTTGAAGGAGATCGCCGCCATCGAGGGCTGCGCGCTCGGAACGGTGAAGTCACGCGTGCACCGCGCACGCGAACAGCTGAGAGCGGCGCTCGGCGCCACGGAGAAATCACGATGAGCTGCAGTCAAACCCAAGCCAAACTCACGCGCGGGGAAGCACTCGACGAGGCCGAACGAGACCACGCGCTCGCCTGCTCCGAGTGCGGCGCGCTCGCCGCGAGCTGGGCGACGCTCGACGCGACGCTCGCCGAGCTCGACCCGTGCGTGCCCGAAGGCTTCGCGGACCGGGTGATGGCGAAGATCGGGCGTGAGGTCGAGCAGCGGCGGGGCGACGAAGCGCGCGCGCCGCGACCGCGTTGGTACGAGCGTCGCTGGGCCGGCGTGTTGCTGTCGTCCGCGGCGGCGCTCGTGGCGATCCTGAACGTGGCAAGGTTCGTCGCTTGCGTGCTCGTGCCGGTGCGTTCGTTCGGAGGCGCGCCGTGAGCTCACGGAAGCCGCTCTTGGCGCTCGCCGCCGCGCTGGTCATGCCCGGGCTCGGGCAGGTATATCTCGGGGACTTCGTGAGCGGCGCGTCGCTGCTCTTCGCGATCGGTCTCACGGTGCCGATCTTCGCGCGGCTCGCGCTGTGGGCGCCGGCGAGCTGGCTCTGCATCGTGGTGCTCCTCGGCATCGCCGTCGCGCTC
Source organism: Polyangiaceae bacterium (assembly GCA_035499895.1). Lineage (GTDB taxonomy): Bacteria > Myxococcota_A > Polyangia > Polyangiales > Polyangiaceae > PMG-095. Next base: position 54,253 of record DATJXW010000259.1, on the reverse strand, counting down.
GCGCTCTACGCGGGCTCGGTGTTGCACGCGTACCGGAGCGCGACGCGCGCGCCCGCGGCCGGGCTAAGGTCGTTCCAGCGTCCGACCGTGTACGCGCTCTACGTCGCGGTCGGTTACGTGTTCGTACTCGAGCCGGTCTCGGCGCACGCTCGCGAGCATTGGCTCGAGACGTTCGTCGTGCCGAGCGCCAGCATGGCGCCGACGGTCTTGCCGGGCGATCGCTTCTTCGCCGACAAAACCGTCGGGCAAGGGGGCGGACCGAAGCTCGAACGCGGCGCGCTCGTCGTCTTCACGGATCCGAACGATCCGCGACTCACGTTCGTCAAGCGCGTCGTCGGCCTCGCCGGCGATCGCATCGAGATCACGGGGTCGACCGTGCGCGTCAACGGCGCGGAGATCACGCTCGGTCCGGCCCACGACGCGTTCGCCGCGCTCCACGGCTTGACGGCGACGCACGAGCAGGGGGCGCACGGTTCGTACACGGTGCTGTGGCCGGGCAACGACGGCGCGCAGCAAGCGCCGCACGCGACGGCGACGTACCTCGTGCCGACGGGCTCCGTCTTCGTGCTCGGCGATCAACGCGCTCACGCGGTCGATTCCCGCGTGTTCGGCCCGGTGCCGATCGCCAACGTGAAGGGCATCGCACGTCAGATTTGGTTTTCGCGCGGGCCGAGCGACGGCGTGCGCTGGGGCCGCATCGGGCGCTTGCTCAGCTGACTGTGCAAGGATGCGGTGACGCCCGCCGCCCCACGCTTCACCGGAGAAACGGTCATGTTCAAAACCTCGTCCGCAACGCAATTCCGCTTCATGAGCGTCCTCGCTTTGAGCGCTCTCGCCACGGTCGGGTGCGGCCATGAAGCGACCGCGACACGCGTGCGCTTCGCTGATTTCGATCACGGTGCCTTGAAGGGGTACGACGGTTCGCGTCCCTTGATCATCGAGTTTCAGCCGGGTGAGAGGCTGCCGGTGAACTTGGAGGTCAGCGGCCAAGGCTTCGAGCTCGCGCCGCAGCATCCGCCGCTCGAGCTCGTCGCCACGGAACATTGCTTCGTGCGCGTGGGTTCGGACGGATTTCACTTCAGTCGGGACGGGATGCACTTCGACAAGCCACGCAAACGCGGCACCTTCCGCATCGGGATCTGGTCACGCGCCGGACAGCACGCGAGGCTCGACGTGGTCCTCGTGGGACCGCACGACTAACGACTCTTCGCGCTCGTCGCACTCGCCTGCCCGCGTTTGGCTCGAAAAGCCGATCGCTCGTCTCCTAGGGCGGGGGTCTCCGGCGGAGTGAATCGTCTATACAATTATTTGTATAGACAAACGCCGAGTCACCAACACGGCCCGCGTGGCTTAAAGTGGCGCGAACGATCACGGACACGCCCTCAGGCGCACCTTCACACGCACGACCATCCGGGCGGGCGCGGCCCGCACATTGACGCACCGCAATCACACCTGCTCGCGCAACAGGCGCGCGGCTCGAGGGATTTGGGCCCGTGGTCCGCAGGCACGCGGCTTGCTGCAGAACGCGCCGATGCACCGCGTCGATCGATTGTTCCGCGTCTTTTTCGCGTTCGCGCTCGCCGTGCAAGGCGGTTGTTGGTCGGCGAATGCGAGTTACCCGAGCTCGGGCTCGGGCTCGGTGCTGTACACGCAGTACGTGGTGAACGACGCCGCCGACACGGCGAGTGTCGACTGCTTTTATGCTTGTCTCCGGCGCCCCGCACCCGGTGATCGCCAAGCGTGTTTGAGTCAATGCGACGGCGTGATGCGGGACGTGACGACGGACCCGTGTTCGCCCGTGATCACGCATCCGTGCAGCTACGACGCGCTCGTGCGCTCCGAGCCGCTGCCGCCCGACGACTCAGCCGACGAGAGCCTCGCGGAGGGTGACGACAGCGGCGGCGGGCTCATCGGCGCCGTCGTCGAAGCGGTCACCGACGTGGCCGTATCGCACGACCGAGAGGGCCCTGATTCGGCGCGCGGAAGCCGGCGTCCGGCGGAGCAGCTTCCGCATGCCGGCCCCGCCACGAACCCTCCCCACCCGAACCCGCCCGTCGAACGGCGCATCGCCGAGCCGACCCCCGGCGGTGAGCGGCGCCGCTACCGCGTGGCGCACCCCGAACCGGCCAACAAGGAGTGAGCTGTCACGGATACTGGACGTAGCCGAGCGCCTTCCAGCTCGCGGAGCAGCCGTCCGAGGCGCCGCACGTCGAACTGAGCGTCGGAGTGCTCAAGACGTTGCCGTTGCCGTCCAACATCCAATTCTCGAGCGCGCCGCTGCTAGAGTTGTGCCAGAGCAAGTCGACGTTGCCGTCGCCGTTCGCGTCCGCCGCTCCCACGAGCCGCCACGCGGAGGCACAACCGGACGCCTGACTGCAAGTCGCCGAAAGGTATTGCACGCCCAAGACGGTACCGCTGTCGTCGAGTCGCCAATACCCGAGCTGCCCCGTCCCGGCGTTGTACCAAAGAATGTCCGAGTTTCCGTCGTTGTCGAAGTCCGCGGTCAACATCGGCTTCCAGGCTTGGGCACAGCTGCCGGCGCAGGTCTGCGACACGAATGAAGAGGATAAGAAGGTGCTCCCCTGCATGTGCCAGATCTCCACTTGACCGGTGCTCGCATTGTACCAAGCGAGCCCCTCGGCCGAGGGGCATGGCTGGCCAACGAGCTCCGTCGTGCACGTCGGAATCGACCACACGCGTCCAATCGGCTTCCACTGCGAAGAGCAGCCCGAACCGGCGTCGCAAGTCTGGTTGTAGAACGGCGGAATCGTGACCGTCCCAGCGTCGTTGAACGACCAGACGCCGACTTGTCCCGAAGTCGGGTTGTCCCAGAGAATGGTATTGTCTCCAATCGTATCGACAGGGTGCCAACTATTGCTGCAGCCGCCGCCACTGCCGCAGCCCAAACTCAAGAATTGCGTCCCGGCGACAGTCTCTTTATTGAGTTGCCACGAGCCGATTTGACCGCTGGAAGCGTTTTGCCACATCAGATCGTTCATCGGGAACGGGTTGTCGGACCGGATGGGAATGTTCGTCAGCGCGGCCATCAAATCGGCAAACGCCGTCGTCTTGCCGGTCAACGTATGGTAGTTGGCCGAAAGCGTCGAGCCGCCGGCAGCAAAGATGCTCTTGAGTGAATAGCCTAGCGAGCGCATCCAATTGATGTACACGACGGCGTTACCGACCGCCTGCATGTTGGAGTCGCTGTCAGTTTGACTGACGTAGTTATAAAAACTGGGGAATGCATTACTATAGTAATGCGCCCACATCGTCGCGGTTTCGAGCTGGTCGAACGTGTGCAACGGAGCCTCGTATTCGGCGAGAATGCGTGACAAACCTTCGCCGTTGCTCTTGTAGCAAACCCAGTCGGAAGTGCCCATGAAGCTCTCGCTGAGCTCGGCAGTGAAGAGCGCGAGGAGGAGCTGGACGGGGTCGGCGTCGTGATTGTCGAAGGTCGCGTCCAGGTAGAGCGAACCGCCGCCGCACTCCACGTCGAAATCACACGCATAGTGCATTGCGCCCGCTGAACCGTCGGTAGCCCCGTTCAGTGGAACGATGAAGACCTGGACAGCAGCGCCTTGGGTGCCGAACAGGTTCCGCATGTCGTCGTAAATGGTGCTGTTCGCGAGCGCCGTCACGAACTGTTGGGCGAGAGTCTGCCCTCGCGCCCCGAGGCCGTTGTAGGCATAGACGCTGACGGGCGACGGTTCCGCGGTTCCGATGAACGTGGAAGGGACGAAATCGTTGTCGTGGCGGGTGCACGAGGTCGACGACGCCGTGGCGACGCTCGTGGTGACTTTGGCAACGCTCGTCGGAGACGTCGCCCCCACTGCTGCACGCGCCAACACGGCGGCCTTCGGCGAGCCGCTGAGCGCGTCGGCATCTTGGGCCGTTGCGACGGGATCCGTAGTGCTGGTTGCGGGTGCCGAGCAACCGAGCACGAGCGGAAGGGCTGGAAAGGCCGCGGCAAGGTAACGCACGCTGGTGAGAGCCATGAACACTCCTCGTCAAAAGCCCGCATGTTGCAGGTCCCCGGCGCCTGGTGCGGACGTGATTGCCGATGACTCTCTACATCCGCACGCTCCGAGCGCGCCATAGGAAGTTTGACGACGAGCGAGCTCGCTCTTACGAACTCCGCGCCGTCTCGCTCGCGAACGCCGCTCGCCATCCCTCGAGCGACGTGTCCACGGGCGGCTCGAGCGCGGAGGCGGCGACGACGCCGTCCATGAACGACAGGAAGCGCCCGGCGAAGTTCACGCGCGCGGTCTTCCATGCCGCGCGGAATCCGGGGCTTCTCGCCGACCAGTGAGCGCCGGCGACGACGGTTTCGAAAGCAGCGTCGTTCAACAAGCCTTCTTCACGCTGATAGAAGGAGTCCTCGAAGTGGAAGAAGAGCGCGCGACAGAGATTGACGAATTGCCCGAGCTCCGTTTGCGTGAGCTTCTCGGGACTCACGGAACCGTGCAACCAGGCACTCGCCGCGGCGGGTTCCGCGAGCGCAAGGTGCAATTGGACGATGCGCGACGCGCGGCTGTGCCGGATCGAGATCTGTTGGTTGCGCTTGGTCTGCCGAACTTGGATCCCGAGGTAGATGAGCGAGATCAGAACGGCGAGGCCGCTGACGAAGTTGCCGAGGGACGCAAGATCGGAAAGTGACACGAGCGCGGCCGTTCCGTGGATCGGTGCAGGCTAGCACCTGCCGCCCGCCGTCCGACATGGGCCGCACGCTCGAGGGCGATCGCTCCGCGAACCGCCCCCCTGCGACGCAGCACGGGTGACGCCCCAACCGGCGTCACCCGTGAGCCGTGCGTCGCTCGCCGCTCAGCGAACGTTGCCGCTCGAGGCCCCGCCCGAACCGCCGCGCGATTCGCCGGGCGTGCTCGGGACGCCGGAGCGACCGCCGGACGCGACGTGACCGGCCGAGCCGTCCATGTTCGGACAATCGCCGGAATGATCGCCCGCGCTCGGGCCGCGATCGCCGCCTTCGGGACCGCCGTCGGCAGCGCCTGCTTCACCGTGGCCCGTCGGAGGGCCGGCTTCTCCGCCGCGATCACCGAAGCCCGCCGAGCCCGCCGCACGACCCGCCGATCCGTCGGCATGATCGCCGTCACTCTTGCCCTGATCGTCGCCGTGCTGCGCGCCCGGCGCGCCGGCGGCCGCGTGTCCCCACGCGCTCGCCGAAGACGCCGCGAGCAGGTTGGAGGAGCTCGAGCTCTCGTCCGGCGTGGCCGTCCCCGAGCAAGCCATGGTCAACCCTGCGATCAAAACCCAACGAATGTTCATGAGATTTCTCCTTCGGTCCTTGCGTCTCGAAGGTTCAGGGCCCGGCCCCTCCCACAACGGCTCACGCCGGCGGTCGAAGTACGGAAACGCACGACACCTGCTGCGGAAACGTGCGAGGCAAAATGCGCTGCGCGCGCGGCAGCAGCGCTACTGCTGGTGTTGTTCGCACTGATTGGCGCCGTCGCTCATGTCGCACGTCCACTGGCGGTGGTCGCAGCGACAATCGGCCGCATGAGCCGAGCCCATGCAGGCGTCACCGTCGGGGCAACCGACGACGGAGCAATCGAGCTGATCGGGAGGCCCGCAATCCGGATCACCGCACAAGTTGCCGTGACAGCAGGTGAGATCCTGGCAGCCGGGCTCGCATTGACTGCCGGGGAAGCACTGCATGCCGTCGCCGCAGCTCTCGTCGGTCACGCATTCGTTCGGCGGGGCGCACCACGAGCAGCCGTTGCGCGCCGCGGGGCTGTACCCGTCGCGACAGTTCGTCGCGGCGCCGCACGTCGTGCAGATCCCTTGCATGCACCAGCTGCCGCTCATGCAGTCGGTGTCGCTGGCGCACGGGTCGCCGGCTGGAAAGCGCATCATCGGCGTGCCGCCCGGGCCACCCGGACCGTTCATCCGTCCGGCTTGACTCGCGCTCGTCGCGGGAGCGCCGGCGCCGGCGCCGCCCGTGCCCGGAACCTCTTGGAATAGCTCGTGTGTTCGGAGACAGCCCACCGTGAACGCGGGACCGCACGCAAGGGCGAGGGCTGCGAGGATGTTCCGTGAGAGCATCACTCCGTGACCGAATCGAAGATCAGGGCCGTAGGGTTTCCATTTTGGCTCACGTTCGCCGAAGGAGGTGAGCCATTTTCGCGCGGTCAGGGCCCGGAACCAATAAGAGGTCAGTGACCGCGTGCGCCCCCCCAACGACGGATCCGGGAGGTGAGCTCTCAACGGCAAGCCAAGGTCCCGCCGCGGGAACCGATCGCGCTCGCGCCCGCCGCGCCGGCCTCGGTGGCCGAGCTCGCCGAGCGCATCAGTCGCGGCGACGCCTGGGCCGAAGAGGCGTTTTATCGGCGCCACGTGGCCGGCGTGCGTGCGGTGGTCCGGCGGCTGCTCGGGAGCAGTATGGACGCCGAGGACGTCGTGCAGGACGCCTTCGTCACGGCGTTCGAGATTTGGGGGCAGCTCCGCGATCCGCAACAGGCGGGCCGCTGGCTCCTCACGATTGCGATCCGCAAGGTGCACCGGCGTTTTCGCAAGCGCCGGCTCCTGCGCCTGCTCGGCCTCGATCGCACGACGGACGACACGACGCTCGAGGCGCTCGGCCGATCCGACGCGACCGGCGAAGCGCGCGCCGAGCTCGCGCTGCTCGACCGTGCGCTCGAAAGAGTCTCGGCGGCGGAACGCGTCGCCTGGATGCTGCGTTACGTGGAAGGCATGAGCCTCGACGAGATCGCGGAGAGCTGCGACTGTTCGCTCGCGACGGCCAAGCGCCGCATCGCCGCGGTGCACGAGCGGGTGCGCGCGCACGTCGACCTCACGGAGCCGCGCGATGACTGAGCTTCGCACGCCGCTCAAGCGCGAGCTCGAGGATCCGGCGCCCGAGCACGAGATCCGCCGCATCTGGAGCCGCATTCAGGCGCGGCGCGCTCAGACGCGGGCACGCCGGGAATTGCGGGTGTTCGCTCGCGTCGGGGCGCTCGGCGTCGCGCTCGCGTTCTTCGGCTTGCTGCTCTTGCGCGCGGGGCCGTTCGCGGTGCGACCGCCCGGACCGCTCTTGGTGGGCGGCGCCGCGCCGGCCGTTCTCGACGGTGAACGAGGCGGCGTCGAGCTGTCCGACGGGTCGCACATCGATTTCGGGACGAACGCGAAGCTCGAGGTGGTCGACAACTCCGGGCAAGCGTTCGTCTCCGTGCTCGAAGGCGGCCGCGCGACGTTCGACGTGGTGCCGGGCGGACCGCGACGCTGGACGATCGAGGCCGGGCTCGCGAGCGTCGAAGTCGTCGGCACGCGGTTCACGGTCGATCGGCAGCCGGACGGCGTGGAAGTCTCGGTCGAGCGCGGCATCGTGCTCGTGCGCGGCGAGCGCGTGCCCGATCGCATTCAGCGGCTGACGGCGGGGCAGCGGCTGCGCGTCACGGCCGAGGAAGCGAAAGCCGTCGCGTCGCAGAGCCCGGCGGCCGCGCCGAGCGACGCGCCCGCGCCCGCGCCCGAAACGGCGTCGTCCGCCGCGCTCGCGGCGAGCGCGTCCACGGCGGTCGGGTTCGAGGCGCTCCTTGCGCGCGCCGACGCCGAACGCCGAGCCGGCAACTTGAGCGCCGCCGAGTCGACGCTCGCGGCCGCGATGAGCGCCGCGCCGGATCACGGACGGGCCGCGGTCGCGGCGTTCACGCTCGGTAAGCTCCTGCTCGACGGATCCGGACGTCCCGCCGACGCGGCGCGCGCCTTCTCGCGCGCCGTCGCGCTCGGGCCGCCCGCCGCGATCGCGGAAGACGCGCTCGGTCGTCTCGTCGAGGCCGAGGGCCGGGCCGGTCACACCGAGCGAGCGCGCGCCGCGGCACGGCAGTATGCAGAGCGGTACCCGAACGGGCCCAAGCTGTATGCTGTGACTCGGTGGCTCGGGCAGCACTAGGCCTCACGCTGGTCCTCGCAGCGACGCTGCTCGCCCGTTCGGCTCCCGCCGAAACGCCGCGCACGGACGTGCGTCTCGTGATCGAGGACTGCGTTCCGGGCGTCCTCAATTTGCGCCAAGCGTACGCGGCGGCGGCGCTCGAGCTCGGCCTGGGCGACACCTCGAGCACGTCCACGACCGAACCGGGGCACGTCGAGCTCAGCGCGGTGCTCGCGTGCGACCACGGCGTGAAGGCGCGGCTCACCTTGAAAACCACCGACCAGAGCGCCGCGCGCAGCGTCCCGCTCGACGACGTGCGGTCGAAGGATCGCGCGCGGGTGCTCGCCCTCGCGCTCGCCGAGCTCGTGCGCGCCGAGTGGCGCTGGGTGACGACGGGCAAGAGCGCGGAGGCGGAATCACCGCCCGGCGACGAACGCCACAGCACCGCCGAGCCGGCGCGACAGACGGAGCCCACGCCGAGTCCCGCCGCCGCGGCCGCGGGCACGGGCGCCCCGAAACAGCCGCTCTCTCCGCCGACACCGACGAACGCCCCACGCCAAGCCGCGGGCGACCGCGGTCCTCCGCGCGACGCGGCGACGGATCAGTCACAGGACCAGGACTTGGCGCTCGAGGTGCTCGGCCGAGCGCGCGAGCTCTTCGAAGGACCGACGTTCGCGTACGGCGCGGCCGCGGGAACGCGCTTTCGGCGTTGGTCCGCGGGCGTCGAGGCGCTGTTCGGACGCACGCGCGGCAAGCTCGGCACGGCGAGCGACGGTTTCGCGGACGCACGCGTCGGGTACGAGCTCGTGCGTGCGGCGCGCGGTCGCTGGCTCTTCGGCGTCGAGCCCGGCGTCGCCGGCGGCGTGACCTGGCTCGCCGGCACGGCCGAAACGCCCGCGGTCAAGGTGTCGAACGCGACCGCGCTTTACGCCGACGCGCGGCTCAGCTTCCGCGCGGAGTTCCGTGCCCCCGCGCTCGACCCGACCCTGTCACTCGAAGCCGGTCGCGCCCTCGGCTTCGCCGCGCAAGAGAATCGGACGACGATCGCCGTGACGGGCGGCTGGTTCGCGGGCGGTGCGCTCGGGTTCGTGGTGGGCAAAACCCCTTGAACGAGCGCGTTCGCCGGCCAGAAAGGAGCCCGAACCCACGCTCGGGCTCCCCGGGGGCGGCGCGTCAGTTCACCGCGTCGCTGTTCACGAAGTCATTCGAGAGGCCGGCGAACACGCCGTGGTTCTCGAGGGACGGCGCGTGCTCGGCGAGTCCGTGCACGTCGGCCGCTTCGCTCAAGGCCGCTTCCGCACGCTCGAGCCAGAGCTTCGCGCGGCGACGCTCGAGAGGCGCGAGGGCGCGGTCGCCTTCGTTCGCGTTGACGGCGGCCCAGAAGCTCGAGCTCGAGCGATCGACCTTGTACATGATCGCGGGGTCGAGCTCAGGCAACGTCACGACGCGGGCGCGGAGCGCGAGCAGGCGCTGGTAGGCCGGGGAAGCCTCGAGCTGGCTGAAGTCGCGCGAGCGGCCCTCGTTCTTCACGACGACGTATTCGACGGCGCCGCCGAAGTCGTCGACCAGCTTTTCGAGCTGCGCGACCGAGTCGAACCCGCCGTCCGTCACGTGCCAGAGCACGAGGCGCACGTCCATCTCGCGCGCGTAAGCGAGCACGTCCGTCGCGTCGACCCAGCGGCGGAGCGCGCGGTGACTCTGCGCCGGAAGATCGACCACGACGCGACGATCGGCGCCGAGCGCGCGATCGAGGATTTGATCGGCGCTTTCGAGACGCCCGAGATCGACCGGCTGCGTGTAGTCCGCATAGCTGCGCCGGAGCGCGCCGTGCGATTGATCCGCGTCGAGCGCCGCGAACGCGAGCCCGCGATCGATGAACAATTGCGAGAGCAAGCGCGCGACCACGCTCTTGCCGACGCCGCCCTTTTCTCCGCCAACGAGATGTACCGTACTCATGCGGCCCCCAATCCTTCACCTGCTGAGTGAAGTCAAGCGCCGTCAATCGCACGATGTTGCGCGTGTTTCAACGGCAAAACGGCGAAATGCGCGCGCGCCGAATCCGGTCTTCACTTCACGCACTTTCGAGCTTTCTGCAAATGGTGTTTCGAAAAGCCACAGGCTTGCCGCGCGGTGTGCTCGGCGTACGTTTCGCGCATGACGACGCACGATCATGGTCTTCTCGCCTTGTGTGCCGCGGGGTTCGACACCGCGACGGCCGCCGCTGCGCTGAGCGCGCTCGAACGTGCCCACGTGCGTCTTGCCGACGCGGGGTCGGGCGAATTCGTATGCCGCTGGGTGGACGTGCGCGCGCGCGTGGTGCCGCCCGAAGCCGACACGATCATTCGCACGGTGACGCGCACCACGAACGGCGCGTCGCTCAGCAACACCCATTGGCTCGAAGGCATCGAGCCGCCGCCGTTCAGCGAGTGAAGCGCTACTCGCTCGAGCCGGTGAGCACGACGCAATCGGGGTCGGCGTGGATGTCCGCGTGGTCTATGGTGTAATCTCGTCACCGCGGGAGCTCGATGAAACATTCCTTACGAGGCTTCGTGGGAGCCGCGAGCGTGGTGTCGCTGCTCGTCGGGTGCGGCGGCTCGGATTCGGGCAAGACGCCCGCAGCCGGCAACGGCGCGGCGGGAGCGGCAGCAAGCGGCGGCGCGAGCAGCTCGAACGTCGGCGGCGCGGGCGGTGGCGGTGGTGCGAGCGGCAAGGCGGGGAGCGCCGGCGCCGGCGGAGGCTGTGCGGACGGTCTCATCTCCGGCGATGCGACGTGCCCGTCGAGCCCGAATGCGTTCGTCGCGAGCGACGCCTGCTCGAAAGAAGGCGCAACCTGCCACTATCAACTGGCGACGAGCACACCCGGATTCTGCGTCAACGGTGACTACACCTGTTGCGGCGGAACCTGGCTTGGCGCCGACGAGTGCCCCTCCCCCATCGCGAACGAGCCCGCGGGTTGCCCGAGCGACCTACCGAAAGACACCGACCCCACGAACCCGCCCGCGTGCTCGAGCGCGGGCCTTCAGTGCGGGTACTACCCGGTCTACCTCACGTTCCAACAGGACATCGGTTGTTGCAACGGCGTCTGGCGCGTTTGCGCGCCGTCGAGCCCGGCGAGCTCACCGAACTGCCCCTGCCCCTAGACGCGTTCGTTCCGTGCACGGGTTCATTCGTGCACGGTACGTGTTCACTCCGTGCAGGCGGTCGACGGCAGCGTGTCGATCCATTGGCTCACGAGCGTCTGCGCCGCGTCGTCGATGGCGTAGCTGCCGATTTGGGGCATGCGGCCGTCGTCCGGATCCGCTTGATCCATGCTCTGCCAAATCAGTGAATCGACGGCGGCGCCCGGCTCGAGCAACGTGACCGAGCTGCTCGTGCCGATGGCGCCGTTGATGCCGTCCACGCCGCAGACCTTCGTGTCTTTCAGGGCTACGTCGAAGCGGAGATCGAAGCGGTTGTAGAGGCCGTCGGGACGGTGGCAAAAGGCGCAGTTCGCGTGCAGGTACGAGCGCGCTCGGTCCTCGAGCGGCGCCGTTTCGTCCGCGGGCAGCGGGAGCGGCGCTTGCGTCGAGGGCGGCGTTTCGAACAAGCCGAGCGCGCTGAAGCGATCGAGCTGGTTCACGCCGCCGACGACGCGATTCATCTGCGCGGTCTCGGTGCCGAGCGTGGAACCCGAACCGAGCGTGTGACAATCCAAACAATCCGAGCGGCTCGGGTAGTGCCACGGCACGACGCGCGTCCCCGTGTCGAACATGACTTCGGCGCGGTCGCTCGGCACGAGCGTGGCCCCGGTCTGCGCTTCGTCCCACTCGTAGGTGTAGCCGACCCAGTCGCCCGCCGGTGAGTCGTTCGTCGTGCTCGTGTGCATCAGCAAGCGCGTTTCGACCAGCTTGTCGTCGAACGAGAAGCTCTTCACCATCACGGTCCCGATTGGGAAATCCCAACGGCCGTCGTCGGCGTCGCCCGCCGGGCACTCCGAAGGCGTCGCGGCGCAGTCACGCACGTGGATCTTTTTGGCCGCCGGCAGAATGAAGGCGCGCGCTTTGTCGGCCGAGTCCGACCAGAGCGGACTGTTCACTTCGTACGTGACGGCGCTCGCGGCGGGCATTCTCGGATCAGTGGGATCGACGCAACCCGTATCGACGAGGTTTGCCGCGGGCGTCGCGCCCTCCGCCGGGATCACGCAAGAAACGCCCGCGTTACCGCCCGCGCCTGCGGTAGGAGCACCACCCACACCGCCGCTGCCGGCAAGTGCGGCGCTCGCGCCCGCTCCGTCGTGATCCACTGCGCCGTTCCCACACGCGCTCGCGAGAACGAGCACGCCGAGCCGCGCGAAGAAGTCGAAGTTCGACTCGAGCCTGCGCTCTCGGACGGACCGAGGATCCGTGTATAGTTTCTCGATCGAGGCCAAGCGCTTCACGATAGCATTTCGGAACTCGCGGACGCTCGCGCTGCGCGGTGTCCCAGAAAGGTCCACTTTGAAGACGCGTCGCTGGCTACATCGAAGCTCGCTTGCCGCCGTGCTGCTCTCCCTCTGCTCCGCGTGTGATTCGCACAGCCACGCGAGCGGTGGGTCGGGCGGCAGCGGAACCGCCGGTACAACGAGTGGTTCGACGGGCGGCACGGGCGGCGATGCGACGTCCACCGCGGGCACGGGCGGCGACACGACGTCCACGGCGGGCACGGGCGGGACGACCGGTACGGCGGCAGGTGGAACGACCACCGGAGGCTCGAGCGGCTCCGGCGGATCGAGCGGCATGGTCACGACGAACGTCGATCAATCGGTCACGCAGCGCGGCGGCGATTCGGCGCGGACCGCGCATTGGGTGAACGCCGCGTTCACGACCGACAACGTCGCGAAGATGGCGATGGACGCCGACTTCAAGGCGACGTTCAGCGGTGAAATGAGCGCCGTGCCGCTCTTCTTGGCCAGCACCACGCCGGGCAAGGGCATCTTCTTCGCGGCGACGACGCAAAATGACGTCTTCGCGCTCGACGAGACGACGGGCGCGACGCTCTGGACGAAAAACATCGGGGCCGAGCGCACGGGCGGCCCGGGCCCCGGCATCAAGAACCGCGGCATCGTCAGCACGCCCGTCATCGACCCGGTGAAGCGCGTGATTTACGTCGCCGCGTCGATGGCCTCAGGCACCCACGAGATCCACGCGCTGTCCATCGACGACAACGGAACCGAAGTCGCGGGCTGGCCCGTGGACGTTTCGAAGGTGAGCGCCGGGAGCGTCTCCTTCAACTCGAGCGATCAAAACCAGCGGAGCGCGCTCTCCTTGGTCGACGGGATCCTGTACGTCGCGTTCGGCGGCTATTACGGCGACGGCGGCAACTATCACGGTTGGGTCGTCAGCGTGAACATCGGCGATCCGACGAAGGTCGCGGGCTGGGCGACGCTCGGTTCGCAAGAGGGCATTTGGGCCGCGGGCGGGATGGCCTCGGACGGCAACGGCGTGTTCGCCATCACGGGCAACGGCAGCGCCACCACGCGAGACAAGAGCGACAGTGAGGAGGTCATTCGCATCACGGGCATGTCCGTCCCGAACCGTGACGACAGTAACCTCTTTTATCCGGACATCTGGTCGACCGGCATGAACAACGGCGACAGGGATTTCGGCTCGTGCAGCCCCGCGGTCTTCAGCGTTCCCGGCTCCACGCCGAGCAAGCTCGTCGTCGCGCCCGCCAAGCCCGGCCACGTGTACTTCCTCGACGACGCGAAGCTCGGCGGCGGCAGTGGTCAGCTCACCGATCTCGTCGTCGGCGACACGGCGAAGGAGTCCGTGTACGCGGCGCCGAGCGTGTATCGGAGCGGCAGCGACACCTGGCTCGTGCTGAGCACGCAGCTCGGCTCGGTCTGCCCGGCGGGCGTCTCGAACGGCAACCTCATGGGCATCCACATGCAGGCGGGCAGCCCGCCCACGCCCGAAATCAAGTGGTGCGCCAGCATGAACAGCACCGACGACGAGGTGCGCCGCCGCTCACCGATCTCGACCAACAGCGACGACAACGGCGCCGATCCGGTCGTGTGGTTCATGAGCGGCTCGAGCTTGGTCGCTTTCAAAGGCGACACCGGTGACGCGATCCCGTTCACGGGCGGCACTTGTGACGGCGTGCATCGCTTCACCTCGCCCATCTCCGCGAACGGCCGCATCATCGTCGGCGGCGACGGGCACTTGTGCTCGTGGTCGGTGCACTGAGCCGGCGCGGACCCTCAGAGCGCGGGCGGCGGGCCTTTCGGGGGCGGCGGCGGCAAGGCCGGGCAGACACCCGGGCTCAACTGATCGAGCATGAAATCGTAGGAGATGTGGTTGTCCACCTCGGGCTGCGGACTCACCGCGCCGAGATAGAGGCGATCGGCGTTCGGGTCCGCCGCCAACGCGAGGCCGTCGTCGGCACTCGGCAAGCCCGATTGATCCGACGAGATCCAGGTCCCGTCGGTCGTGTAGCGGGCGAGGAACCAATCGTCGAAACCGTCGGCCGCGTACGCGTTGCCGTCGAGGCTGCCGGACACCGCGCCCGTGACGACGACATCGCCTTCGTGATCGACGGCGACGGCGAGGCCTTCGGCGATGCCCGTCTGCGGCCCGCGCTCACGCGCCCAAATCCGGTTGCCGTTCGCGTCGTATTTCGCGAGAAAGAACTCGCCTCCGTTGGTGATGCCGCTGCCGTCGAGCGCTTCGGTGGTGAAGCCCACGACGTAGGCATTGCCTGCGGGGTCCGTCGCCACTCCGTGTGCGAAATCGCCCTGGGCGGAGCCGTCCAAGACCGACCACTCCACCGCGCCCGTCGCGTCCAACTTCACGAGGAAGTAGTCCGATTGGCCGAGCCCCGGTTGACCCTCGAAGTCGCCTCCGGAAGTGTACCCCGTGACGTAAAGGTTCCCCGCGGCGTCCGCCGCCAGCGAGCGTGCCTCGATGTGGGAGACACCGGTACCGAGCTCACGCGTAAAACCTCGATTGCCGTTCGTGTCGAACTGGACGACGAAGAGGCTGTCCCAGCCCGAGGCCGACGCGCCGTCGAGGCTGCCGTTCGTGGTGCCGGCGACGTACGCGTTGCCGGCGGCGTCGACCGCGAGGCTCCAGGGCCTGTCATCGCCCGCTGAGCCGAACTGCCGCCGCCAGAGCAGGTTCCCCGAGCCGTCGTACTCGGCAAGGAACGCGTCGAGGCCGCCTGCACTCGGGGTCCCGTCGAGCGAGCCCCCGGTCACGCCCGCAACGTAGACGACGTTGCCCACCGTCGCGACGGCCGCGGCGGTGTCGTCACCGCTCGAGCCGAACTGTTGCGTCCAAAGGCGGTTGCCCGCCGCGTCGAATTTGAGCACGGCGCCCATCACGCCGCTGATCGTGACGCCTTCGAGTCCCGCCGTTTCACCGACGAGGTACACGGCCCCTTGCGCATCGACGGCGACTCCCAGCGTCTCGTCGTTGCCGGGCGCCGCGACCACGTCGCTGAGGCCGACCTTTTCGCAGCTGCGCGTCGCGGAACCGCAGGTGCCCTGGCCGTCGCAGACGAGTCCGGGCCCGCACTGCGTTCCGGCCGGCGCAAGTCCCCCGCCGCACGTGCCGGCCGTCTCATCACACGTGCCCGCAAGGTGGCACGCGTCCGTCGCCGCGCAGACCACCGGCTGACTGCCGACGCACACGCCGCTCTGACACGTGTCCTGACGGGTACACGCGTTGCCGTCGTCGCATGCGGCGCCGTCCGCCAACGCGAGACACGGGTTCGCCGAGCCCGCGATCCCTACTCCCGAGCCGAGCGTCACCGTGCCGCCTTGAACGCAGCCGTTCGGCACGCTGCTGTTCGCGCCGAGCGACACGGCGCCCGCGGGAGCGACGATCGACCCTGCGAACGCGAGCCCCGCGCCGAGCGTGACGCTCGCCCCGCTGTAGAGAGTGACGTGCGTGGGATCGGCCGCCTGCACGGTGCCGTTCGCCCAGCTCACGGCTCCTTTGACCTCGACGAGCACCCCGCCGCTTGCCGTGTCGAACGTGACGGTGGCCCCACTGCCCACGGTGAGCGAGGCCAGGTCGAAGGTCCCCGCGGCGAAGGTCACGCGCGCGCCTGCGCCGACGGTGACGGTACCGTAGGCGCCCGGCGTGAGCGTGCGAGTGCCGTTGGCCGGAACGGTGATTGCCGTCGTGCCCGGGGCGGGCGCCAAGACGGGAATGGTCGGCTTCGCGACGTTCGCATGCAGCGTGACGCCCACGGAGTCGCCTGCACCCTCGGTCAGCGTGCCGCCGTAGTCGAGCGCGCCCGCGATGCTGCTCTGCGCGCCGAGAACGACGTTACCCGACGCATACACGTCGCCGCCGAGAGTCGTGCGCGCGCCGGCCGTCACGCTCGCCGCCGCGACGCCCGCCTGAATCGTGCTGCTCGCGCCGATCGTCAGCGCCCCGAGGCTCACCAAGCACCCCGCAGGGACGACGGTGGGACCGCCCGTGATCGGCAGTGACGACGACGCGGTGGGACCGTCGCCCGAGCCCGCACTGCAGCCGAGGACGCCCGCGAGCAGGACGGGAACGAACACGGAGGTGTTCGAGCAGCTTGTCTTCATGAATCTCAACCTGGTTTGCGCGCGGACGAGTGAAACCCGTATAGCCGAGTCGGACCGCGAACGCTCCAGCGAATCAGAACGCTCCGGGGGTGATCCACGGGGACCCCGCGACCCCGTTCTGATAAAATTCACCGGAGTGCGGCACGGCGCTGTCGTCCTCGATGGTCATGTCGTCGCCGCTCTCGTCGAGCGGATAATACGCGGCAAGGTACACGCCGCCGTTTTCGGAGTTTGCCGCCGAGCAGAGCTCGGTCGCCCGGTAGTCCTTGATTTCGTCCGGCGTGCGAATGCCCGACCAGATACGCACTTCGTCGAGGTCCCCGGCGAGAAGAAGACTCGTGCCTTGAGTGCCGTCGAGTCCTTGGCAGAGATCGACCGCGTTCGGCTGGTCCGGAAGCACGAGCGGCGGCGCCACCGGCTTTTCGAGCACGAGCTCGCCGTCCTCGAAAAACTGAAGGCCCGAAGTCGCGGCGACGAGCGCCGCGTGGTGCCACGCGCCGTCGTTCAACGTGTGCGTCGTCGTGCAGACTTCGTTGTAGGGCGGCGTCCTTCCGCTCACGAACTCGGCGCACAGGCCGCCGTCGACGACGTTCAGCGAGAGCACGTCCCACGCCATCTGGTTCCATACCGAGATGAGGGGGGCTACGGCGGCCGTGGTGCGAAACCAAAGCTCGAGTGTCTCACCCTTGGACCAACTGCTGCTCGCGTCCGAGCTGAAAGGCGCGAAGTAGATCTCGCCCCAGGCCTCCGTGCCTTCGCAATGGAGCGCATGACTCGAGGGGATGACGGCGCCGCAACCGCCCGCACCCGCGGCGAGGGTCGTGCCCGCGCTGCCCGTCACGCCGCCAGCCGCGGTCATGCCGCCACTCTGGGCCGCGGCGCCGCCGTTACCCCCGCCCGCCCCTGCACTCGAGCTCGACCCCAAGCCGCCCGCAGCCGTGGCGACGGTGCCGTGATGATCCGAAACGTCGCCGTGAAAGGTCGTGCCGCCGGTGCCGAGTAGCCCCGCCGAGCCCGCCTGATTGCCATCCGAACCGTCAGGTGCGTGAGCGGTCGCACCCGCGTTCGACGAGGCGCTCGAATCGTCGCCGCCGTCATTCGAAGCCTCGCGCCCCGCGGCGTCGGGACCCACGGCGCCGGAACCCGCCGCGCCGGAACCGGTCGCGCCGGAGCGCGCGACATCGTCGTGACGCGTCGAAAGACCGCACGCGGACGCCGCGAGCAACACACCCACCAGCCACCTCATCGAGTTCAGTCTCATCACCGTCGACGAGCGCCGTCAAGGTTCGGCGCGCGCGCCGGCTCGTCGAAGTTTGGCACCACGCGCGCTGCGAGGTAGCGTCTCGTTCATGAATTGGGGCTTCGACATCGACCCGAGCGACGGAGCTCGGCTGTTTGCGCGGCTCCGCTCGCTGGGCTTCGTGGAGGAGTCCGTGCGGAGCCGGCTCGGGCTCGACGATCTCAACGACCTCAAGTTGCGCGCGGCCCCCATCTATCGCGCGGAGCGGCTCGAGACGCGCGATCCGTTGGCGAGCGCGATCGACTTATGGCTCTTGCAAGGCGCGCTGCCGCTCTCCGAGCTGAAAGAACTCTTCGATGCGCCGACCGAGCGCGCTCTGCGCACGGCGGGCCTCCTGAGCGGCGACGAACGGACCGTTCGCGCGCGCGCGTCGCTTTTCCCCGTCGGCGAGGAGCTCGTCTTCGCCGACCACGCGAGTCACGAGCTCGACCCGAGCGCCGCGGAGACGCCCCAGCACGACCGCGTGATGTACATCGGCACCGACAGCCGCTGGCTCGCGCGCGTCACCTTCCGCAAACCGATCCTGTCCGCGCTCGACTTGTGCACGGGTTCCGGCATCCACGCGCTCCTCGCCGCGAGGCACGCCGCGCGCGTCACCGCCGTCGACGTGAACCCGCGCGCGCTCGCGTGCACCCGTTTCAACGCGCGACTCCGAGGAGTGACGAACCTCGACGCGCTCGAGGGCGACCTCTACGCTCCCGTCGGCGAGCGTCGCTTCGAGCTCATCACGGCGAACCCGCCCTTCGTGCCCGCGCCGAGTCAACTCGTCGGCTTCCGCGACGGCGGCCCGAGCGGCGAAGACGTGCAGCGTCGCATCGTCGAAGGCCTCCCGCGCTACCTCGCGCCGGGCGGCGTCGCCCAAATCGTGACCGAGCTCGGCGAAAACGACGACGCACCGCTCGAACGGCGACTGCGAGCCTGGCTCGGCGATGCGCCCCTCGACATCCACGTCCTGCGCCTGCGCGCCCACGCCGCGGAGACGTACGCCCTCGCCCACGCGGAAGGCGACTCCACGGCTGATTTCCTGCAGTCGGTGGGACTATGGGCGGCGAACCTGCGCGTGCACGGCTACCGCCGCGTCGTCTCGGTCCTCATCACCTTCCGGTGGAGCGACGGGGCGCCCTGGTCGCGAGTCGACTCGGCTCGTCCTCCGACGAGGAACGCCGGCGCCGAGCTCGCCGCCATTTTCGCGTCCGAGCGACTGGCGCGCGCGCAGGACCTGCCCGAGCGGCTGCGGGCCGAGCGCGTGGTTCGCACCGGACCCGTCGCCGTCTTCGAGAGTCGGGCGTTCGGCGCCGAGCTCGCGCCGTCGATCACCGTTCGCTCGTTCGGTCGAGCCCTCTCGGTCGAGCACGCGTTGAGCCCGCTCGAGCTCGGGCTGCTCGCGAATACGGAGCGCCCGGTCACCGTCGACGCGCTTCGAGCGACGGCGGGCGGCTCTTCGGACGACGAACTCGTGACCGCCCTGGTGTCGCTCGTGAGCAAGGGGCTCGTCGGGCTCGCCGCGACGAGCGGCACCTGACCGAGCCGGCGCCCCTTAGCGCACGCCGGGCGGCTTCAACGGCTTGTGCATCCAACTCGGCGCGGGCGGCAGCACGCGTCCGCCTTGCACTGCGGCGCGCTTGGTCTGGCGCGGCACCTGCAGCCGTCGATTGAACGGCGACGCGGGCTTCGCGGGCGACGCGTCGGGCTCGGGGGCGGTCTCGGTCGGGGCGGGCGGAGGGGCGGCAGCCGGAGTTTTCGGAGGCACGGGGTCCGCACGTTGACAGCAATTGGCAAAAGAGCCAGCGGGCGCCCGAACATTCTCGAGAAAACTTGCAGCCCAGGGCTGATCCACCCGCGTCCGGCCTCATTCGTCCGCTTCTCCGACCACGCTCCCGAGGAGGTCCCCCGACCCACACTCGACCCGCTCCGAGGCCGGAAACGTGAGCTTGCCGCGGGTCAAAGACCCGTGCGCCTCGCGCCAGTTCTGGTCGTGATCCTCGCACCCGACGCGATACTGGCCGCCGCAGCGGGGAGCGCCGGTCGCCGGGACGACGCACGGCGTCGCGAGCTCCGTATCGTCGATGTCGGCTCCGACGACGCGGGCGCGGCCGTCGGACCCTTCACCGTATTCGCCGCGCTCCCGCCGAGCGCGGGTCGTGAGCACGAAGGCGTCGTCGGGCGCGGCGTTGACCCAGGTGAGCGAACGGGCTCGCGTCTCGGCCGTGGCAAGCTCGCCGTACGTGCCCTGGCAGATTTCGGTCTCGCTCGTGAAGTACCAGCCGTCACGCCCCTGGATGCCGATGCGACAATACTCGACGCTGAGCCCGGCCATGTCGTCGCGGACGCGGATCAAACGAACGCGCGGCGAGTCGGCGCGAGCGCCGCTCCTCTTGACGCTCCGATCCCAGCGGCCGGGCGCGAGCACACATGCCCTTTTCGAACCGTGGCGCACGGCGCGGCAGTAGCTTTCGACCGAAGCGTACGGCCCCTGTAAGACGCCGGCCGCGCGCTCGGCGGGCGTCGGGATGCCGGCGAACGGAAGCGCGTAGCGACCGTCGGGCAGCGCGCTGCCGAAGCACGACGCGCCGGGTTTTGCGTCCCGGCCTCCGTTGACGCCGAAGGTCGCGCTGTTCGGCTCGAACTCGAGCTCCGTCGAGTAACCGCCGGGCGACGACGGATTGTCGAGGTTACCGTAACAGCGCTGGACGATCTCCGTCGTGCAGCTCGGTGTACCGCGCGCGTCGAGCCCGCAAAAACGGCGATTGGTCACGTCGAGGGGCGACGAGATTTCGGTGCTGCCTTCGGCGTCGTGAACCACGCGGACGTATTTACCCGCGCGGGTGATGGACACGGCGAGCACGCCGGAGCCCACGTCGTCGTACCATTCGGCATCGACGCTCTGCTGCTTCACCCGCGCATCGCCCGGTTGCGACGCGCGGGCCTCGGCGCCGGCCACGTCGACGAACCAGGCGCCGCGAACCTCGAGTGCGACGGCCGCCTCGACGGGGCGCCAGTCACCGCGCGCGCGAACGAGGGGCACGACGCGCGCATCGTCGATGCGCGCCGCGCCCGTGCCCCTTCGGTCCAAGCTCGCGAGGGGTTGCGTGCAGCGAAGGAGCCCACCTTTCCGCAGGTCTCGGCAGAAGTCGTCGAGGCGCGCATAGGGGCCGCGGAGCGCGTGCACGGCGAGCGCCGTCGGTGGAGTCTCCGTCGCGGCGGCGCTCGCGGCGACGCTCGCCGCGAAGACGAACACCGCGAGCCCGAAGCGATTCACCGCAAGGAGAATAGCGCCCGGGCACGGCCCTGGAAAACTCGAGCTTCGGGGTGAGAAATTTCGCGGGCCGGGCGCATGACGCGAAGCGCGAAGGACCGGGTACGCTAGACTCATCGTGTTGAAGCTCCGGCCACTCGCGTTCGGCACGCTGGCCCTCGGCATGTTCTTGCCGGGATGTCCCCTCAGCGACCACTACTACATCGATCGTTCGTCGGGTGGCGCGGGGCAGGTCGTGAATAGCGGCGGGTCCGGGCTCGACGCGACCGGCGGTGCCCTCACGACGGGCGGCGCCACGGACGGGACGGGCGGCGACTCGGCGGGTACGGATATGGCCTCGGCCGGCGCACCGAGCTCGGACACGGCGGGTGCCGGCGACGGCGTGGGCGGTGATGCGGCCACGGGCGGTGATGCCGCGACCGGTGGCGCCGGAGGCACCGTCGGCGACGGCGGCAGCGCGCTCGTCGCCGGCATGCCGGGCGTCGCGGGCCTACCCGGCGTCGCCGGTGACGGCAGCGTCGGAAGCGGCGGCGTCACCATGTACGTACCCGACGGCACGGGGGGTACCGCGCCGAGCGGCGGCGACGGAATGACGGCGGGGTCGACGTCGATCGCCGGGGCGCCGATGATGGCGGGCAACGGCGGCTCGGGGTCGAGCATGTATCAGCCGCTCTGTGACGACTCGGTCGTCAAGGGCAGTGCTTGTGACGCTTCGAGTACGCGCTTCTGTTACCGGAGCTGCGGGCCGGACAGCATCGGCTACAAATCCGAGACGTGTGAACGCGGCAGTTACACCGAGGAGTCGGGCTGCGAGTTCCCGGCGAACGCGGATTATTCGTGTTACCAAATCCCGCGGCGTTTGCCGGCCGAGTGCCCCGCAACGGCGGTGCCCCGCGCGTCCGACGCCTGTCAAATCGCGGGGTGCATCGTCTGCTTCGGCGGCACGACCGCGAACCCGCTCTACGAAGACTCGACGGGCACGCAAAAGAACGGTTATTGCGTCTGCTCCGACGGCGGCTGGACGTGCGCGAGCACGTCGGCGTGGCCGTGCCCCGACGGCTCGGGATGTAATTGAGCGGACACGGGCGCGAAGCGAACGCTCTCGCGCAAGATCGCATGCGAAATTCGTACCATTCGCCGCGAATGGATCGGCTTTCTTTCTGAATCATCAAGGTCGACCGTGCCGCCGCTCCGAGGCCGGGTGCGCGAGAGCCGGGCGGGAAGCGCGGACGAACGCTCGATGCTCGACGGAACGTGATGCGCGAGGTGCTCGGATGCGTGCAGGAAACGGCGCATCAGCCCTCTAAACAATTCGTTATTGACCCTCGGGTGGCCCGGTTGTCAAAGACGGCACTGGCTCAACGGTGTCGAACGTCACGACGTACCTGTCCGAGTGTCGAAACCTCGTCCTCGACGAGATGACGCGGATGGTTCCAAGTCGCGAGCGCGCGGGCTCGAACCTCTACGAGCTGGTTTTCAGCTATCCCCTCCGAGACGCGAAGGCTCTTCGCCCGGCCCTCTGCATCGCCACGTGCATGGCGCTCGCGGGCGCGCGCGACGCGGTCTTGCCGTCGGCGACGGTGCTCGAGCTCTACCACAATGCGTTTCTGATCCACGACGACATCGAGGACCAGTCCGAGCTCCGGCGCCGCGGTCCTACGTTGCATCGGGAGCACGGCGCGGCGATCGCCTTGAACGTCGGAGACGCCATGCTCGCGCTGACGCTCTCGCCGCTGCTCGAAAATACACGCTTCATGGGGCTCGGACGGGCCCTCCGCGTGCTGCAAGTCATCTCCCGCATGGCACGCGAGTCGGCTGAAGGACAGGCCATCGAGCTTGCGTGGATTCGCAGTGGGCGCTTCGACCAGAGCGACAGCGAGTATCTGCGCATGGTCCACAAGAAGACGGGCCACTACAGTTTCCTCGCGCCGGTGTTGATCGGCGGCATCGCGGCCGGCGCTTCCGAGAGCGCCCTGCTACTGCTCGCGCGCTTCGCGACGCTGCTCGGCACGGCGTTTCAAATTCAGGACGATGTCTTGAACCTGGATGTCGCCCCCGAACTCCACGGCAAGGACGCGATGGGCGACTTATGGGAAGGGAAGCACACACTGATTCTCTTGCATGCTCTCCGCTCCGCAAACCGCGTCGATTTCGAGCGCGCACGACACGTCTTGGGCAAGCGGCGACCGGGCACGGGCATCGAGCCCGGCCGAGACGACGCGCTCAGGAACAGATTGCGAGAACTCGAAGCTCTGGGGCGCATCGCGCCCGACGTGGTGCGGGAGCTCGAGCAGGCCGGCGACGCAAGCAGGGAGTCTCCACGCAGTGCGGATGACGTCGACTTCCTCATGCGCCTGATCCGCCGGCACGACAGCATCCCGCGCGCGCGTCGGATGGCGGAGCGCCGAGCCAGACGGGCGCGCCGCGTCCTCGCGCGCTTGCGTCCGACGCTCGGACCTTCCGCTCATTTCGATTTTTTGGAGGCGCTGGGAGACTTCGTCACTGCCCGCGATCATTAGCCGGAAAGCTGCAGATGGAAAAGCGACCTACCGAATACGACTTGTGGCTTCAAACCAAGCGGCTCGGCGTGCGCGCCGCCGCCGACGTTCTCGAGTCGATCGCCGACGCGAAGCAGAAGGCAAAAGCGGGAGCGCGTGTGATTTCCGACCCCTCACGCGCGGAGCGGCCGAGTCCCGCGGACGCCGGCTCGGATTTCCTCTACGACCTCCTACACCTCCAGTTTCAGTACGTCGAGCGACTGGCAACACTGCAAGGTGAATATCGAGTCATCGCCAAACGCACGCTCGAGCGCTGGTACTCCGCGTTGTCACCGGTGGCGTCACCTCTCACCGCGGAGCTCGTGTTCGACGCCGACCACCCGGTCCAATACTTCGCGCTCGAGAATCGCGTGGCACCCGAACCGAGAGAGGCGACGATCACGTGGGAGCCGCTGCGTGGACCGCGGCCGCTCGGCCCCGTGCCCGACTCGATCGCCCTGTCTCACGCGAAGAACAAGATCGGAGCCAAGCACGGCGCCTCTTATCGCCACACGATGGAACTGCCGCCGGGGGATCCGACCTTCATCGGCGTCGAGATCTTCCCCGCAGTCCTCACGCCGAACACCAGGTATCAAACCGAAATCGTGACGCGCATCGGCGACGCGACGCGGCGACTCAATGTCAGCGTGACCCTTCGAGACCGGAAATAGACCATGGCTAACACCACCCCGGTGCTGGTTTTCAGCTCGGAAAACGACGAGCTCGCGGACGTCTTACGCGCCGCTCAGCGGGCGATCATGGCGCATCCGATCGCCGCACAGGCGCTCTTCTCGGCGCTCGTGGCGGAGGGGCGGCACTTCGGTGCAACGGCCGAAGGCGCCGCCTGGCGCGAGCGGCTCGCCGCCTCCGAGTGGTTCGAGCGCGCACAGATCGTCTGGGAGACCGTGAGTCACACCTCGCTCGACGAGAACGGACGCGACGTCTTGCCGTCGAACTACATCGACGCGATCGTGAAGGCGGCGACCATCGAAAAGCTGGAACCGTTTCTATCTCACTTGTTTCAGGTGAGAGGCGAATGACGCCGCTCGCGCCGCAAGCAGCGTTCGTTGAAGGGAATGGTTTTCTTCACGCGAGCCTCGGGGCGCTCGGTCTCGCCCGCCGCTTTCGCGGCACGCTCGAGGCGACGGTGCCCGCGCAGGGCGGTGCGTCCGAGGTCGCCGCTGCCCCTCGTGCAGTCTCGAACGAAACCGCCCTTCACGTCGTGCTGGGGCTCTTGTCTTTGTCGCTCACCGTCGAACGCGCCGCCGCCACCTTCGGCACGAGCGCTCGGCTTCCCACGGACGGTGACGGCGACGATGCCTGCGAACGGCTGAGCGATCTCTTGCGATGACTTTTCCGGCAGTCGACCAGCTCACGATCAGTCGTTCGATTCAGGCGGGCGGCTTCTTTCGGCGTGTTCGCCCGTTGGGCAAGGCGGCCAAGGAATGGCTGCATTTCTGCGTGATCACGCCCGAGGTGCGCGTCGTCCTGAACTTCAGCCTCAGTCGAGGTGTGGACGAGGGAAGTGGGGTGGCGCGACTCATCTGCGTCCTCCGCGACGAGACCGGCTGCAACGGCGACGTGGTCACGCTGGCGCCCGAGGACGTTTCCATCCGCGCCGGCAAGCTCGACGCCCAGTTCGGCGACTCGAACGTCCGCTTCGAGGACGGGCGCTTCCGGCTCCGTGCTTGCATCCCTCGTCGCAACCTCGAGCTCGACCTCGAGCTCGTGCCGCGAACGTTGCCGATGATCGTGCAAAACATCCAGGCAGGCGTCGGCGCGGCGCTCCATTGGTTTCTGGTCCCGCGACTTCTGGCGACCGGCCGCGTCGTCTCGAACGGCCGCGAGCACCGCGTCGAAGGCGCTCCCGCCTATCACGATCACAATTGGGGCACGTTTCGCTGGGGCGGCGAATTCTCTTGGACCTGGGGTTACGGCTTGCCGCTCGACGCAAGTGTGCCCTGGTCCTTCATCATGGACCACTTCATGAATCGAGCGGGGACGCGCACGCGCGCACGGGCACTCCTGATTTGGAAGGGGCCGCTCCACCATCGCATGTTCCGCGATCGTTCCCTCGAGGTCGAACAGCACGGCTTGCTGCGACCGGAGCGTGTCTTCCGCGTCCCCCGAGCGCTCGCGTTCGGCTGTCCGGACGCGCTCTGCGGCGTCCCTGAACGCGTGATTCTACGGGGTGCGAGCGGGGACGATCGTGTCGAAGTCGAAATGAAGTGCGGCGAGGTCTCCCAAATCCTCGTTCCGAGCGAGGAAGACGAAGGCCTCACGCTGATCAACGAGGTCGAGTGCGAGACGCACCTGCACGGCGTCGTCGCGGGCGAGCGAGTCGAGATGAAGGGCGCGGGCATGCTCGAGCATTTGGGGCACTGGCATGCGCGCTGACACGGTGACGCGCTTCCTGCTCGAAGCCGTACGCACGGTGCGGAGCGAACAGCCCGACATCCACCACGCGCTCTGCCGGAAGCTCCACGGGCGTGCCGTGCGTCTCACGATCGGCGTCGAATCCCTGGTGCTAGGCGTGCCCTACGTCGAGCTCGAAGCGTGCGAGCTCGCTCCGCAAGTCGAGCTCGCGTGCACGCGCGCGACCCTGGTTGCGTTGCTCGACGCCCGCGTCACGCTGCTCGAAGCCCTGCTCTCCGATCAGCTGTTGTTGAAGGGGGCGCCTCTCGAACTCGTGCGCTTTCACGACGCGCTGCTTCTGTTCCTCGCAGGCGCGGCGCGCAGCCCGAGCATGCCGGCCCTGCTCTCCTGCTTTTTGTCCCCGCCCGCGGAGGGCGCGGCGGCTCGACCGCGCGTCCGCGGAAACCTCGCCTCGATAGGAGCGCGAGTCGAAAGGAACCAGTGATGGCGAAGTCGAATGTAGGGGCCCCGAACTGTGTCACCATCTTCGGCGCCGGTATCACCGGGCTGACCGCCGCACACGAGCTCATCGAGCGCGGGTTTCGGGTGCAGGTCTGGGAGCCGACGACGGATCAACGTCACCCCGAGCGCGGCTGTGACGTCGGCGGGCTGGCCCGCACGCAGTGGGGCGCCGTACCGTGGGACGAGGCGAGCCAAAGTTCCGACGAGAGTCCGGCGACCGTCGGGGATTTCGAGACCCGCGGCACGACGCCGCTCTCGCAGCTCGACCAGAAGTTCTTCTTCGTGGACGAGACGAATCAGCCGCTCGAACTCGGTACGCTGCACGCGCTCGGCAAGACGGGAGAAGACGACGTCCACAAGGTTGCGCAGGAGTTTTTGGACACCATCGGCGGAAACCGGAACATCAGGCTCGTCTACTGCGAGGCCTACGCCAAACGCCTCGAAAAAAGCCGCGATCGCAAAGCCGTCCAAGACTTCGTCCAGACGATCAAAGCCAAGTTTCAAGAGGTCTTCGACCAGTACCAAGGCAAATTCAAGATCACGATCGGCGAGCTCGTGTTCCCGGATACGTACCTCGACACGGTGAACACGGTCCTCTGCCTCGAGCGCGCGGGCGTCCCTCCGCGAAACGTGGCATTGCGCGTTCAGTTGCTCGACTGGGAGCCGGACGGCCTCCCCGACCCCGTTTGGCTCGCGCTCCGATTTCGCGTGCGCGAGCGTTGGATCGCAGGCGAGCACGGCTTTCGTTTTTTTCCGGCGTTCTACGCTCACGTCTTCGACAGCATGAAGCGCACGCCGCTACTCGAGCCGGTCGGCAAGCAAGACCTCGAGTTCGCGCAGGAACGCAGCGTCAGCGTGAACCCGAGCATGAATCGCTGGGACGTGACGGGGCGAACGGCGTTCGACAACCTCACGCCGACGACCTCTCAAGGCGTGGCCTTCGGGCCGAACAAACAGCCCGCCATTCTCTCACGCTCGCTGCCGACCTCCATCGAAGAGCTGATGGAGTGGATACGAACCGCGCTCGGTACGCGCGAGCGCGCCAAGACGGGGCGTGGACCCTCGCGCGCATTTGGAAGCCTCGACGCGACATCGCGGGACGTTTCGCTCTTTTCGTTGCGCGTTTTCCAATACCTGACGGCGAGCCAGGAGCGACGCCGGGATTACGAGAGCGTCAGCTGGCTCGAGTTTCTGTGCGGCGGCGAACCCAAGGAGAAGATGTTCTCCCCGAAGTTCCTCGAGGCGATAACGCAGTGGCCGGAAGCTCTCGTCGCGCTACGCGCGGACGAAGCCGACGCGCGCACGCAGGGGACCGTGAGCGGCATGCTGTTGCTGGACAATGCCGAGTCGAGCGGCTTTCGCGACGGAACGCTGAACGGACCCACGAACATCGCTTGGCTCGACCACTGGCGCCGGTACCTCGAATTCCAGGGTGTGGAGTTCATTCACGGTCGGCTGGAAGGTTTCAAGTCGCAGCCGGGCAGCGCGGGCAGTCCCGAGATCGTGCCCGCGGTATCCTGCTACGAGCCACGCTACCCCGGTGCGCTCACGGAAGAGCCCGCGCTCATGCGAGGGTATTGGCTGCTGGCCTTACCGGCGACGGAAGCATGGCGAGTCTCCCGCAGTTATCTGCGTGCGTGCGCGTCTTCGCGCCTTCGGATCCACGACGAAGGCGACCTGTTCAAGATCGCGACGTATCCGCTCTTCAGTGACGCCGACCCCGACTGGAACAAGTATGACGATTCGTCGGATTTCGACACCCTACAAAAGGCGCTGAACCGTCCCGAGCCGGGCGGCGAGCTGCGGCACATGGTCGGAATCCAGTATTACTTCGCGGAAGACATCCAGTGGCTGGACGGCCATGTCACGTACCCGGATGCGCAACTCCGCATCAGCTCGATTTCACAAGCCCGCTTTTGGTCCGAGAAGCACGATTGGGAGCACGGGCATCGGGGCATCCTCTCGGTGATTCTCACGAACCTCGACGGCAAAGTTGACGGCAAGCTGACCTGGACGCTCCCCCGCGCAACTTTGGCGCAGAAAGTCTGGGAACAAATTCGGACGGCGCTGCCCGACCGGCAATTGCCGGAGCCGCTCTACTGGCACCTCGACGACGCGTTCGGTCAAGAGTCGGCGAGTGACGCTCCCGGGCCTCGCGATCGTACCCCGATTCAGGTCGAAGCGAAGGGCAATTGGAGTCGCCGGCCGGGCTACCCGGTCGTGCCGAACGCGACGGAAAACGGGGTCGATACGGTGCTGTCCGGCTACGACGTGGAACGCGGCATCGTACTGGCCGGGACGTACATGCAGACGTTCACGCGCCTGACGACGATGGAGGCCGCAAACGAATCCGCGCGCCACGCGGTCAACGCCATTCTGCAGGATCAGCTCGAGGAAAAGCCGCTGCGCTGCAGTCCGTGTCCGATCTACCCACCGGAAGACCGCGAGCCGCGTGACCTCGCATTCTGGAAGGAGCTCGACGCGGAGCTCCATGGTCGCGGCTGCGAACACTTCGTGGACATCCTCGAGCTCGGCCTGCTCGTCGCGCAAGGCTTCTCGGGGCGGCCCGCCGATCCGCTCGATCCCGAGGGCGCTCTCGCGCCGCTCGCCAAGCTGGTTCGCGAGCAGCTGAAGGTGTTCCCATAGACTCGTTCCAACTCGTAACCGTGAGGATTCCGATATGGCAGCGCCCAACAACAAGAACAAGAACAAGAAAGCCGATACACTGGCCCCGGCCTCGCGAGAAAAGCCGATCGATCGTTCACCTTCGCCTCCGGGTGAACACTCGGTCACTTCGGCAAACACCGCTCCCACGACCCCGATGCGCGCGCGGGCGAGCACGGCCTACGGCGGAAGCAACGGGAAGGCTCCTGCCGCGCCGATCGTAGCGAACCCCGTCGCCGGCTCCGCCGTGGCGAGTGCCAGCAAGGACGGCCTTCGTCCCGCCCTCGGTCCGGTGGTCCAAGCGCCGCCGCTGATGGATCCGCGCGTGCCAGTTTGGAAGGACTTACTCGCGGCTCAGCGCGCCTGGCTCCTTGCTGGTCCGTCAACGGGTCGGTCGCGCCCCGCCGCGCAGCAGCGGCCGCGCCTGGTGCGGAAAGCGCTCGTCCGAGACGAGCAGGCGAACCCAGAAATGGACGCACTCGTTTACACCTACACGCGCAACGATCGGTTCGTGACCGACGGTATGGGCTATGGCGAGGAGATGCAGGAAACGCTCGCCGTCGCCGGCAAGAAGGTGGTCCGAATGAGCCGCCGCACCACGACCGGCCGCCAGACCCTGAGTATCAAGTAGACAAAGCGGGGGTGATCAACCGAAGCCAAGCGGCGACGTCCTTCGTGCCAATTCTCTCGAAGTCCGCGGCCGCTCGCGCCTCGAGTGCACCACTCTTGCCCAACGACGCGAGGCTTGCCGCCACCGCCGCCGCATGGAGCTCGAGCCCGGCAGCCGTAGACGCCGCGAGCGCGCGCTCGAGCGCCGCTCGACCGCGTTCCCGATCACCCTCGAGAGCGGCCACGCCGGCGCGGAGCACATCGGCAAAACCGCGGACGGCGGGCAATCGGTTCCGCTCGATGGCGTCTGCGGCGGCGAGCGCGTGAGCGAGCAAGCGCCCTCGCTCGCGGCTACCCGGTGGAACGCCCTCTGCGGCGGCCAGTGCGGCACGGCCGCGGAGATTCCAGAGATCGTCGCGCAGGAAGTTCAGCAACAAGAACTGGTTCGCCTTGAGCCGCGGCCAATGTTCGAGCACGCGCGCCCACGCCGCATCTCCCGCGCCGCGATAAAGGTCAATCTCGGTGAGCGCCATGAAGGCGTCCCAATGCTGGGACGAATAGTCGCTCGGAGCCTGCTCGAGCGTCCGATTCGCATGCTCGAGCGCCCGCTCGACCTGCCCGTCGAGCAGGAGCCCGAGAGCGATCTGACGCGCTGGCAGGTTCAGCAACAAGAAGCGATCGTTGCGAGCTTCGGCGTCCTCGAGCGCGCGCTCGAAGGAAGCTCGTACTTCTCTCAAGCGCCCGAGGTGCGCGAGGGTCGGCAGTCTGAAGCCCTCGACCAACGCGAGCTCGAGTGCGGCACGCGTCCCATAGCGACGGTAGATCTCCGCACTCGCCGCGAGGTCGGTGGCGGCCGACTGCAATTCCCCGTTGAAGTAAGCGACGCAGCCGCGAGCCAACTGGAATGCGTTCCGCCAATATTCGTCCGTCGTGCGCGGCAAGAGCTCGCTCGCGCGTTGAAGCATGCCTTTGGCGGCCCGTTGGGCGAAGGCGAACGGCAGGGCCGACGCTGTCGAAGCTTCGACGCAGAGCGCCCGGAGCACGTGATCGGGATCACCTGCTTCGAGGGCTTCGTAGAGGTAGCTCACGCTCGCAAGGCCGGAGCGCGTGTGATTCACCCGACTCTCGGTCAGGCACAGCAAGAACCAAAGTTCCAGGCGGTCCCGCGTCGTCTCGGGCAACGCCTCGGCCGGCGGCGGACAGTCGAGCCCACGCAGCCACGTCCTTACGCGAAGCGCGCTGCCCATGGCCAGCGCCTGCCAGCGCTTGGTAGGAACACGCACGCCGAGATCACGCAATGCCGCGTCGATGATACCCGCGCGTGGTTCCGCGTGGCCGCTACGCAGGAACTGTTCACCGGCCCGGCGCCGGAGCACCTGCACTCGTTCCGACGCGAGACCCGCTTCGCGAGCGAGCCGGGCGGCGAGCTCGAACGCCCGCCCGGCTTCGAGTGCCCGGCCGGCCGCCGCGAGCGAGCGAGCGAGCTCGACGGCGAGGTCGGGAGGCGCGAGCTCGGAGCCGCCGAGCTCGGACGCGGTCTGGTAGAGACGAGCGGCCAGTTGATAGCCGAGCGCGGAGAACGCCTGACGCGCGGCGGGGACGACATAGCGCCGGACTGCGTCGATGTTACCCGCAGCATGATAGTGCTCGACGACGACCGGTAAGTTGGGATTGGCTGTCGCCAAGAGGGTGCGTGCGAGCATCGAGTGATGCCGCTGCTTGTCCGTCGTCTCGAGTGCGTTCAGGATCTCGTCGCGAATTCGGTGATGGTAGATCTCGAATGCACGACCACTCGTACCCAACGAACTGCGGAGGAGCGCCGCATTCTCCAGCATCGCGAGCTGGGGGCGTGCCCCTTCGGGCAGCTCGGCCGCCTTGAGCAGCACGCCCTGCTCGAGGGCGCCGCCGGCAACCGAAGACAACTCGAGCAGGCTGCGTGCCTCCTTCGGGAGCCGCTCGAGGCGGCGACTCAACGAGTAGCGAAAGCTCAGCTGCGGCGGGACGGCGCTCACCCCGTCCGATTCTTGGACGAAACGTGCAAGCTCCCAAAGAAACAGGGGTGAACCCCCGGCTTCGCCCACCACTCGCTGGACGAGCGCGTCGGTCTCGGCCGCTCCGAGAACCTGTCGCACCAACCATTCACTGTCCGTCGCGGGTAGAGGCGCAAGCTCGAGCTCTTCCACGGGAATTGCCCGCTCGGTATCCAACGCGGCGAGCGTCGCACTCTGAGCACGCTCATCCGAACGAAACGACAAGATGAGCAGCACGGCGGCCGTCTCGGCGCCCGGCATCATCAGTTGTCTCAACACGGCGCCGCTGTCGGCGTCGCCCCAATGCACGTCGTCGACCCAAATGATGAGCGGTTGCTGACGCGAGAGACGGGCGAAAATGGTGAGGAGCGCGCGCGCCGAAGCACGCGCGGCCGATTCGTTGCCGGCGCCGGGATCGTCGTCGGGCAGGGAGGTGCGCTCGTCCTCGAGCGGCAGGCGCCGCAGCACCGGGAATTGCCGTTCGAGCACCCGCAGCGGAGCGCCTAGACCTGCCGGCGAACGGAGCGCGAGGAATTGACTCAGATCGTCGACGATGCCGTCGAGCGCGTTGTGAGCCAGATTTTCGCGCGGGTGACAGCGGCCTCGAAAACTAAGCACCGACCCCTTTTCGGCGGCGGTCTGCAAAAAATGGCGGATGAGCTCCGTCTTGCCGACGCCGGACGGGCCGGACACGTATTCGAGCTCGATCTGCCGGCTGCGCCGGACGCGCTCGAGGGCCGCATCCAACCGAGCCAGCTCGCCGCGACGACCCGCAAATGGAATCGAGGCGGCCTGGTCCATCTCGTTACCGACGGGGACTCCGGTCGGCGATCGGAAACCGAGCTTCTCGAGGACCGACTCCCCCGACAATCGCCGTTCCGGAGCGTACGCGAGGCAGCCTCGCACGAGCTCGCAGAGGTCCGCCGGAAGCTCCGGGCCGAGCAGCGCGTCGAGCTGGTCCTCCGCACGCTTTCGGAAAAAGCTCTTCGAGTGCGGGTCGAGTGGAGGCCGCCCCACGAGAGCCTCGCAAAGCACGGCGCCGAACGAGTACCAATCGCCCGCGGGGGACGACGGGGTGCCATAGGCCTGTTCCGGCGCCATGTAAGCGAGGGTGCCCACCATGCCGGTGAGCTCTCCGACCCAGGCCCGCTGGGGATTCGTCGGCGCGACCAAGCCGAAATCGAGCAACACGACGCGCCCGGTCGGCGTCACGAGCACGTTGCTCGGCTTCACGTCCCGATGGAGGCGGCCGGCTCGATGCAGCGCGATCAGCCCGAGCGCGAGCTGCGAGAAGACTTCGCGAAGCAATCGAAAGTCACGCGCCTCGGTCGACTCCGGCGCCAAGGCTTTCAAGATGTGGCTCCCCGGTACGAGCTCCATCGTGAAAAAGGTCAGCTCCGGGCTCGCAAAGAGCTCGTAGAGATCGACGAGGTTCGCGTGTTTGATGTCCGCGAGCGCCCGAAACTCGCGCTTCAGGTAAAAGATCTCGTCGGCGGCGAGTGAATGAAAGGTCTTCAGCGCGGCCTCGGTACCCAACTCCGCGTCGGTCACGCGGAACACGACCCCGTTGGCACCGCGCCCGAGCTCCGTTGCGACGCTGAAGCGCTTGGGTAAGTTGGGCGGGCTCCCCCCTTGAATGACCCGGGACCCCGAAGCAGCACCGCTGGCTTCGACGGGGGCTTGGTGCTCCTGAACACCTCGGGCGGCCATCGCCCGGAATCTAGAGCTTTTTGTTGACGCTCGCGAGTCGCTGAACGGCTTCCTTCAGCCGCCGGCCATGATTCGCAGGGGTTCGACCGGCGTCGCCCGCTGACGCACGAGAGCCTCCGAGCGTCGCCGCACCAAGGAGGCCACGAGCTCGCCGCGCCCCGAGACGTGGAGTTTCCGAAAAACCGCCGCCAACTGGTTGGCTACCGTCCTGTGCGAGCAAGCGCGCTGTTCCGCCATATTCACGTGCGATCCACCTTCCACCATCATGCGCACGACGCACTTCTCGGCAGCCGAAAGGCAGCTCGGGAGGTCGTTGTCGGGACGTTCGGCGCTCAGCACCTCGCCGGAATCGTTAGAAAAGGAGCGAACCGCTCCGAGCTCGGCGCCGAGCGAGGCGTGGGCAGCCAACATGAGCAGCAGGGGTGCGCGGGAAGCCGAGTCCCGAACGCCCATGTACTCGAGGCAGCTCCGGCAATAGACGGAAATGGTCGACGGCGCGCGCCTGAGTTCGACCGCGGCCACCTTCTGTCGCTCCCCGGCCAACACGCGCCGCAGTATCGCCGCGTTGAGCGCCGCCGGCCCGAGTCCCTCGCCGGCGACCCGCTTGAAGGTCGCAAAGCAGCGCTCGGCGGTGCAGAACGTTTCCAAGACGACACATTTGCCGCTCGTGAGATCGTGCCAAAAACTGGCGAGAGGACTCGATGCCGAAGCTTCAATCGAATGCATGGACGTTCCTTCGCTGCGACAAGGCGCAGCTCGGCGCTTGAGGGATTCCGGCTCGACGGGAGCCGAAAGGGTCAGGTTGTTTCGGGGGACTCGGCTGCGGTCGAGCCCGCGCTGACGGCGGGCTCGAGCCTGACGATCGGAAGAACGAGGTTTCGCCGCCGGACTGCGAGCGAGCGCTCGAGCCTCATCTTGGTTGGGCGCGCGACCTCGAAGGGCTGGACGGCGGTGCTCGAAGCACTCACGCCGGGCAGCTCCTTTCGAGCAGTCCGGTGGTCGTGCGTTGACGCGCGCGGCTGTGTCATTTCGAGCCTGTCATGAGCAACGAGCGTGCCGATGCGCGTCAGACTGCGATGCCCAAAAAGGCCGGGAACGGCGCGCCGCCGCACCACGGCTTGTCAACGAACGTGGACATCCGAGTGCGAGCGCAAACCTGAGTGGTCACCGCCCGGAGAACGCGCTGCTCGCGCCAAGCCGGCTTTGCGGCCGACGACCCTTCTCGCCCACGTGGCTTTCGCTTAGGCTCCGCGTGATGCAGGATCCAGGAGCTCAGGTTGCGCGCGAACGCGACCTCTACCTCCAGCTCCTAGAGCTCGGGCACGAGGACGCGCCGGAAAGCTTTCTCGACAAAGCGCTCTCGCTTTTCATCGAGAGCGCCGGCGCGCGTCGCGGCTACATCGAGCTGCACGACGGCTCCCGCCCGAGCGACAGTCCGACGTTCTCCATGCTGCGGGGACTCGAAGCCGATGCCTTCTCTTCCGACGGCTTGTCGAGGAGCATCATCGCCGAAGCGCTCGAGACCGGGGAGACCGTGGTCACGGCCTCGGCACGACTCGACCCACGCTTTCACGACAGCGGGAGCGTCCGCGCTCACGGATTGGAGGCGGTTCTCTGCGCCCCCATCGGCCGCTCCCCGGTGGTCGGGGTCATCTACCTGCAGGACCGAGCTGAGCCGGGCCCTTTCTCGCCCGAGGACGCGCGGCGCGCCGAACTCTTCGCGCGACACCTGGCGACTTTCGCCGACAGGCTACTTTGGAAACAACGCCGTCTGGAGCAAGACGACCCCACGGCGGCAGTCCGCAAAGGCCGCAACTTCCAGGGGATCGTCGGCAAGAGTCCAATCCTCGCGGCCCTCTTGGGACAGATCGCGCTCGTCGCTCCGCTGCAAGTCGCCGTGCTCCTGACGGGCGCACCCGGGACGGGAAAGACCCAGCTCGCGCGAGCCATCCACGACAATAGTCCCCGCGCCGCTGGACCTTTCGTCGAGCTCAATTGCGCAACGCTGCAGGAAAGCTTGGTCGAGAGCGAATTGTTCGGCGCAGCTGCCGGTGCGCACTCGACCGCGCATCGACGGAGCGAAGGCAAGCTCGCCGCCGCGGAAGGTGGAACCTTGTTCTTCGACGAGGTCACCGAGCTGCCTCTCGTAGCTCAAGCCAAACTGCTCCAATTCCTGCAGTCGGGTATTTACTACCCGCTCGGTGAGACGAAGCCGCGCAAGGCCAACGTCCGTATCATCTCGGCCACGAACGCCGATCTGGCCGCCGCAGTCGCGGCCCGCCGATTCCGCGACGATCTCTACTATCGACTCAACGTCTTCCCGTTGCGAGCACCCTCACTTGCCGAAAGGTCGGGGGATATCCCGCTCATCGCTCAACGATTTTGCAAATTGACGTTCGAGAATTTGGGGTTGCCGCCGGGTGAACTGTCCGGTGGCGCCCTGCTCGCGGCGCAATACGCGGAATGGCCCGGCAACGTCCGCGAGCTCAAGAATGCCGTCGAGGCGGCCGTCATCCGGGCGTACGGCGAGGGCTCGCCCTACGTCGAGCGGCGTCACCTGTTCCCAGCGGCGCTGACCGGCGGAGACACGCAACCGGGTTCTGAAAGGCCGACCTTCCAGGAGGCGACGCGCGACTTCCAGCGCAAGTTGGTTCACACGGCCCTCGCGGCCGCCGACTGGAACGTCGCGGCCGCGGCACGCTCACTCGAGCTCACGCGCGCGCACGTTTACAATCTGATGGCGACCCTCTCGATCAAGCGCCCCGACGACGCGAGCCAGCCCGAATTCGGCTCCACGGAGGGAAGGGGCTCGCGGCCGCCCCAGCCGGCGGGAACTCCCACCCCCGAGGCCCTGCGCCGGTAATCAGGGGTTCGGTCGGGTCGAGCGACGCTCGCGGCACACGCTAGTAGACGCACTGGTACTCTTCGTCCTGGTATTTGCAGACGGCGTCGCCGTCGCAGTCGCTCTGGCTGCCGCATTGGTCGTCGGCGTTCTGGCAATTGAAGCCGCCGACCAGCCCGCTGCAGTCGTTGAGCTCGCCCTCGGCGCGGCACAGGTAATCGGCGCCGCAGTCAGCGTCGGTCTTGCAGTTCGCGGACACGCAGGTACCGAGCGCAACGACGGACCCTGTCGCCTTGACGGTGTTCGCGCAAAAGCAAAGACCCTGGACGCCGCAGTCCGCGTCCGTCTGGCACGGGTGGGCGCAAAACCGATCTTCCCCGCAAAAGAAGGTCGTCGCCTCGA
Organism: Polyangiaceae bacterium; assembly: GCA_035499895.1. Classification (GTDB taxonomy): domain Bacteria; phylum Myxococcota_A; class Polyangia; order Polyangiales; family Polyangiaceae; genus PMG-095. The sequence goes on along the minus strand of DATJXW010000259.1, from coordinate 17,584 downwards.
CGCAATAGTCGGACTCGCCGCAATCGGCGTCCGTGGCGCAACCTTTAGGGGGTCCGCTTCCGCTCGCGCCGGCTTCGCCCGACACCCCACCGCCCCCCGCAGCCCCGTCGCGCGGCGGCAGTGAGCAGGCCGCCGCAGCGACGCGATGAATGAACCCGTCCTGACACAGCACGACGCCGGTCGCGTACGGACACCACCGAGACACGGATATGCGTTCGTGGCCGCTCCCGCGTCGCCACCACTGCTCATGAGCGTGCCGGCCACGCCGCCTCCGCCCGCTTTGCCGCTCACGCCGCCGACCTCGTTCGTGTCGCCCGCTTTGCCGCTCATGCCGCCGACCTCGTTCGTGTCGCCCGCGTCGCCGCTCGCGCCGCCCCCGGAAAGAATGGGGCGTGTCCCGCCGCCGTCACCGCCCACGCCGCCCACGCCACCCGTGCCGCCACCGTCAGGTGCGCCGATGGAGACACCGCCGACGGCGCCGAGCGTGCCGCCCGTCGTGCTTTTCGCGCCGCTGCCACCAGCGGACACGCTCGTTCCGCCGAACCCGCCGTTGCCGGCGTCGCTCGTTTCCGTGATCGAGCGCCCCGCGCACGCGACCGCGAGCGCAACCCACCAGAAGCTCGCGAGTCTAGCGACCGAATCCCACGAACCTGCCACCATGCCGTGAAATATGTCGCGCGCGGTGCGGCCTTTCAAGAGCGCCGTCTCGCGAATCTTCGGGCCTCGAGCGAAGCTGCTCCGCAAAGTTCACGATCGATCCGAACGCTCGCCGGTGACGGCTTCAACGCCCGCGACGATCGTCGCAATGGCGTCGGCGAGCGCGCCGAGGGTCGCGCTCATGCCGGCGACGGCGCTCTCGACGTCGCCGGCGGCCGGCGCGGACGCGAAGTGCTCGTGTCGAAAGAGCGGTGCCGACGTCGCCGCGCGCGCTTGCACCGCGACGAGCGCGTCGAGCACGATGCGCCCGTATTCGTCACGCTCGAAGCGCGAAATCTCGAGCTCGACGCGGACGTCGGGCGTCGCCGTGACGCCGCGGCCCTCCCTGATGACGAAGCAGCTCGGCAGCCGCGCGGAGAGATCCTCGACGAGCACGTTGCTCGTGAGCTCGTCGAGCGGCCCAGCCCAACGCTGATCACCGCCGAGATCGAGGCGCTCGGCCGTCGCGCGGCGGACGATGTGCTGGCGGTCGAGGTAGGCGGGTAAGCTCGGGCGCCGGAGCTCGACCACGAGCGCCCGAGTCGGATGCGCCGCGCCCACGTGCGTGGAGAGTGCGTAAAACAAGGGCTCCGGCGAGTGGGCGCAGCCGGCCGCCAGCAGCACCGCGCCGAGTACGACAGCGCGCGGCGTCACGGTTCGTCTCCCCGCCTGCCGCTGATGAGCGCCTCGGGGTGCCGGTTCAGGAAATCGGCGAAGAGACGCACGCTGCGCGCGGCGCCCGCCACCTCGTCGAGGGTGCGAGCCAGATCGCGCTGCGCGCTCGAATCGGAGCCGTAGCCGGCGGGACCGAACGTGGTCTGGACCTCGTCGGCCGCCCGCTCGAGCTTGGCCGAAATCGCGGGCAAGCGCCCGAGAGCGGGCCCGAGATCGCTCTTCGCGTCGCGAGCGAGCTCGCCCACCTGGCGCAGCGCTTCGTCCGCCGATTTGAGGGTGCGCTCGAGCTCCGGGCCGCCGACCGCGTGATCGAGCGACGCGAGCGCGTGGTTGGCGTGCTCGCCGAGCGCCTCGAACGGGATCGCGTCGATCTTGGCGGCGATGTCGCCGAGCGTCGAGGTGAGGCGCCCGAGATCACGCGCTTCACCCGGCAAGACGAGAGTGTCCCCCTCCACGCCGACGTCGGCCGGCGCCGAGCCCGGCGAGTACTCGAGCGCGAGCTCCTTCTTCGTCAAGAGCACGCTGCTCGACTGGAGCACGACGCGCATGCGATCGCCGACGAGAGCGCGGAGACCGTCCGAGGTGAGCGCGCCGCGCTCGGTGTCGCCGACGGCGCGGCCCGGCTCGAGAAGGTAGCCGACGCGCACTCCGAGCTCACCCGACGGGATGCGCTTCACCTCGACGCTCGTCACCGAACCGACGCGCTCCCCGAAGAGCGTGACGGAGGAGCCCACGTCGAGTCCGTTCACCGGACTTTGGTAGTAGGTCGCGCACGCGAGACCCGGACCGTAGAAGCCGACTTCAGCCTGCTCGCGACTCGGAAACAGCAGAAAATGGCTCTCGGCGGGGCTCGCGGGGGCCGCGGCGGTCGGGCTCGCGAACGAGATGCCGCCCGCGATGAGCGATTCGACCGAGTCGACCTCGACTTTCAGGCCCTGCGCGCCGTTATCGACGCGAAGCCCCGAGTCGTTCCAAAAGCGCGTGCCGGCGACGACGTGGGCGTCGTACGGCGCGCGCACGAAGATGCGCAACGAGAATTCGCCGCTGTTCGGATCGAGCTCGTAACTCAAGAGCTCGCCCGCGCTCACTTCGTGGTAGCGGATCGGCGAGCCCTCCCCCAAACCGCCGAGCGTCTTGCTCGAAAGGTAATAGACGTGGCCCGGCTCGTCGGAACGCGTGCTCGGCGGCTTTTCGAGACCCTTGAACGCGGTCTTGCGCTTGCTTCCGTCGCGCGGGCCCGGATCGATCGCCACGTACGCGCCCGAGACGAGCGTCTCGAGACCGCTCTGCAGCGAGCTCAGCCCGCCCGTGAGGCGCGGTCGCACGACCCAGAAGCGAGCGTGTTCGGTGAGGAGCGGCGCCGCTTGCGCGTCCATGCGCACCTTCGCGACGACGCGCGAGAAGCCGTCCGTGAGCTGGATTTGCTCGACGACGCCGAGCGTGACGGCCCGGTATTTGACGGGCGTTTGACCGGCTTCGAGTCCGTCGGCCGTCTCGAAACTGATCGAGATGGTGGGCCCGCGCTCGGCGACGAGCGAGTAGAGGAGATAGCCGACCAAACCGAGCGCGGCGAGCGGCAACAGCCAAATCCACGAGAAGCCGACGTGACGGCGCACCTCCGCGGCGGGCAACTCGCCTTGCGGCTCACGACGCGCCGGCGCGTTCACGACGAGCGGCTCCCGAGCGCGGCCTGCCGCGCGTTCATGCCCGCGGCGTCCCACATCAGCCGTGGATCGAAGGCGTCGGAGGCGAGCATGGTGAGCACGACCACGCCACAGAACGCGATCGCGCCCGGTTCGGGCATCACGTTCCCGAGCCAGCCGAAGCGGGCAATCGCGACGAGCGTCATCGTCGCGAAAATGTCGACCATCGACCAGCGGCCGATGAGCGCGATCAGCCGGTACGCGCGGGTACGGAGCGGGAGGTGCGCGCTCGAGCGGCGCGCCGTCGAGACGAGCAACAGCGAAAGGCCCGCCACTTTGACGACGGGCACGAGCACGCTCGCGACGAAGACGACGACCGCGAGTCCCCAGATCCCCGCACGGGCGAGCTCGAAGGTGCCGCCGAGGATCGTGCTCGGGCCGCCGCGGCCGAGCTTCGTGATCGTGAGCACGGGCAAGACGTTCGCGGGGATCGCGAGGAGGGCCGCCGTGAGGGTCAGCGCCCAGGTGCGGCCGACGCTCGCGCGCTTGCGCGTGTGGAGCGCGCGTTCACAGCGCGGGCAGCGTTCGCCGTCGAGCGCGCGCGAGACGAGACCGCACGACTCGCAGCCGATGTCGCTCGCGTCCGCGGCGGACTCGCGCGGACGCTCCGCGAGCGCCACGGAACGCCAGAACGCGGCTCGATCGAGCGCGGCGTCGATCGCGAGCGAGCAGAGCGCGGCGCCGCCGAGCGCGAAGAGCGCGGGCCCGTACGTCACGCGCATCCACGCCTGCAGCCGGAAGAGCGCGATGAGCGCGCCGAGCAGGAACACGTCGATCATCGCCCACTCGGCGTTTTGCGTGACGAACGCGAAAGCCGCCTTGAGCGGGCGCGGTGTTCGGCCGAGCGACACCGAAACGGCCATCGCCAGCACGGACACGAACTTGAAGAGCGGCCACGCGAACAGCGTCACGCTCACGGCGAGCGCGAGCTCCCACGCGCCCGCTCCCCGTAAACTCTCGGGGCCGGTCACGAGGTAGCTCACCGCCAAGCGGCCGCCCCGCATCCAGACCCGGGCCGTCGGAAACAGGAACGCGAGGCCGAAAAGGGCGAGGCCGGTTGCCGCGGCGGTGGCGCAAAAGAGCACGCTGCGGCGCCGCGCCTGCCGCAAGGTCGCGCCGCAGCGCCCGCAGCTCAGCTGGACCGGCGGCTCGATTTCCGCGAGTGTTTGCAGCGCGCCGCACCCAGGGCACTCCATCACTGCGTCGCGCACGGTCTGCACGAGGCGGGGCGATGCAATCGCCGTACCCGCTTCGCCGACGGCGCTCGGCGCGCCCGGACCGGCGCGGCCGAGCTCAGTACCAGAGCTGGAAGTTGCCGCTCACGTGCACCATCGCGAGCATGTAGAGCACGCCGTTCCAGTAGTCGTGGCTCGGCGGGTTCGTCGACCAGAGCTTATCGACGAACGCCTTGCCGCTCGACGCGGGCAAACCGAACCCGAGCAGCGAGTTGCACGATTGCTGCGCGACGCCGCTCGCGTGAGTCTGCTCGTACGCGCCGTATTTCGTGGCGTACGTGTCCGTCTGCCACGAATCGGCGTCGAAGAAGTTGTGGTCCATCATGATGTTGGCCACGCAACGGATGGTGTCGGCGCCGGGGCCCTGCACCGTCTGTCCGGTGTACGACGACTGATCGCCGATGACGCCGTTCGAGTCGATGGCGTTGTGGAAGAAGGTGCGGCCCGCCGTCACCGCCGCGTTCCAGAAGTCGGCGTTGGCCGTGTCGAAGCACGCCCACGTCTGATAGAACGCCGGCAAGACGTAGGAACCGTCCGTGTGGCCCGCGTTGACGTAGAACTCGACGATGTGGCTGTTCTTGTCGAAGTCCTGCGTGCGGATCAGATCGAGCACCCACTGCGCTTCGGTCCCGTAGTTGTACTTGCCCGAGGTGTCGCCCCAACGCGTGTGCGCGAACACGAGCGCGGCCGCGAAGTATTCGTCGCCGTCGGGCGCGCCGCCCGTCGCGAGCTTCGAGCCGGACGTCGACGTGTGCCACGCGATTTGCCCGGTGGTGCCTTGCGCCATGTGCGCCTTCACGAACGCCCACAAGCGATCGAACTCGGTCTGGTGATCGAGCTGAACGGCGATCATCATGCCGTACGACATGCCCTCGGTGCGCACGTCGTTGTTGTACGTGTCCTCGACGTAGGACTCGTCGCTCCCGGGTCCGTTGTAGAAGATGGTGCCCTTACCCGTGGGGTCGAAGAGCGACGACCACGCGGCGGCGACCTTCGAATCACTGTCGGCCTGCGTGTGCCCGGAGACGCTGACGAAGAGATTGTTGTACGCGGAGGGCGGTGTGCAGCCCATGCCGGGGGTCGTCATCGTGCCCACCGGCGCGGCACCGGCACCGCCGCTCACGCTGCCGCCGGTACCCGAAGCGCCCATGCTCATCCCGCCGGCACCCGAACCGCCCGAGCCGGTGCTGCCCGCCATGCCGCGACCGGCGCGGCCCGCCATGCCCGCCGTCGCCCCGGCGCCCGTGCCGCCGCTGCCCGCCTGCGCTGCGCCGGTGCCGCCGCTGCCGTCTCCACCCGTCGCGCCGCTGCCGCCGGAGCCGGGATTGGCACCGGTTCCACCCGTGCCGCTCGTCGTCCCGCCGCTGCCGCCGCTCCCCGGTTGAGTGGAGCCGCCCGTGCTCGAGCCACCGGAACCCGGCGAGCCGCCGCTACCGGTCAGCGTGCCGCCGCTGCCGACGGCTTGTCCGCCGGTCGCGCCGGCGCCGCCGCCCGTCACCGTGGACGAGCATGCAGCGACGCTCACCGCGCCCACCGAACCGAGACAGAGAACGAGCGACCAATGAGAACGACGTAAGAGACGCACCGTCATCGTGAATTCCCGCGCGTCCGTCGAGGGATCGCGTCAGCGTTCGAGTCTCTCTACTCTAACATGCCTGGGTTACTCGGCAGCCGTTTCGATCCGTGTGGTCAGACGTAGGAGACGATCACGCACTCGCGAGGAACTTTGCAGCCGGGAAAGATCGAATCCGTCGCGGTCACTTCGGATGCACGGACGGAACCGGAAAGCTGCCGGCCCAGAGCGCGTGCGGCGTCGACTCGCCGTTCGTCCCGAGCAGGATCGCGTAGCGCTGGTGAAAGAAGTCGGTCGCCGTCGTGAAAGTCGACAGATCCGCGACCAGGGTGCGCGCCGTGAGGTCGTCGAGATTCATCGCGACGAGCGCGTCGAGCGTCGAGTTTTGCATCAGCGCCGGATAGAGATCGACGCTGCCGTCGTCGCTCACGTTCAAGCCGAGCAAGCTCGTCACCGTCAGCGTCGGCGCGCCCGGCCGCAGGCGCGTGCTTTCGCCCAGATTCATGAAGACGGCGGTGCCCTCGTCGGCGACCGCGGGCGTCACGGAAACGGCGGGGACGGTGTCGCCGAGCGTCGCCACGTCGCCGTCGAGCCAACGCACGAGGCCCGAGCGCGCGGCGTTCGGGTTCGAAGGGTCGACGTTCGGCTCGAGCACGAAATACGCCGCTCGCTCCGCGGGCGAGATCCCGAAGGTCGGCGGGTAGTAATCCGGATCGAGCCTGTGACCCGAGTACTCGGCGATCGGCGTCGTCGCGCCGCTCGCGAGATCGAGGTAGACGAGCTCGGCCGTTCCCGACTCGGTCGCTCGAAACGCGAACGCGCGCCGCTTGTCGCGAAAGACGTAGAGGCCGCGAAAGCCCGGCCAGGAGAGAACCCGATTGCCGTCGTCGACGAGCAACGCGAGCTCTTCGGGGTCGAGCCGATTGGCCGCGTTGTTCACCGTGCCCGGGATCGGCACTTGCTCCCAAGCGTTCGCGAGCAAACCGCCGTCGCGGAGTGAATAGAGAGGGCCGTTCGCGAACACGTCGGCCGTCGTCCGGGCCGCGGCGTAGCCGTCGAGAGTGAGCGCGAGTCCGCCGGAGCTGCTGCCGGCGTACGGCGGCAATGCCTCGGAGAGCAGGCGGCGTCCGCGCAGGTCCACCGCGTCGATCTTGGAATCGGCCGCCCAAACCAGAGTGGCGCCCGCCGGTTCGAGCGAGCACGACGGCACGCTCGTCTCGAACACCGGCTGCTCGCCCGCGACCCGATCGGCGTAGATCCGCAGATCTCCCGCGCTACAGATCCAGCTTTCGACGTCACCGGCGAAGTCGAGGAAGAGCCCGAAGTCGAGCTGGCTCGTGTAAGCCGTGCTCGCGACGGGCGTGTCGAACGTCTGCATCGTCAAGAGGTCGAGCCTGCGCACGCGATCGTCCTCCGGCGCCGCGGGCACGAAGATGACGCGCGTCCCTTCGGGGCTGAAGGAAGGCAAGCGCGCCGAAGCGAGGATCTCTCGGAGGTCGGGCCCCCACACGGGCGTCGAACCGCTCGTCAAGAACGTGAGGTGCCCGCACGCGCCGAAAATGGGGAAGCCCTGCGCCTCGGTCACGTACGCGGCCTCGGGCGGCAGCGCGAACGCGGAGCAGCGCGCGGCGGCGAGCGCTCCCTCGTCGAGACCGACCGAGCTCGATGCGCCTCCTTGCGCGGCCGCGCCGGCACCCGCGTCCTGTCCTCCGCCGAGCGACGTGAGGCCGCCGTTCGCCGCTGCGGGTCCGCCGCCGAGCGACGTTTGCCCCCCGCTCGCCGACGCGGGCGCTGGGTCGAGCTCGAGCTCGGAGCGCCCACAAGCGAGGAGCGCGCACGCGACGAGCCCCAGGACCACCTTCATCGACCGCAAAGTGTAGCCTCGCTCGCACGCGAGCGCGCCTTCTCGCCCCGCGCGCGCTCGCGGCTGACGGTGCGGCGCGACAAATTAGTTTCGCAACTCGTGCCGACCGCCGACGCAACGCGGAGCGCGACGCAATTTGCAGTCAAGCTGCGTGATCTCGCCCATGGCTGCAAGAAGGCGCGCCCCTGTAGCCGCCGTAACCACTCGCCGGTCGGGGCCGCTCCGGGCCGCATGCATCGAGTCGGGCTAAGCTCGTCGTTCACTCGCCGGGCGAGCGCGCGGATTTGCGCGAATTGCTCCAGTTATGAGACGACCGGCGCGAACAGCTGCCGCCAAGATGCGGCACGCTCTTAGCGTGGAGACCCAAACATGATTCGACTCCGAAATCACGTCGCCGCCCTTCTGACGCTCAACGCCGGACTCTTGTTCAGCGCGGCGGCGCACGCTGGGAGCTGGTCGAACAGCTACGCGTTCGGCGCCACGCTGAAGGGCGACCTCTACACGCCGACCACGCCGGCGGCGTCGCCGGCGATCCTCGTCGCGATCCACATGTGCAGCGGGCACTCCTCGACGGTGCACGGCTGGTTCGATCAGTACGCCGACAAGCAGGGCTTCTACATCATCGCTCCCGACGCCGGAAAGAACTGCTTCGATTCGAGCGCGAAGCGGAGCGGCGACCCCGCGGCCATCGTGACGATGGTGCAGTACCTCCTCACGAACAAGAACGCGGACAAGACGCGCGTGTTCGCGGCCGGCATGTCGTCGGGCGGCTGCATGACGAACACGCTGCTCGCGATTTATCCGGACGTGTTCGCCGGTGGCTCGGCGATGCCGGGCTTCCCTGCGGGCGGTTGGCCCGCGGGTGACACCTCGTGCACGAAGTGCGGCTCGTCGCCGCCGAGCACGGACGGATCGTACTGGGCCATGCAAGCGACGAGCGCCTTCCAATGGAGCGGCCAATACGGCTGTTCGCAACAATGGGTCGGCGGCGGTGACCAATACAACTTCAACGGCTGGCTCCCCGCCGTGGTCGCGCAGTGGCAGACGCTCGCCGGCCTCGACAAAGGCACCATGGCCACGACGACGTGGAGCGGGTGGACGCGCACCGTCTACAAGGACAAGTCCGGCAACATCCGCATGGAGACGAACCTCGGTCCGACGAGCCAGAAGCACGACATCGAGACCGTGATGCCTCCGGTCTACGGCGACGTGGTGCGCTTCCTCGGCCTCGACACGGCGACCGGCATCTGCAGCGGCTCGGTGAGCGGCGGCGGCGGCATGTCGGGCACCGGTGGCGCGTCGAGCAGCGGCGGCGCGCCGGGCACGGGCGGCACGATGGCGGGCGGTGGTCGCTCGAACGCGGGCGGCGCGCCGGGCACCGGCGGTACCGGCATGTCCGCGGGCGGCGCGCCCGGTACGGGCGGCACCACGGGAACGACCGGTGGCACCACCGGAACCACGGGCGGCACCGGCGGCACCGTCGGAACCACGGGCGGCACCACCGGAACCACGGGCGGCACCACGGGAACGACCGGCGGCACCGGCGGCACGTCGATGACGACGACGGGCGGCACGACCGGGACGACCGGCGGCACGACGGGTGCGGGTGGCTCGACCTCGACGGCCGGCTCGGCGAACGGGAACAAGGGCGGCAGCACTTCGACGAGCGGCGCGCCGGGCACTTCGGGCACGAGCTCCGAGCCGCCGCCGGACAAGGGCGGTTGCTCGGTGAGCATCGGCGAGCAAGCGGCGGACGGTCCGCTCGCGGGTTTGATCGTGGCGGGCCTCGCGTTCTTCGCGCGCCGCCGCCGCGCTCGCGGCTGAGCGACTCACGACGCGCGGGTCGCGTTCGAGAAGGCCTCCCTGCGGGGAGGCTTTTCTCGTGGGTGCGTCCCAGTGTCCCACGCCGGGTGTCCCATGGGACACCGCGCCAGCGCCGCCGCGCGTCTCCGTGATTTACGGGGTTTCTTCGAACAATGCCCCTTCCGTGCGCTCGGCACGGGCGCTGCAAAAGGGTTCGTCGCCGCAGCGGGAAGTCCCGCGGCGCGCAAACCAAGGAACCCTCGCATGAACCGCTTCAAGCCCGCCGTTCTCACCGCTCTCGCTGCTCTCCCGCTCATCGCCTGCGGCGCCGCCCCCGAGGGTGACACGAGCGACGGCACCGCCGCCGAAGAGATGACGACGGGCGCCGTCAAACAACCGCCGAGGCTCATCGACTTCGACTCGGACGGGTTCGGCAGCGCGGTGACCGACGGCGAAGACGTGACGAGCGTCTACACGCTGCGCGGCGTCAGCTTCGCGTGCGAAGGGTCGTGCTACGACCACGGCGTCTTCGCGCGCGCGCCCGGGCACAGCGGCAACGGCATCAGCGTCCGTGCGAAGTACGCCGCGCAGAACGTACCGCAGCCCGAGTTCGACGCGAGCTTCGGCGTCGTCCGCGCGACGTTCATCAAGCCGCCGAGCAGCGTCAGCATCGACGCTTACGGCATGCACAACCCGAACTCGGCCCCGCAAGTCGCGCCGCAGGGCACGCTGTGGATCAAGGCCTACGACGCGTACGGCAACGAGCTCGCCGAGGACGATTATTCGGCGCCACTCGGGCAATGGCAGACGCTCAGCGTCGCCACGGGCGCGTACGACATCGCGTACGTCGAGTTTTCCTCGAGCACGGCGCAGGCGTACCCGTACGCGATGATGGGCCGCTTCGACAATCTCACCTTCGATCAGGCGCCGATCGCGCCGCCGCCGCCCCTCCAGCCCGTCCCGACGAGCACGCCCGTGCTCCCGCCGCGGCTTCAGTGACGCGCCTCAAGACGCGGACGCGGCGAGCGCGGCGGCGAGCGCTTGTCGCGTCAACGCGCCGACTTGCCCGTCCGCGACCAAGCCGTGCGCGCTTTGAAACTGCTTGACGGCCGCGGCCGTGTTCGGCCCGAGCGTGCCGTCGGCGACACCCGGATCGAAGCCGAGACTCGCGAGGGCCGTTTGAATCCCCTTCACGCTGAAGAGGTCGGGGCCGGACGCCGCGCCGCCGCCCGGCGTCATCGGCAACGTGCGACTGAACTCGTTGAAGAGCGCGACGACCGTGTTCGTGTATTGCGTCTCGTCCGCGGTGAAATACTTCGCCTGCTTCAAGAGGTGCACGAACGTCGCCGGATCACCCGCGACGACCGCCGGCCACGCCACGTCGAAACGGCGTCGCAGCGTCGTGAGGTAATCCGTCGCTCCGTCGGCGAGCGTCTTGAACGCGCGAAAGCAGCAGGCCGGATCGTCCGGCTCGAACCACACGACCTTGCCGTTCAGGACTTCGTCGCAGCGAAAAAAGCACCAATCGCCGGCTTTTTGATCGCTCTTCACGTTGCCGAGATTGTAGCAATGCATGGACGCGCCCCGGCCCGTTTCGAGCGCCCATTGCGAGAGCAACACGAGAATGCTCGTGCGATGCGCGTCCGCGCCGAAGAGCGCGCTCCAAGCCGTCGTGAGCGCCGCCGCCACGTCGCTCGGAGACACGGGCGTGAGTTCGTCGTCGAGCTTTGCCAAAACGCGATGCCTTTCTCGCGGCGAACGAGAGCGCCGCTACGCCTTCACGAAAGCGCGCGCGCACTCGGATGAGAATAGTCAATTGTCGGCGTCCGACGCGCCGTCGCGATCGCTTCACCGTTCTCCGCGCGCCGTAACTTTCGCCGCACACTCGAACGTGGACGCGCGCAGGTGGCGATTTTGCCGCTACTCAGCGCTGCCGGCGCTGCGTTCAATGGTGGTGCGCGTACGCGCGGAGCTCCTCACATGCAATCTCGATCCGTTGTCAAAAACTTGCGCGGTCTCGGCGCACCCGTCGCGGCGGCGGGCGCCTGTCTCGCACTCGTCGTCGCTTGTTCGTCGACGCCCGATCAATCGAGCGGCGGTGCCGGCCAGCCGGGCGCCGGCGGCACGCAAGGCGTCGCCGGAATGAGCGGCGCGGGCAAGGGCGGCACGACCGGCACGACCGGCGGCACGGGCGGCAGCGGCGGCACGAGCGGCACCACGTCGAGCGGCGGCACCGGCACGGGTGGCACCGGCGGCGGCACGGGCGGCTCCGTGACGTCGGGTGGTCATCCGGGCACCGGCGGGAGCTCGATGGCAGGCGCACCCGCGGCAGGAACGGGCGGCTCGCTCGCGACGGGCGGTCGTCCCGGCAGCGGCGGCGGCGCGGGGACTTCGGCGGGCGGCCGGGTCGGAATGGGGATGGGCGGCGCCCCGACGGGCGGCACCAGCGCAGCCGGCAGTGGTGCGGGCGGCGCCGCGATGGCGGGCTCCGGCGGCACGAGCAGCGGCGGTTTCGATCCGTGTCCGAGCACGGGCCCCTGCAAAATCCTGCCGCTCGGCGACTCGATCACGTGGGGCATCAACTACGGCGGCGGCTACCGCATCAAGCTCTTCATCCACACGAACACCGACAACCACGTGATCAACTTCGTCGGGTACGACACGGCGAACCCGCCAAGCTCGAGCGTTCTCTCGGGCCTCGGCTCCGGCATGTCGAACTGGAAGCCGAACCACGAAGGCCACAGCGGCTGGACCATCCAGCAGGACGACGACCTCGTCACCGGCAAGTCCACCGCGACGAACGACAACGTGATGTACACGGGGAAGAAGGTGGTCGCCGACTTCAGCCCGAACATCGTGCTCGTCCACCTCGGGACGAACGACATGTACCAAATGCCGACCGGCGCGCCCGATCGTCTCGGCACGCTCATCGACCACATCGTGGCCGACGCGCCGAACGCCCTCGTCGTGGTCGCGAGCATCATCCCGTTCCCGCAAGACGCGAGTCAGGTCATGACGTTCAACGCGGCGGTGCCGGGCGAAGTGAAGACGCGCGCCGACGCCGGCAAGCACGTCATCTTCGTCGATATGTTCTCGGCGCTCACCGCCTCCGATCTCGGCAGCGACGGCATCCACCCGAACGAGGGCGGCTACGAGAAGATGGCCGTGGCCTGGTACGGCGCGATCAAGTCGTACCTGCACTGATCAGCGGATTTTACGCGCGCGCGGTTTCCGCACGGAAGCCGCGTGCGACGCGCGGAGCTCCTCCTCGCTGAGCTCCGTCGCCAGGCGCGCCGTCGCCGCGGCGAGCGACAGGGGCCGGGCATGGAGCTCGGCCCACGCGTCGCCTTCGGCCGCGAGCCGCGCCGGCACGTTGCGGAGCGTGAAGGTACGCGGCTCGACCTCGCCGCGCTCGAGCTCGTCCCAGCGGCACGGCATCGACACGGGCGCGCCCGGGCGCGGCCTCACCGCGTAAGCGGCGGCGAACGTCGCGCCGAAGCCGTTCCGGCCGGTGTCGATCAAGATGCGCCCCGCGCGATCGGCCTTGATGAACTCCTGGGTGAACACGTCCGGGTGGCGCTTGACGAGCAGCCCGCCGAAGGCGTGTGAAAACCGCCAGACCGCCTCGGAATCCGCCGTGCCGTCGAGCGCCACGACGAGGTGAAACCCCTTCGAGCCGCTCGTCTTGATCGAGCTCTCGAGGTCGAGCTCGCCGAGCAGCGCGCGCACGAGCAACGCCGCGGCGCGCACCGCGGCCGCGTCGTCCACAGACGGATCCAGATCGAAGACGCAGAGGTCCGGCCGAGTGAGGTCCGGCACGCGCGAAACCCACACGTGCGGCGTGATCGTGTTGAGGTTCGTCATCCAGAGCAAGGCGCGCTCGTCGTTCACGAGCGCGTACGTGCTCGTGCCGCCCTTCTTCGGAACCTCGACGCGCTCGACGTAAGCCGGCGCCGTGCGGCCGGCGTCTTTTTGGATGAACCCTTTCCGCTCGATCCCGGCGGGAAAGCGCTCGAGCGTGACGGGCCGGCCGCGGAGGTGCGGCAAGATCGCCCCCGCGACGGCTTCGTAATAGCGCGCGAGCTCGCCCTTGGTGATCCCGTCGGCCGGAAACAAGAGCTTCTCGGGGTGCGTGATCACGGGCGCCTCGCTCGGACACATGGCGCGCGGATCGCCCGCGAGCAAGTCGCGCGCTTGCGGAAGCTAGAGCGCGTGCAAGTACGCGAGCAGCGCCGCGCGCTCGTCCGCGGTGAAGTCGAGGCCGAAAGGGTGGCCGGCCACGGCGCCCGAGCCGTGCAGGCGGCCGCTGAACGCCGGCGTCGGTCGTGCCGGATCGAAGAGCGCGTCGACGGACGCGACGCTCGCGTCGTGGAGCAACGGGCCGCGCGTCCCGACGCCGTGCAACGACGGCACGCGATAGGTGCCGGTCCCGCGATCGGTCGAGAGTCCGAGCGTCGGATCGGTGCCGACGACGGCGAGCGGCACGGGCGGCCCCGTGAGACCCGGCGCGGCATGGCACGAGCTGCACTGGGCGTCGAAGAGCTCGGCGCCCTGCGGCGACGCCGTTCGCGCCGAGCTCTCGGCCGGCAACGCGTCGGCCAGCGTTTCGAGATAGAGCGCGAGCGCCCAGGCGACGACGCGCGGCGGTCGCAGCACCTGGCCGCTCGAGGTGATGGCGAGCGTCTCGATCCGAATCGCGAGCGTCGTCACGTCGCGCGTCGCGAGCGTCGCGTCCTGCTGCAGGTACGTGAGAAATCGGCTCGGGCGCAGATCGGAGATGCGCACCGGCTCGAGACCGGTCGCGGTCGTCACGTCGAGCCGGCCCGGGCCCCACGCCTTCACGGCGTCGACGCTCGCGCCGCCGAGCCCGGTTCCGGAGGCGATGAGCGCGGCGCCGAGATCGAGCGACGCGTTGGGCAAGCCGTCCTCGACGCCGCTCGCGCCGGGCGACGCGTGACAGGTCGAACACGTGACGGCGAGGCTCGTCGAGCCGTCCGCCATCTGCACGCGCACGAGCCCGCCCACGCCCCGCGCGTCGTCGAGCCAGAGTCCGTAGCTCCCGGCCGCGTCCGCCGACGCGAGCGCGACGGCGAAGTAAGGCGCGAGCTGCACCGGGTAACGCTCGAACGCCGCCTTACCGAGCGCGAGGAGCTCGCCGTCGGTGGCGTGAACGGGATCGGCCGGGAGCGCCAGGGCGGAAGCGTCGTCGGCAAGAGTCGCTGCGGCGGCCACGCCGAGCTCCGCGCTGCCGATCGGCGCGACCGCGGGGTTCCACTCGGCGAGTCGCTCCCAATCGCCGTCGGCGCCCGTCGCGTAGTGCTCCAAGCGAAGCGTCGAGTACCCGTTCGACGGATTCACGAGCGACGCTTCGAGCTCACTCCGTCGCGCCGAGGCGTCGGTGAGATAAGCCGTGCGTTCGCTCGGCTCGGCTTCGTTCGATGGCGGCGCCGCGCTGCCGCACGCCGCGAGGAGCGCGGACGTGAACGCCAGGAGCACGCGGCGCGTCATGCTTCAACCCGTGCAAAGTACCGGCGGTTGACAACGCCAAGAGCCGAGCGAGGGCTGATACGCGCAGGTGGTCACGCCTTCGCAGCAATCGGCGTCGGTTTGGCACTGATCGGACGCCGTATGACAGTAAAACCCGGTGATACCGCCGCAGTAACCGCCCTTCGATTCCGAACAGACGCCGTTCGAACCGCAATCCGCATCGACCCGGCAATTCGCGGAGACGCACTGGTTCACGTGTGCCGTGTCGCCGCTGAACTCGGACCCACAACCGCAAGCCTGCCCCGCCCCGCAATCGTCGTCGGTCAGACATTCGTCGAGCCCACATTGACCGTGCAGGCAATGACCCGGTCCGTCTTCGGCATCCATGCAATCGGCGTCGAGCGTGCACGCCGTGACACCGGCGTCAGGCGCGCCGAGAAACATCAAACTGTTCGCAGGACAGCTCTGCGTGCGGCTGACCGGGGCCGAGGGGGCGCCGCAAACCCCCGCGCCGGGAGCCGCGTTCGAGGCCCCGCTGCCGCTCGAGCCGCCGCAGTTCACGAGCACCCACGAGCATCCGAGCCCGAAGGTGGCGCGAAAGAATCGACTCCCGCTCGTGAACATCGTCGCTCCGCTCGCCGTCGTCAGCCGTTGCACACCGAGACGGCGTGGCATGCCCAATGTCCGAGCGCCGGTTGATACGAGCACACGGGCGCGCTCGACTGGCAGCAATCGGCGTCGGTGTTGCACTCGTCGTCCGGCGTGTGACAGTAAAACCCGCTGATGCTGCCGCAGGGAGTGGGCGACATGGACTCGGAGCACACGCCGTTCGGGCCGCAGTCCGCGTCCACTCGACAGCCGGTGTCGATGCAGAGGTTCGTGTGAAAGGCGTTGCCTCGGAATTCACTCGCGCAAGCGCACGCCTGACCGGACGGGCAATCACCGTCCGTGAGGCACTGATCCGCGCCGCACTGTCCGTTCAGGCACCACCCTGACAAGCCCGCGTCCGCGCAATCAGCGTCGGCCGAGCAGGCTTGAGTGCCGGCGTCCTCGAACGTGTTGGTCACGTTGCACGCGGCTGATTTCGATCGACCCACCGGGGTCGACTGCGGTGCGGGACAGCCACCACCGCCCGCGCCACCGCCACCCGCGCCGCTCGAGCTCGTCCCGCCCGAACCCGCGCTCGGCGCGCCTCCTGACGCGCCGCTTCCGAGCGGTGTGGCTCCCGAGCCACCGCTGCCCACTTCCGCTCCACCGGATCCGCCGCCGGCCCCCGCACCGGCGCCGCCGCTCGTCGTGCCGTTCCCGACGTGGCTCGTGGAAGTGCCGCCGCAGCCCACGAGCGCGAGCACGAACGCGCTTGCCACGAGCCTTCTCACCAACAACGTGCTTACCACGCGTTCGGTCAAAGCAAGATGCTGACCAGCCCGTGCGGTCCCGGGCGCACCCTCGCGAGCCCGAAAAATGCCGCGTTTGCAGGCGTTTCAGCCTCGCCCGCTCACCCGGTTGAGCCGAGTTGGGCCAGGGGTTCTGGCATGGGTGTCGCGGCCGCTGCCGCAGCTTCGAGCTTCACGCCCAACGCGCACACGTCTAAGTGCCGGGCTCGGCTCACCGTCGCGCGGCTCGCTCGAGCTCTTCTTGCTCGCGCGCCGTGAAGCGGGCCCACGGCACGGCGGCGAGACGGCCGTAGTCGATGGGGTCGCCCGAGAGCTCGCTCGTGCCGTAGGTGCCCGCTTCGATTTTGGCGAGCGCTTCCTCGACGTCGACGAGACGAGTGCGGCCCTGCTCGGAGCGCTCGATCGCGCCCGCCTGTTCGAGGCTCGACTCGGCGCCGTCCATCTCGTCGCCGACGTTCGAGTCGACTTCGCGCACGGATGCGAGCACCGAGCCGCCCCGCAAGCGGGTTCGTTCGGCGAGCAGACGGTCGCGTAACTGCGCGATTTGCACGAGAGTGAGCGCCATATGGGGTCGTCTCCGTTCGCGACAACGTAGGGGACGACGCCGCTCCGCGCAACCGCCGAGGACGTGGCCGTGCGCGTGGCTTTGTGACACGGCGGACGAAGCACGCTTGCAACGAAGCGTGGTGGTGACGGAGGCTCGCGCGGAAACCGGGGTGCCACCGAGCGGGCCGGTTCGCGCGTCAGCGGCCGCCCGTGTAGGCACGCTTCGGAACGAAGACACGGTGACCGCTCGGTTCGGCGATTTCGAGCCCGTCGTCGCGAAACGTGACGACGAGGCGCTTGGCGTAGGCGTCGACCGAAAGCGCCGCGTCGACGAGCTCGGGGTGCAGATCGAAAGCCATGCGATAGCCGTAACCGCTCGGCTCGTCGTCGCGTCCGACGTAAAGGTAGTGTCGCCGCGTTCCGCCGAAGAAGAACGCGCCGAGGTCCCGCTCGCCCTCGTAAACGAGAACGTGCTCGCCGCTCGGCGCCGTCCAGCGCATGAGCACTCGGTCCGAAGGGCGAGTGAGGGCAAAGAGCACGACGGGGACGAGCACCGCCGTCAGCGCGAACGCGAGCGGTACGGCTCGTGCCCAGAGCCGTCGGGT
>DATJXW010000258.1:0-6677 GCA_035499895.1 Polyangiaceae bacterium | reverse complement strand
CGGGCGAATCCTTGAGAGGTGGAGAGCGGCATGTTACTAACTACGGTGGAGCACTGTGAGAGCCAGCGTTGATTTCGGAGACGTGCCCTGAGCGCTCCAAGCTCTCGTCCGCCGGCCATGCGTAGCGCTCCCTACCCTCCGCTCGTCCCCCCCGGCCGGGATTCCTTTCTCGCGCTCGAGGGGCTCGTGCGCGCCGACGAGCTCAGCGTCGTGTTCCAGCCGATCGTCGGCATGCACGACGGCGCCTTGTTCGCGTACGAGGCGCTCGTGCGCTGCACGCGGCGCGAAATCGCGAGCCCGCCGGTGCTCTTCGAGCGCGCGGTGAGCGCGGGTTGCGTCGGCCGGCTCGGCCGCATGGTGCGCGAGATTGCGGTGCCGCTCGCTTCCGGCATTCCGCTGTTCGTGAACGTGCATCCGCTCGAGCTCGAAGAGGCGTGGCTCGTCCGTCCCGACGACCCCATCTATTGCCACGACAGCGACGTGTATCTCGAAGTGACCGAGTCCGTGCCGCTCACGCACTTCGAGCTCTGCCATCACGTGCTCCACGAGGTGCGCGTGCGCGGCGGCGTTCATCTCGTGGTGGACGACCTCGGCGCGGGCTACTCGAACCTGAAGCGCATCATCGATCTCGAGCCGAAAGTCGTGAAGCTCGATCGCGAGCTCATCGTGGGCGTGGACAAGAGCAAGCGGCAGCAGCGCCTGGTCGAAAACGTGGTGCGGCTCTGCCGCGATCTCGACGCGACGGTCGTCGCGGAAGGCATCGAAACGGCGAGCGAGTTCGACGCCCTGCGCGACACCGGCGTGCACTACGGCCAGGGCTTCCTCTTCGCGCGGCCGCAGTTCCCGCTGCCGGCCGTGTCGTGGCCGCCGGCGCCGAACGTCTGAGCGCTAGAGCGCTTTGACGGCGTCGAGCACGGCTTCGACGTGGCCGTCGACGCGCACGCCGCGCCACGCGTTCCGGATCACGCCCTTGTCGTCGACGACGAAGGTGCTCCGCGCGATGCCCATGTATTCGCGGCCGTAGTTCTGCTTCTTGACCCAGACGCCGTAGGCGTTCGCGAGCTTCTTTTCCGGATCGGCGAGCAGCGTGAAGGGCAAGCCGTATTTCCCGGCGAAGCGCGCGTGGCTCGCTTCCGAGTCGGGGCTCACGCCGATCACGCGCGCGAGCTTGCCGAACGAGCGGAACGAATCGCGAAAGCCGCACGCTTCCTTGGTGCAGCCGGTCGTGTCGTCCTTCGGGTAGAAATAGAGGACGTAGGGCGAGCCGGCGAGCGACGCGGACGTGAGCTCCTTGCCGTTTTGATCGTTGAGCTTGAAGCCCGGCGCGCGGCTGCCGACGCCGAGCGAGCCCTTGCCCGCGCTCGCGGCCGCTTTCTGCGCGGCAGGCCCGGCTTTCGCCGCGACCTTGCGCGCGGGAGCGGCTTTTTTGGTTTTCGCGGGTGACTTCGGCGCGGGGCTTTTCTTCGGCTTTTTCGCGGTCGCCATGGGGGTTCACGCTAGTGCGGCGCGCGCAGCGTGACAATCCGGTCGCGACGCCGCTCGCCCATTGTCGAGACCGACGGTTCGGCTATTGTCCGGAGCCCCAACGTTCAGAACGAGAAAGCGCGATGCTCGACCTTCCCGACAACGGCCTCTACCGCACGACCCAGCCCATGAACGGCCACGAGGACACCTTCCCCGCCGGCGTGCTCGTGTACATCGGCGAGCTCCCGAACGGCGGCGGCAAGTTCGTCGTTCGACCCGGCAACAACCGCCGCAATCGCTGGTTTTGGGGCGACCCCACGACGCCGCTGCGGCTGCCCACGTGGGCGCGCACGCTCAAGCGCTTGCCGTCCGAAGGCTTCTACACGCTGCCGGAGCAGCTCGAGTTCGAAGGCGGCGGCCGCTGGCTCAAGAACGCCGTGGTCGAGCTCGGCTACGACGACCGCGGCCGCGGCATCATCTTCGTCGGGCAGTGGAAGGAAGACGGCACCGACAACGCCCTGCACTTCAGCCAGCGCGGCATGATGATCGACGACGCCTTGCTCGCTCGACTCGTGTGGGCGCCGATTTTGCCGGTGACCGGCGAAATCACGTGACGCACGCGCGGTTCGGCGTGGCGCAGGGCCGCGCGGCGTGACGCGAGGCCGGCGGAGCCGGCGCGAGGCCACTTTCGAAAGCGAACGAGGTGCGGGTCCGCTGCCGGACCTCGCACCTCGAACCGACCACAGCCGAGCGGAGGGCCGCGCCGGCGTTACTTCGCGCCCTTCAAGTTCTTCGCGACGAAGTCCCAGTTGAGGAGCTTGTCGCAGAAGGACTCGAGGAACGCTTTGCGGTTGTTGCGCTGGTCGATGTAGTAGGCGTGCTCCCAAACGTCGACCGTGAGGAGCGGCACCGCCGACGTGGTGAGCGGCGTCTCGGCGTTCGGCGTGCTGATGATCGAGCCCTTGCCGCCTTCGACGACGAGCCACGCCCAGCCGGAGCCGAAACGACCGAGGCCGGCCGCGACCAGATCGGCGCGCACCTTGTCCCAGCCGCCCATGGCCGCCACGAGGTCGCCCACGTCGCCCGCCGGAGGCGCCCCGCCGCCCTTCGGCTTCATGCTCTCCCAGAAGAAGGTGTGGTTCCACACCTGCGCGGCGTTGTTGAAGACGCCGGCCGAGCTCGACTTCACGATCTCGACGAGGGACTTCGACGCCTCGGGCTTGCCTTCGAGCAAACCCTTGAGGTTCGTCATGTAAGTCTTGTGGTGCTTCTCGTAGTGATAGTCGAACGTTTCCCGACTCATCACCGGCTCGAGCGCATCCTTCGCGTACGGTAGCGGGGGGACCTCGAAATCCATGTGGTTCTCCTTGTTCGCGGCTTGGCGCCCGCGCTCTGCCCTCGTCCGGAGGGCGCCCGGGAATTTCGAGGCGCGGACCCTCTTTGTCAACGACTCAAAAAGCCTCAAACGCGTGTTTCCGGCCCTCGTCGCGAAAGATCGCGATCGCCGCGTGTTGCGACGGCTTTTCCGGCAGCTGGGTCGGCTGGCCGCTTGCCCTGAAGAGGTTTGCCCGGTAGGAACTCGGGCCCACCCATAGCCCCGAGGTCAACGTGTCGAAGACAGTGCTGCTCGCCACCGAAAAACCGTTCTCCGCCGCTGCTCGTGACGAAGTCGTCACCATCATCAAAGGCGCCGGTTACACCGCGCGCGTGCTCGAGAGTTACAAGGGCAAAGGCCCGCTGCTCGAGGCGATCGCGGACGCGGACGCGGCGATCGTGCGGAGCGACATCATCGACGCCGAGGTGCTCGGCGCGGCGAAAAAGCTCGCGCTCGTCGTGCGCGCGGGCGCCGGCTACGACAACATCGACACCGCGACGGCGAAGTCGAAGAACGTGGCCGTGATGAACACGCCTGGCCAGAACGCCAACGCCGTCGCCGAGCTCGCGTTCGGCATGATGGTGTACCTCGCCCGCGGCAAGTTCGACGGCAAGACGGGCAGCGAGCTCCGCGGCAAGACGCTCGGCCTGCACGCGTTCGGCGCCGTCGGGCGCGCGGTCGCGACGGTCGCGAAGGGCTTCGGCATGACCGTCTACGCGTTCGATCCGTTCGTGAAGCCGGAAGCGTTCCAGGCCGCCGGCGTGGAGCCGGTCGGTTCGGCCGAAGAGCTCTACAAGCGCTCGCAGTACGTGTCGCTGCACGTGCCCGCGACGGCCGAGACGAAGAACTCGATCGGCAAGAAGCTGCTCTCGCTCATGCCGAAGGGCGGCACGGTCGTGAACACCGCGCGCAAGGAGATCATCAACGAGGCGGAGCTCCTCGAGGTGCTCGGCGAGCGCCAGGATCTCCGGTACATCTCCGACATCGCGCCGAGCGACGCGACCGCGGCCGTTTTGAAGGAGAAGTTCGAGAAGCGCACCTTCATCACGTCGGTGAAGCAAGGCGCGCAGACCGAAGAAGCGAACGTGAACGCGGGTCTCGCGGCGGCGCGGCAGATCGTCGGCTTCTTCGAGCGCGGCGAGAAGCAGTTCGTCGTCAATCCTTGACGGAACCTCCGCGGAGGCCAACGTCCTCCCGCTCGCCGTCGTCGATCGGCGCGCTGCTCGAGCAGGCGCGCGACGTGAGCGCGCGGGCGGGAGGAGTCGTGATCGATCGCGAAGCGTGGCGCCGCGCGGTCGGCGACCGCATCGCCGCGCGCACCGAGCCGGGGCGGCTCCGCAACGGAGTGCTCACGCTGCACGTCGCCTCGGCGGCGTGGGCCCAGGAGCTCTCGTTCTTCACGACCGATCTGCTCGGGCGCGTGCAGGCGCTCGGCGTCGCGGCAAGCTCGCTCCGGTTCCAGGTGCGTCCGGTGGCGGCCCAGCGGACGGCGCCGCGCGCGGCGACGCCGGTGCGGCCGCGCGCCGTGCTGCCCGCCGAAATCGAAGAACGACTCGCGCGCGTGGAGGATCCGGCGCTCCGCGCCGCCATCGCCGAGGCCGCCGCGCTCGGACTCGCTAGCTCAGCACCACGCGCTCGAGCCCGGCGATCCGCTGGAGGACGAAGCGTTCGGCCGGACCGAACGTCGCCTGATGCTCCTCGAGGACCGCGACGTAAGCCCTGAGCGACGCGACGTGCATGCCGCGCGCCTTGCGCACGACGTCGTACATCTGATCGACCACCTTGCTCGGAAGAACACGGCGGGAAAGCGTGTAGAGCTCGATCACGTAGTCGAGCCAGCTCGCGCGCGACGTGGCCCACGCGATGCGGACGGCATACGCCGCCGCCCGCTCGGCGATGCCGGCCGGAACCTCGCGCCCCTCCTTCGCCTCGCGGAGGATGCTCTGGAGCACGCCCGAGAGGATGCGCTCGGCTTCTTCCCCCCGGTCCATGGCGAGCACCTTGTCGGCGACGGAGCCGAGCACGTCGAAGACGTCGCCGACGTGCGTTTGGTCTTCGCTCTTGCCCTCGTCGAGCGACTCGCCGTGGAGCGTTTCGACCATTTGCCGATCGCTCGAGATCGGCATCGATTCGCGCAAGAAGCTGCGCAGGACGAACTCGCGCTGCCCGATCTGCAGCGTGTCCCCTTCTTTCATGCGCTGGCTGCCCTCCACCCGCCGGGCGTTCACGTAGATGCCGTTGACGCTCCCGAGATCCTTCACGGTGACCGAGTCCTCCGTGACGAGGAGCTCGGCGTGGCGGCGCGAGACCATGCTGTCCTCGAGCACCAGATGACAACCCGAGCTCCGGCCGACGAGGAGTGTCCCGCGCCGGAGCTCGATGTTCTGCCCGCCGTGTTCGAGCCAAAACCGCTTGATGCGACCGGCCGGCAGACTCCTCGTTTCGTTCGCCACTACGGATCGAGGATAGCGGTGTTGGAAGGAAAGATCACGAGCCCAAATCCGAGCGTCAACCGAGCGAGCGCTCGAGCCCCTCGAGGCGATTCACGAGGAAGCGGTCCGCCGGGCTGAGTTCGGCCGCCGTGTCCCGCACGACGGCGATGTAGGAACGGAGCTCCGCGACGTTCGGCTGCTTGACCTTGTGCGCGGCCACGTAGAGCTCGTCCACCATGGCGCTCGGGCAAAGTTGCTTCATCGCGCTGTAAAAGCGGAGCACGGCGCTCATCCAAGCCGGATTCGAGGTCGCCTGGGCGAGCCGCAACGCGTAACCGGCCGCGCGCTCGACGTTCGCGGGATCGTACTTTTTGCCCCGCTCGACGTCCGAGAGCAGGTGCTCGATCTGCGGCCCGAGCAGCCGCTCGGCTTCGTCCCAACGTCCGAGGGCGATCGCCTTGTCCGCGAGCATGCCGAACAGGCCGAAGGCCGTCATGCGCAGCGTCGGTACCTGCGTGAGCGTCTGGACCGCCGGGTCAGGACGCCACACCGCGAACACGAAGTCCGTCGAGCCGATCGCGACGCGGTCGCCGAGCGACAGCTGGCGCGAGCCTTTGAGCTTCTTCCCGTTCACGCGCACGCCGTTGCGGCTGTCGAGATCGACGAGCGTGGCGCCGGCATCGGTCACGTCGATGGCCGCGTGGTGCCGCGAGACGAGCGGGTCGTCGAGCGAGAGGCCCGCGTTTTCGGCGCGCCCGACGATGAAGCGTCCGAGCGGCAGCTCGATTTCGCGGGGGCCGAGCTGGAGGACGAACTTCATGGCACGCGCCGCGCAGAATCAGCGATCGCCCGCGAGCACCACGAGCGTCTCGTAGCTCTCGCGATCCTCCGGGCTCGGTCCGCCGCGTAGGCTGACGGTCTCGACCACTTGCCGCACGGCCGGCGCGAGCGTCCCGCGGACGGCCGGCGGAAACCCCGAGATGCCGCGGCTCAGGCCGGTCGGCGGGGTTTGACCGAGGCTCGCGTAGAGGGAGAGCGCCCAGCGGACCCACGTGAGCTCCCCGCTCGCGGTGGCGAGCGCCACGGCCGCGTCGGCGACGCCCCGGAGGGCGCGGTGGTCGATGCGACCGCCGTCGGCGAGTCGCTGCTCGACGTGGAGCCGGGCCCGCAGGAGCAGCCGCTCCACGTCTTCCCAGCTCTGCTTTTCGAGGGCGCGCGCGACCGCTTCGGCCGCGAGCTCGAGCGA
This sequence comes from Polyangiaceae bacterium, assembly GCA_035499895.1. Lineage (GTDB taxonomy): Bacteria > Myxococcota_A > Polyangia > Polyangiales > Polyangiaceae > PMG-095. The sequence goes on along the minus strand of DATJXW010000258.1, from coordinate 160 downwards.
CCAATCGCGGTCCGATTGGGCGCCCGTGAGCGTGTCTTCCTGGGTGGCGCGATGCACCGAACCGCACGCGGGGCAGCTCGGGCTCTCCGCGGCGTAGGGCATGCCGCAGTCCGCGCAGTGGCACATGAAGCCGGTCGTGCGCCGCGGCGCCTTCTCGCCC
>DATJXW010000257.1:0-25698 GCA_035499895.1 Polyangiaceae bacterium | reverse complement strand
GCACGCCGCTCGGCGGCAGCGCCGCGAGCAGCTCGCCGTAGACGGGTAAGGACGCCTGATCGACGCCCTTGAACTCGGAGCGTTCGCGCGCTTCGGCGAGCGCCGCGTCGTAGCTCGCCGTATCGACCGTGAAGCCGCGCTCGGCGCAGATGACCTCGGTGAGATCGAGCGGAAAGCCGTACGTGTCGTAGAGCTGGAAGGCGTCGCGGCCGTCGAGCACGGTCGTCCCCTTCGCCTTCATCTCGTCGAAGCGCTCTTCGAGCAGACCCAAGCCGCGCTCGATCGTCTGCCGGAAGCGCTCCTCTTCCGCGAGCGTCACCGAGGCGATGAGGGCGCGCCGCTCGACGAGCTCGGGATAATCGGCGCCCATCAGCTCGACGACCTTGAGCGCCACCTCGTGCAAGAACGGCTTCTCGATGCCGAGCCGGTGCCCGTGGCGGATCGCGCGGCGCATCACGCGCCGGAGCACGTACTCGCGCCCGGTGCGATCGGGCACGACGCCCTCGGCGATCAGGAACGCCGTCGTGCGCGCGTGGTCCGCGATGACGCGGAGGCTCGTGTCGTCCGCCTCGCGCGTCCCGCGGTACGGCTTGCCCGCGAGCGCCGCCGCCGTCTCCGCCAGGGCGTGCAGCACGTCCGTGTCGTAGTTCGAGAGTTGCCCGGCGCAGACGCTCGTCAAGCGCTCGAGGCCCGCGCCCGTGTCGACGCTCGGCGCCGGCAACGGCTCGAGCCGCGCGACGCCGTCCACGACCGTCCGCTCGAACTGCATGAACACGAGATTCCAGATCTCGATCCAGCCGAGCCCTTCCGGCGTCTGCTCCTGACCGAACGCGTCGAGGTCGACCGTGGGGCCGTTGAAGTAATAGATTTCGCTGCAGGGGCCGCACGGACCCGTGTCGCCCATCTGCCAGAAGTTGTCGCTCATGCCGAGGCCGCGGATGCGGTCGTCGCCGAAGCCCGTCACCTTGCGCCAGAGCTCGCGTGCCTCGCTGTCCTCGGCGACGCCGCCCTCACCCTTGAAATAGGTGCAGACGAGCCGCTCTTTCGGGAGCTCGAGCACGCCCGTCAAAAAATCCCACGCGAACGCGATGGCGTCGGCCTTGAAGTAGTCGCCGAAGCTGAAGTTGCCGAGCATCTCGAAGAACGTCTGGTGCCGCGGCGACGGCCCGACCGCTTCGAGGTCGTTGTGCTTGCCGCTGATGCGAATGCACTTCTGACTCGAGGTCGCGCGCTTGTACGGACGCTGCTCGCGGCCGGTGAACACGTCCTTGAACTGCACCATGCCGGCGTTGACGAAGAGGAGCGTCGGATCGTTGGAAGGGACGACGGACGAACTTTTGACGACCTCGTGCCCGCGGTTCTTGAAGAACTCGAGGAACGCTCGGCGAACGTCGGCGGAGGAGCTGGGGCGCATTGGAAGGGCCCGATGTTTAGCACCGCGCGCCCGCGGACACTCGCCCTCCCCGCATTATTTCGGCGGCCGCGCGCGCTCGGCGCGGCTCATTTTCCGCGGTCGATGCCCTCGTTCGCCAGCCGGTCGGCTTCGACGTTGTGCTCCCGCCGGACGTGCTTGAGCTCGGTCCCCTCGAAGCGGCCGAGGAGCGCGAGCGCCTGCTCGTAGAGCGGCCTGAGCCCGGCGTTTTTCACGCGGTATTCGCCCTTGAGCTGCTTGATCAGGAGCTCGGAATCGGCCCGCACCTCGAGCCGCTTCACGCCGAGCTCGAGAGCGCGCTCGAGGCCGAGCAAGAGCGCCTTGTACTCGGCGACGTTGTTCGTCGTGTGACCGAGGTATTGGCCCTCGGCCGCGAGCACGTCGCCCGCGGGCGTCTTCAACATCACGCCGGCGCCGGCCGGGCCCGGGTTGCCGCGAGCCGCGCCGTCGGTCCAGAGCATCGCGTGCGAGGTGCCGAGCGGGGCGCCGCCTACTGGCGAGGAGTCAGTCACTATTTCGAGTCCTACCCCGCCGACCCGCCCTTGTCCGGTTCAATCGAATTTAAAGACGCGCTGCGGCCAAGAGAGCCCGCGGAGCCCGGCGCAAGGCGCTCGCGATGGCGGCGCCGAGCACCTGATGGCGGAGCTCCGCCGCGCGCGCTTCGTCCTTGGCTTCCTCGGCGGTGAGGCTGCCGCTGGCGCTCCCCGAAACCTTCGCGGCGATGCTTTCGTCCGGCATCGTTTGCAAGATGTACTCGACGCTCGCGGAGTAAACGATGTCCGTCCCGTCACGCGACGCCTGAAGCTTCTGGATTTGTCCGGTCACCATCACGACCGGAAGCTTCTTCTCCGCGCTCCCGCTGGCTTCGGCGCTCGGCGCGAGCACGCGCACCCCCGGCAACGCGTCGAGCTTCTTCCGTGACTCGCTCTCGAGCTCGGCCTCGATGCGCGCGGCCTTGACCGGCGTTTGATTCTTCATCGGCCCGAGCTTGACGAGCAGGCGCGCCGGGCGCGTGCCGTCCTCGGCGGCCGCCTCGAACGTCGCGAGCGTGACCTTCACCTGTTTCCGCATCGCGTCCGAACGGTCGAGGCGGTGGAGCTTCAGCGCGGGCACGCACGCCGGATCGCCGAGCTCCTGGAGGGCGGCCGCCGCCGCGGTGCGCACCGACGCGTTCGGATCGTTCATCGCCTCGACGAGCGGCTCGAGCGCCTCCGGATCGGCGCTCTTGCCGAGCTCGAGCGCGGCCTCGACGCGAACGCGGAAGTCGTCCGAGTGTCGCACGCGATCCGCCAAGTCACCCACGCTCGGAGGCGCCGCGCTCACGCCACGTGCCGTGAGGAGGACCGCCAGAACGAGCGCGCCGAAACAGTTTCTCACCCTTAGATACTGAAGTCCCGAGCAGGGGTATCGCAAGCTCGCGCACGCCCGAAAACTCATTTCGGTGGCAGACGTTCGGCGCTTGTGCGCGCGGGTAGGTGAAGCTCGGTACTTCTACGCTCGCGAGCCGCGCGTCAGAGCAAGGATTGGATCTCTTGCTCGAGAGTCGCCTCGTCACCCTTACGAAAACCCTCGTGAATCGAGTGCACGATGCCGGAGCGATCGATCACGAACGACGTCGGCATGGTCCCGGGTTTGTACGCACCGGCGACGGCTTGCCCCTGGTCCCACACGAGCGGGAACTTCACGCCCGTGTCGCTCTTGAACTTCGCGATGCCGTCCGCGCCCTCGTCCACGCTCACGCCGATCACGGCGAGCTTGCCGTCGAACTTATCGACGAGCTTCTGGTAGACGGGGAAGGACTGCCGGCACGGCGCGCACCACGTCGCCCAGAAGTCGACGATCAGCACCTTGCCGGTGAAGCTCGCCGGACCGATCGGCGCGCCGCCGTCGACCGGCGCGAGCGAGAAGTCCGGCGCCTGCGCGCCCACGCGCTCGGCGTTCGACGGCGCCTGCGCGCCGCCGCCCAGCGAGCCGCCGCAGGCGCCGAGCGTCGCCGCGAGCGCACCGAGCGCCGCGACCACGCACGCTCGGCGCGTGACGCGAACCGTCACAGCTCGAGCACCTTGCCGGGCGCGGGTTGCGCCGGCGGCGTGCCGCCCTTCGGCTCCTTCTTCGGGTGCTGCGTCTTCTGGTGCGGATCGTCCGGGCAGCCGTCTTCGTCCTCGAAGTGGTTGAAGTTCTCCGGCTCGTCGATGCACTCGTCCTTGTCGTCCGGAATGCCGTCCTTGTCGTTGTCGGGGTCGGGGCAGCCGTCGGTGTCCTCGAAGCCGTCGGTGTCCTCCGGGTCGTCGGGGCATTTGTCCTTGTCGTCGGGCACGCCGTCGTGATCGCGATCCGGGACGTCCGGGCAGCCGTCTTGATCCTCGAAGCCGTTCTTGGTCTCGGGCTGGTTCGGGCAGCGATCGGAGGTGTCGGGGATGCCGTCCTTGTCGTTGTCGAGATCCGGGCAGCCGTCGGCGTCCTCGAAGCCGTCGACGTCCTCGGCCTGGTTCGGACACTTGTCGGACTTGTCCGGAATCGTGTCGAGGTCGTTGTCGGGGTCGGGACAGCCGTCCGCGTCCTCGTAGCCGTCGCGATCTTCCGGCTCGGTCGGGCACTGGTCCTTCGAATCCTCGATGCCGTCGTTGTCGCGGTCGCGATGCTCGAAGCTGTAGAGCGCGGCGATGAGCACGCGACCTTCCGGCGTGCCGAGCCCGTCGATAGCGCCGAAGCCGCCGCCCGCCTGGAACGCGAGCGGAGACGAAATCGGCGTGAGCTGCACGGCGCCGTCGACCTCGAGTCCGTTCTCGCCGGCGGCGCTCGTGAAGCGCGTGTTGCCGAACACGTCGACCAGCACGCGCAAGAGCGGGCTCGGCCGGAAGCCGACGGCGCCCGAGTAGCGGAGCTCGGAGCCGACCTTGGTTTGATCGAGACGTCCCTCGCCGCGGAAGCCGCCGCCGAGGTTCAAACCGAACGAGAGCGGCCCCGCCTCGCCGTCGAAAATCGCGCGAATACCGCCGCTCGGCGTGGAGTCGCCCATGTACGCGTGCGGCGCCGTGAGATGACCCGTCGGCGCGGTCGCGTACACGGCGATGCCGGCGACGACCGGATCCTTCACCTCACCGTAGATGCGAAACTTCCCCTCGAGCTCCGGATCGGGCATGCCGACCTTGCTCACGGGCGCCGGCTGCGCGAACTCATCGACGCCGTTGCCCTTGGCGAAGCCGACGGGCACGCGCAGACCGACCTGGACGCGCGGCACCGGCGTGAGCGTGCCCATGAAGTCCGCTTGCGCGAAGCTCTCGATCACGCGCAGCGGGCGTTTCTCGGAGCCGTTCGTGCACGAGCCCGGCGTGTCCGAGACGCAGCTTTCCACTTTGATCGGCGTGTAGCCGTAGTTCAGCGAGAGCCCGCCGCTCCACGCCATCTCCCCGTCGGTGCGCGCGCCGCGCGTGCTCAAGAAGTTGCGAGGACCCGGCGCGGGGCTGTAGCGCTGAGCCGAGAATTCTTTGCCGAGGGCGTCCTGCGCGAAGGCGCTCGACGCGTGACCGAGCACGACCACGGCGATCAACGCGCCGACCCCTCTCGCCGACGACGACCGTGCCAGAGTTCGCCAGATCTCCAAGGCTCGCTTCTCCTTTGATGATTCGATCTTCGTCGTCGCGCGCGCGGGCTCGCGACTCGAAACCAATCGCGAGAAGAGTCACATACTCTCGCGGGATTTCGCAACGTCCACGCTCTCTTCCACGTACCGCTCGACGCGCTCCGTTCGCGCCTCCGTCCCGGTGGCCGGGACATCGCGAACGACTTACTGAAACCGGCGGCGCCCGCGAACGCTCGCGCCGAGCGCCAAGACGGCGGTGAGCGCGTCGCCCTTCGAGTTCCACTACATTCGCGTGTATGGCGGTGTGCGCGAACTGCCGCAGCGTGGTCGAAGACGCCGCGAGGTTCTGTCCTCAATGCGGCGCCCCGCTCTTCCCGGTGCCGCGTCGGCTCGGCGTCGGCTCGGAGCTCGCCGTGGAGGACTTCGCTCGCGTCGTGCTCGGACACGAGCTCGGCGAGGGCGGCATGGGCATCGTCTATCGCGGGTGGCTTTACTACGACCCGCAGGGTCGCTTCGCCGGCACGGAGCCGCACCCGGTCGCCGTCAAAGTGCTGCATCCGCTCCTCCGCGGGCGTGACCGGGCGCGCAAGATGTTCCGGCGCGAAGCCGAAGCCCTGCGCCGGCTCGCGCACCCGAACATCGTGCACTTCTTCGCGCTGACCGAGGACCCAACGCACATCGCGATCGTGATGGAGCTCGTGCACGGCGAGCCGCTCTCGAGCATCGTCGTGCGCGGCGCGGAAACGCGGCCGTCGCCGAGCGCGCCGTGCGTCCCGCTCGCGCTCGCCTGGCACTACTTCGCGCAACTCCTCGGCGCGCTCGCGGCGGTGCACACGCTCGGCATCCTGCACCGCGACGTGAAGCCCGCGAACGTCATCGCGCGCGCCGACGGCGTGATCAAGCTCACGGACTTCGGCATCGCGCGCATCCCCGCGGAGGACACGGGCGCGACGGGCGGGGTCGCGCCGGGCACGGGCGCGTACATGTCGCCCGAGGCCGTGCGCGGCGATCCCCAAGATCCGCGCTCCGACCTCTACTCGGCCGCGATCGTCTTTTACGAAATGCTCACCGGCCGCACGCCGTTCGATCGCCCGGAGCGGACCGAGCTCATGGTGCGCGCGGCGCAACTCGACGAAGCGCCCGAGCCGGTGACGAGCCTCGTCGCGAGCGCGCCGCCGGTGCTCGACGTGCTCATGGCGCGGGCGCTCGCGAAGGACGCCGCGCTCCGGCCGGCCACGGCGGTCGAGCTCGGCGAAGCATTTCGTGCCGCGCTCGGGTTGCCGGAGACGGCGGGCTGGCAAGCCCAGCGACGGCTCGCCGAGCTCGCGCGGACGATCTCGGGGCTCGAGCTGCCCGCGATCGCGCCGACGGAACCGGAGCCGCCGGCCGAACCGCTAGCCGAGCGCGCCGCCGAGCTCCGGCGGGACGTGGTGAACGCTTTCAGCACGCAACCGCTCCCGCGAGAACCAGCTGGATCGAAGGAATCAGAGCGGCGTTGACAGCTTTCCGCGCTGCGTGCGAAACGTCCGTCTGCCTCGCGCCGGGCTCCGGCCCTCGAACCAAAGCAGCCACCCCTGTCGCCTTCGATGATTCACCGCTCACTCCGAACGCCGGGGTACGTGTCCGCGCTCGCACTCGCCTTGCTCGCGAGCGCGCCCGAGGTCGCTCACGCGCAAACCGCGCCCGCCGCTGCACCGAGCGCCGCGCCGGCCGCGCCGAGCGCCGCGCCGTCGAGCACCGAACCGGCACCCGCTCCGCCGCCCGCCGCGGCTCCCGCGCCCGCGACGTCCGCGCCTGCAACGTCCGCGCCCGCTCCAGCCACGAGCCCGCTGCCGCTCTGGCCCGAGCCCGCGAGCGACGCGTCCGCGCTCCAGCATCAAGGTGATACGCGGCCGAAGCCGAAGACGCTCGACGAGGTCACGGAGAACGACCACGTCTACGCCGAGGACTGGTGGTCGCACGCGCGGCCCATCCTCGAGATGCACGGCTACTACCGCGTGCGCACGCAGCTCGACAGCAAGTTCTCGCTCGGCCGCATCGACCCGCGCAATCTCGCGATGTGGCCGCGCCCCGCCGACGACGCGTACGTCAACTACAACAACCTCACCGGGCAGCCGACGGGCGCGAGCGTGTGCACCGAGTCCGAGTCGGGCGTCGGCGCTTCGACGAGCGACTCCACGGCGCAAAACCCCTGTCACTCGCAGACGCAGATCGGCGCGGACATGCGCCTGCGGCTGAACCCCGAGCTCCACATCTCGGACAACCTCCGCATCTACACGCAGATCGATCTGCTCGACAACATCGTGCTCGGCTCGACGCCGTCGGGCTACTACAACGTGCCGTCGACGAACGGCGGGTACACGGTCGGCACGCGCAACGGCTACGCGCCGCTCGGCTTCTACGACGACACGATGGTGCCGCCGCAGGCGGGCGTGAACTCGACGAAGAACAGCATCGAGGTGAAGCGCGTGTGGGCCGAGTACGCGCTCCCCATCGGTGAAATTCGCTTCGGCCGCATGCCGTTCCACTGGGGCCTCGGCATGCTCTTCAACGCCGGCGACGGCCACGACGACGACGCGCAGTCGACCGTCGATCGCATTCAGCTCGTGAGCGGGATCAAGCCGCTCGATCTGTACTTCTCCGCCGCCGTCGACTTCCCGAACGAAGGCATCACGAGCGACGCGCTCGCGCTGCCGAACCCGGAGCCGTACGACCTCGCGCAGCTCGACGACGTCGATCAGTACGTCATCTCCGTGATGCGGAAGAAGGCGCCGCAGCTCGAGCGCCAGGCGCTCACCCGCGGCGACGTCGTGCTGAACGGCGGCCTGCAGCTCGTCTACCGCCACCAGACGATCGCCAACGATCGCACCGCGACCATCAACAGCACGGGCAGCGTCAACGACGACGCCGGCTCCTGCACCACGCTCGCGAGCACGGAAGCACTGCGCTGCCCGGTGGCGGCCGCGTACAACCCCGGCAGCTACGTGCGGCGGGACGCGACCGCGTGGATCCCGGATTTGTTCGTCGAGCTGAAATACAAGAAGTTCCGCTTCGCCGCGGAGTTCGCCACGGTGCAGGGCTCGATCGCGAACATTTCGACGACGAGCAACACGCTCATCCTCACCGGCGATCCCGGCTACTCGATTCACGCGTACGGCGTCGCGACCGAGCTCGAGCAGAAGCTCGTCGAAGACAAGCTGAACCTCGGCTTCAAGTTCGGTTGGGCTTCCGGCGATCAGGACGTGGACGGACTCGCCCCGGTCGAGAACACCCAGCAGCTCCAAGGGTTGCAGGACGGCGGCGCGGGCCTCGGCGATCGCACGTTTTCGACGTTCCGCTTCCACCCGAGCTACCGGGTGGACCTGATCCTCGGCCGCCAGATCCTGACGCGCGAGGAAGGCACGTACTATTTCCGGCCGAGCGCCGATTATGATTTCTTGCGCGATCCGAACGGCCAGCGCGTGGGCGGCGGCCTCGCGGCGATTTGGACGCGCGCGAGCGAGTTCATGCAGGCGCCGGGTCACGAGCGAGACCTCGGCATCGAGCTCGACGGCAAGGTCTACTACCAGTCGAAGGACGGCGCGCTGAACGACATCCCCGGTGTCATGGGCGGCTTCTACACGGAAGTCGATTACGGCGTGCTCTTCCCGATGGCCGGGCTCGGCTATCCCGACCAGCTGAAACAGCAGATCCAAAACCAGCTCGGGACGAGCGCCGCCGACATCAAGATCGCGCAGACGCTGCGCTGGTACCTCGGCGTCATCTTCTGAGTTTGGCAGCGCGTTTCACGGCCAGGACGCCCGGTGTGGGCCGGCGCGTACCTCGGCTGTAAAATTCGCAGGCCTCGCGCGCGTGGCGTTCGGCGCGCCGCAGGGCTAACTTTCGCCGGATGAAGCGCCTGGGTGTCGCGGCACCGCTCTTCGGCGTCTTCTTGCTCGCGTGCGGGAGCGATCCGGTGAACGGGACCGGAGCGCCGGCGACGTCTTCGACGACGCCCATGCCGTCGTCGAGTTCGTCGAGCACGGCGCCCCCTGCGCTCACCTGCGACGAGCCCGATTACAGCGACGATTCGCTGCCGCTCCTCAGCGTCGGTCCAGTGTCCGTCACGCTCCACGATCCGAGCGACGCGCCGATCGTCGGGCAGCCGACTTACGTGTGCGGCGCGTACGTGTGCGGCCGGCTCGAGCTCACGGTCGACGACGGCTCGGCGAGCCCCGGCATCGACATGCCCGCCATCAAACCGGCGCTCAAGTTCGGCGACGCCGTGAAGTACCCCGAACTCGCGATCTTGATGGACGATCCCGCGCCGGGGATGAAGTTCCCGGTGCTCACGCTGCCTCCGTTCCCGGACCAAGGCGTGGCGCTCGCGCCGGGCACGACGAGCACGTCGAACGGCGTGTCGCTCACGCTGGCGGCGAACGCGAATCCGCCCGAAGTCGACCCCACGATCTACGGGCTCGACGATCCGGAGCCGTTTCGCGCGGTCGAGCTCCCGCCCGAGCACATTCCGGACGGGCTCGATCACGGCGCGGGCCTCGAACGCGTGTTCGCGCTCGAGCCGAGCGGCACCGAGCTCTGCCCGCCCGCCGCGCTCAGCGTGCCGAACAGCGCCGGTTGGGCTCCGGGGACGGAGGTCGAGTTCTTGATTCAGGGGCTCGGCGCCGGCGACGAGCAGCTCTTCGCGCCCTACGCCGACTGGCAGAGCATCGGCACCGGCGCGGTCGACGACGCAGGCGAGAACCTCGTGCTGACGAACGGGGCGCTCCCGATCATCTACACCGTCGGGGTGCGCCGGCTGTGATGCGCGCGGCGCCCGTCGCCGTCGCGGCGCTGCTCGCGGGTTGCGGCACGAACCGTCCCGAAATCCCCGCCGAGCTCTTGGGGAGCAACGGCGACTCGTCGCTCGCGGCCGGCTGCGACAACCCTTCCTACCCCGGCGCGCCCTTCGGCACGGACCCCGGCTCCACGGTCGTGAACACCTGTTTTCGCGGTTGGGCGGCGCCGGGCTCGATGGATGACACCGACGCGACGCTCGAAGACATCGGTTTCGGCGCGTTCTACGACCCCACGCACAAACACTACGAGCTCTTGCTCGTGAACAGCGCCGCGCTCTGGTGCGCGGCGTGCAAAGCCGAGCACGCGACGCTCGGACAGCACTACGCCGATCTCGCCCCGCGCGGACTCGCGCTCGTGAGCGCCCTGTTCCAGAACAACGCCGGCGCGCCCGCTGACACGGACGATCTGAAGCTCTGGGTCGACACCTTCGACGTGAAGTTCCCGATGGTGCTCGACCCCGACTACCAGCTCGGCGCCTACGCTTCGGCGGAGACGGCTCCGCTGAATCTGCTCGTCGACGCCCGCACGATGCAAATCATGGACAAGTGGGTCGGCGATCAGAGCAGCGTGATTTGGCCGACGATCGAGGACGAGCTCACCAAGCGCGAGGCCGGCGAGTAAGCGGATGCGCTTCCGTTGGGCGGCGCTCGCCGCGACGCTCGCCTGGTCGAACGCGGCCGTGGCCGCCGACAAGCCCGACCCCGGCGCGCCCGCGGCGGACCCGGGCCCGCCCGTGAACGTCGAGCTCACCGACGCCACGACCGTGATCTACGCCTGGAACAACCGCAATTTCGCCTCCGGCGACGCGGCGACGGTCGCCGACGACAACTGGGGCGTTTGGTACAACCGCCTCCACGCGCAGGTCACGCGCGGCGCGTTTCGCTTCGGCTTCCGGCTCGACAACGCCTGGTTTTACACCTCGCCGAACCCGACGAGCGGCGCCGTCGAGCTTTCGGAACACCGCGCGGCGACCGAGAGCACGACGCCGCTCCCGGTCTACTTCCGGCAGAAGGAGCAAGAGGTCGGGCAAGAGCTCTCGAATCGCTACATCAACTGGATCTACCCCGCGAAGATCTACGCGAGCTACAGCGAGCGCGCGTACGACGTGACCGTCGGCGACGGCTACGCCGAGCTCGGCCACGGCATGGTGCTGAGCGTCCGCAAGCGCGACGAGCTCTCGAGCGACGACACCGTGCGCGGCGTGCGCGCGAGCGGCGAGATGCGCGTCGGCGACGCGCGCGTGCGCTTGATGGCGCTCGGCGGCTCGCTCAATCCGCTGCGCATGGATGAAGGCACCGGGCGCTACCTCGGCGTCGACGCGTCCGTCACGCGGGGCTGGCTCGCCGTGACGGAAGCCGGCATGCCGCGCGCGATCAGCACCGATTTTTCGCCGCAGGGCACCGCTTGCGCGACCACGCGCACCTGCACGTACGCGCCCGATCGCGTCGTCGCCGGGTCGCTCACGGCCGATCTCGGCGGGGTGTCGCTCGCGACGCAGGGCTCGATGCTCGTGCGCCAGGCCGCGCTCCATCCGGACGCCGTGCGCTCCGCCGACATCGCGACGGTGAGCGAGTCGGCGACGTTCGCGACGCACGACGGCCGCGGCGGCCTCGCGCTCGACGTGGCCGAGCAGAAGCTCTCCTACGCGAACGCCGCGCTGTCGATGCCGGCGGGTTACGGCGTGTACGCGACCGGCAGCTACGATTTTTCGCCGCTCGTCGTGCAAATCGAAGGTCGCCACTACCGGCGGCTCTTCCCGCTCTACGCGAACGTGAACATCGACTCCGCCCGCGAGTTCTCCCAAGTCGCGTGGAGCGCGCCGCCGACCACGGAAGCGCAGTACATCGACACCGAGTTCGGCAACTTCGCGACCTGCGTCTCGGGCGGGCGCGGCCGCGCCGACTACGCGCTCGTCCGCGGCGTCTCGGCGTTCGCGTGGGTCGGCTACTGGCAAACGTTCGCCGAGCTCACGCCGAACGAGCGCTGCGACACCGCTCGCGAGCTTCGGAACGACGTGGCCGATCTCGCGGCGGGCGTCGAGCTCCGCCCCGGCGACGCGCGTTCGCGCGCGACCATCACGCTCGGCGGGCGCGTGGACGAGAGCGCCGTGCCGCAGCCGACGCTCGACGGCCCGACGCGCGCCTATTACCGCGAGGCCTACCTCCGCTACGACGTCGTGCAGGCGCTCGGCGGGCCGTTCGCGCTCGAGCTCCACGGCTGGCACCGGCGCCGCCACGAACCGCTCGGCCCGCAACTGCCCGCGTGGTGGGAGGGCGAGCACACGACCGGCCTCGACGTGGGCGAAGCGTGGGCCTTCGCCTTCGGCGCCGAATACGACACGGACATCCGGCCGCCCACCACGTACTTCAACGGCACGGTCCGCTACAAACCCACCTCGGATTCGTCGATCGGTCTCTTCGTCGGTCAGCGCCGCGGGGCGCTTCGCTGCGTCGGCGGCGTGTGCCGAGTCGTCCCGGGTCTCGAGGGGATCCGCCTCGACGCGAGCGTGCGCTTTTGAGCTCAGCGCGCGAGCGCGGCGTCGACCGCGCGCTCGAGGTTCTCGCGTTCGCCGGTCGTGTAGCCCTCTTGGCGGCGAAGGATCGTGCCGTCGCGGCCGACGAGGACGCTGTACGGCGCCGTCGCGCGCGGGTTGTACATGGCGACGACCCGCGTGTCCTGGTCGAGCAGAATCGGAAAGCTCACGCCGAGCTTCGACGCTTCACCGCGCACGCGCGCGGCCGAGGCCGCTTCGTCGATGGAGACGCCGAACACGACGAAACCGCGCGCGCTGTCGCGCCGGTAGAGCGCGTCGAGCTCGGGCATGGCGAGCAGGCACGGCTCGCAAAACGTCGCCCAAAAATCGATGAGCACGACGTCTTTGCCGCGATGATCGGAGAGCCGCTCACGCCCGCCGGAGAGCGTCGCGAGCTCGAAGTCCGGCGCCGCGCCCGAGCCCTGCGTCGGCGCCGGCCCGCTCGCGCTCGCTTGTTGGGCTCCGCAACCGAAGAGCGCGAGACCCAGCGCCGCGAGCGCGCCGAAGGACGGCCGCGCCCTCACAGCCCGCGACTTTTGAGCACGCCGTCGACGATGCCCCAGAGGCCGGTGCCGGGCGTGCTGTCGTAACCCATCATCACGTCCAGAATGCGCATCGTGCGCGCGTCGATGACGAGATTCAGCGGCGTCGCGTCCGACGCGAAGTAGATGCCCATCTTGAGCGCGGGATCGAGCACGAGCGGGAACGGGATCTGCCGCGTGCTCGCCGAGGCCCAAATCGTGAGGTCCTGCGGCTGCGCGGGGTTTCCGCCCGCGTCTTGAAACAGCGTGCCGAAGACCTGCGCCTTCCGCGCGAGGAACGCTTGGTAGGTGCCGTTGTTGTGCATGTCGCGCATCTCGGCCTGGCACACGGTGCACCAGACGGCCGCGGCGTTGAGCACGATGATCTCGGTCTGCGTGCCGTTCGGATCGTAGTAGTCGCCGAGCTTGATCGGTTCGAGCTGCGACGAGTCGTAATCGACGGCGACCGGATCCCGCCAGCCGTAAAACTCGACGTTCTCGATCACGGCGCCGACGCCGTGACCGTAGGGCCCGGCCGGGTACGCTTGCACGGGCGCGAAATCCCCCTCGACGGCGGACGCGGTCGACGTGGTCGCGGGCGCGGGACCGGGCGCAGGCGTACTCGTTCCGTCTCCCTGCGGGATGGCCTCACTCGAGCAGCCGAGCGTGACGAGTGCCCCGAGCAGCCATGCGGACGCGCGCATGCGACAAAGTCTAACGGGCTCCGCAAGCGGGTCAATCCCGCGCTCTAGCCTCGCGTTCGAGTGACATGAAGATTGTTTTCCCGGGCTGTTTCTCGGAGCTCGGTCGGACGGAAGCACGGCGGAAACCGGGCCGCGGAGAAAAACCTATGGTACCGGTCGCATCCGGCGATGCCGACGAACGCCCCCGCACCGCGCGCCCGTCCGCTCCTGCCCGTTCGCGCGCTCCGCGCGGGCTTTCTGCTGCTCGGGCTCCTCGGCGCCTGGGCTTGTGGCAGCAGCGGCGGGACCCCGACCTGCACGGGCTCCGACTGCGCCGGCACGGGCGGCACCGGCGCGACAGGCGGCACCGGCGCGACGAGCAGCGACGGTCGCTCGGGGTCGTGCACGAGCGACGCGAACTGCGACACGAGCCACGGCTTTACCTGCACCGCGAACGAGTGTCGGCACGCGTGTGATTCGCACTTCGACTGCGAAGGCGACGGCCTCTGCCAGCCGCTCGCTGACGACAACGGACAACCGCTCGGCGACTACTGCGCGCTCTTCGGCACCGCCGAGCCGTCCGGCCAGTACTACACGCTCTGCCCGACCTACACGGAGTGCGACACCGCGAACGGCTTCACGTGCGTCGGCGCCGGTGTCGGCGATGCCGACGCCTATTGTTCGGCGGCCTGCGCCGCCGACAGCGACTGCCCGACGGGGTTCTTCTGCGACTCGGTGCAGGATCCGACGACCGGCGCGTCGCAGATGCTCTGCGTGCGGCGGAGCTTCTGCGCGCCGTGCAACACGGACGCCGATTGCCTCGCCGTACCCGGACAGATCTGCGCGCAGGATCCGAGCGGCGAGAAAATCTGCACGCAAGTCTGCGATCCGACGCTCGACTCGTGCCCGTGGGGGAACGCGTCGGTGTGCGGGATGTTCGATGCGGATCTCGGGGTCGCGACGTGCGCCCACCGCTTCGGCAGCTGCCACGGCGAGGGCAAGAGCTGCGAGCCGTGCGTGCGGGACAGCGATTGTCCGCTCGGCATCTGTTTCGGCTCGAGCTACACGGGCGAGCGCTGGTGCATCGACGACACGGTCACGTGCAACTGCGACGGGCTCGATACGACGTCGCACATCTGTGAAGACGGCAACGGCTGCCCGCGCACGCCGGGCGGCCTTCAGATGAGCTGCTACGACTTTTCGCGAGGCGCGGGCGATCCGCTCGCGCACGCTTGCTTCACCGCCAACACGACGGGCACGTCCGATCTCGC
The DNA here is from genome assembly GCA_035499895.1 of Polyangiaceae bacterium. Taxonomy (GTDB): domain Bacteria; phylum Myxococcota_A; class Polyangia; order Polyangiales; family Polyangiaceae; genus PMG-095. The sequence goes on along the minus strand of DATJXW010000257.1, from coordinate 10,839 downwards.
GTCGCCGCAAGCCGGGTGCTGGGGTCCGCTCTGAAGCGAGTCCGGGTCGCTTGAAAGGGACGCCGAGCGCTCGAGTCACGGCGGCCGGCCTCGCGCTCGGCGGGCTTTTGCTTTCGGCGCTCCTCGAGTGGCTGCACGTGAAGGCCTACGGGGCGCCCGGCGCGTCGAGCTTCTGCACGGTCGGCAAGCGGCTCGACTGCACGGCCGTCGCCCTCGCGAGCTCCTCGGTCGTGCTCGGCCTGCCGCTGCCGATCTGGGGCATACTCGGATTTTCGGCGCTCGGCGTCGCCGCTTGGCTCGGCTCGGCGTGGCTCGTGCCGCTCGCGTTCGGAGCCGCGCTCGCGTCGGTGGCGCTCCTCGGCGTCGAGCTCTTCGACGTCGGCGCGTTGTGTTTCCTCTGCGAAGCCGTGCACGCCGTGGCCTTCGCGCTCGCCGTCGTCGCCTGGCGTGCGCGCCGAACGCTCGCGCCCCTCGCCGACCGAGAACGCGCGGCGCTCGTGCTCCTGCCGCCGCTCGGCGGGATGATCGCGCTCCTGATTTTTCTGCCGCCGTACTTTCGCACCGTGACCTTTCGCGGCGAGCTCCCCTTCGCCGACGGCGTCACGCCCGAGGGCGAGCCTTGGATCGGTGCGAAAAATCCCAAACTCACGCTCGAGGAGTACACGGACTACCGCTGCCCCCACTGCCGCACGGCGAGCAGCTGGACGCTCCACCGCCTCGCGGCGCACCCGAACGACATCCGCATCGTCCGCGGCCAGCAACCGCTCGCGCGCTGCCTCGCCCAACGGGGCAGCTGCGATCGGCTGCGTTTCGCGTATTGCGCGCAAGAACAGGGGCGCTTTTGGCAGATGGACCGCTGGCTCTTCGCGCACGGGGACGAGCACACGGTGGAGCCCGCGCGCGCGGCGAGCGACCTCGGCATCGACGGCGCGCGCTTCGCGAGCTGTGTCGAACGCGCCGACACTTATGCACGCGCCGAGCGCGAATCGGCGGCTTCGGAGCGCCGGCACTTCGCTTGGACGCCGACCTACGTCTTGAACGGAAAGCGGATTCCATCCGCGACGGCCGATCGCTATCTCGAGCGTGGTCGGGCAGAGTGACGCGCTTCAAATCGCCACGCTCGCCGTGCGACGTGACGGCGCGGTGCGCGCGCGAGTGAATGCGAGCACGCGCACATCGTCCTACCTCTTGCAAAACTGACTCGCGCTCGAGCGCGACGTGCACGCGACGTAGGCCAACCGACCGAGAGGCGAGGAATGCTGACAGCCGACGCGGAACCGTGTAATAGGGATTTTCACTGCGGCTCAGGCCTTGGGAGAAATGCCGGGGTTCGACGTTCGGAAGAGGACGTTGATCTGCCTCCGGCGCATTCGAGCGAACGATAAAGGAGCTCTTATCCATGCGAATGAAAGCAATCGGGCTTTTGACTTTGGTGGCCCCGGCACTCGTCGGCGCCCTCGCCACGTCTTGCGACAAGACCGACAACCCGCTCACGAGCGCGTCGGAAGCCGCCTGCGGCCCCTGCGGCGAGCTCAAATACGGTGACGTCGGCATCTCCGGCAACGCGAAGCTCGACGGCTTTTTCCAGGCCGTCTCGACCCTGAACAGCTCGGTCGGGCAGATCAACGCGGACTTCGAGACGAACATCGACAGCCTGATCGACACCTTCGGCGTGCAGGTCGACGCGAACGCGACCATCGACGCCAAGGTCACGGCGCTCGACGCGCAGATCAAGGCGGACATCGCCGCGAACGTCTCGGGCGGTCTCACCGTCGATTATCAGCCGCCGGAGTGTCACGCGGACGTGAACGTCGCCGTGACCGCCGAGGCGAATTGCGAGGCGAAGGCGAACTGCAACGTGATGGCCACGCCGGGCCAGGTGAGCGTCCAGTGTCAGGGCACGTGCGAGGGCTCGTGTGACGCCCAGTGCTCGGGCGACCTCAAGTGCGACCTCAGCGCGGGCGGCACGTGCACGGGTTCCTGCGAGGGCACCTGCGAGCTCGACGCAAAGGCTCAGTGCACCGGCACCTGCCACGGCACCTGTGACGGCACCTGCTCCGCGCAGGACGCGATGGGCAACTGCAACGGCAGCTGCAGCGGCAACTGCCAGGGCAGCTGCGAAGTGAGCGCGGGCGCGACCTGCTCGGGCAAGTGCACCGGTTCCTGCGTCGTGAAGGCGCAGGCCGATTGCATGGGTTCGGTGACGTGCTCGGGTCAGTGCTCGGGTAACTGCTCCGGCAGCTGCACCGGCACGGCCACGCCCCCCGCCGCTTCGGCGAACTGCGACGCGACGGCCGACTGCCAGGCGCAAGCGAGCGCGCAAGCGAGCGCGAACTTCAGCTGCTCGCCGCCCTCGCTCAAGGTCGACTTCACGCTCAACGCGAGCGCCGACGCGGACGCGCAGGCGGCGTTCGTCGCGCACATGACCGAGCTCAAGGCTCGCGGTGCCGCGATGGTCCAGGGCTTCGCGAAGTACACCGCGCTCTTCGACGGCAAGGTGAACGGCAAGGTCGTGATCAACCCCTCGCCCGTCGCGCAGCTCGAGACCAGCATCAACGGCTTCGTCAACATCAGCGCCGACGCGGACATCCTCAAGGACATCCCGCCGGGTCGCATCGGCTGCGTCGCCCCCGCCTTCACCGAGGCCGCGGGTGACATCAGCGACATGATCACCTCGGCGAGCGCGAACATCTCCGCTCAGGGCAAGTTCGCGACGGCCATCACCAGCGGCAACTTCGGCTCGTAACCCGCGCTCGAAGGACGCCGGCCGGCGCGCTCTCTCGCGAGGGCGCGCCGGTCGCGTTTTGTGGTGAACGAGCGACACCGTGAAACCCGAGCGTGCTCGCGCGGCACGCGGGCTGGGCCCCGGAGCACCACTCGAGCCCCGAGCACGCGAATTCGCCGCCAAATACGCGGGTGGCATGCAACGTGCGACAGCGCGTCGTCGCTTGGACGCGCTCCCGCCGCCAGAAGCTCCGCCGGCTCACGTCGCCCCCGCGACCGGCGCGGCGCCGCCGCTTCCGAGGTACGAGCCGACCCCCGCGACCGCGGAGCACACGGTCCCGCCGGCTCCGAGCGGCACGTTCACTCGGGCGCCGGTCGAGCCGCCGCCTCCGGCCTCGATGAGGGCTCCCTGGATTTCGGGGCGCCTCGGGTTCGGCGTCGGGTTCGGCGGCGAAGGCTACGCCGGCAATTACTTCGCGGAGCTCGACACCTGGCCGCTCACGGCGCTCGGTCTCGGGGGCGAGGTCGAGTGCGCCGGCAGCACGGACATCAGCATCGGCGCGCCGCCGGACACGAACAACTTCACGGCGCTCCGCGCCCGGCTCTCGCTCCGGTTTCGCGTCGGGCCGCGCGCGTTCTTGACGGCCGCGGTCGGTGTCGGCGGCGCGTGGGTCGATTTCAACAAACCGGTCGGTGGCGTCGATCGCTGCAGCGGCGCGGCCGACATCGACGCGTGCGTCGCCGGCAATGAAGCGCGCGGCATCTCCGAAGCCACTTACTCGACGTCGACGTCGAGCTCCGCGGAGCTCAGCGCCTCGCTCGAGCTCGGCGCGCACGTCGAGCTTCGCCAGGTCGAAGTGTCCGGCCTCGTTCGCCTCACCGTGACCGGCCCGGTCACGCTCGTGACGGTCGGGCCCGCCATCGGCTTCGGTCTGTAGCAGCCGCTATTTGAGCAGGCGGCGCGCGATGACCTTCGCGAGCAGCGGCGCCGAAAACAAGGAGCGAATGAGCGACGCCGCGAGCGCCGCGGGCGTGGTGCCGCGCGCTTCGACCGCGACTTTCTCGCCGCCGAGCACGTCGTCGAGCGCCCCGCGCGCGATGGTACGGCTGCCGTCGGAGCGGATTTCGACGATCAGTCGCGCGACGACCGGCGGCTCTTGCTCCGGCTCGGCGAGGCTCCGTGGCCCGCGCTGCATGGCCGCGACGAGAGCGCCGAGCTTCGCTCGCGTCAAGCCGGACCCTCCGCCGCTCCCTCGGACGGCGAGGCGATCGACCCGGTGACCGCGGCGAGTGCGCGCCTGCCGACCTCGCGCCCCGCGGCGACCGCGAGCTCGCGCGCCGCTTGAGCGAGCGCGTTGCGAACCGGGCCGGGCTTCGGTTCGGGGGTTTTCACGACGTAGGCCGGGCCGAGCAAACGCGCGGCGAGTCCGATCAGGGCGTCGCGCCGCTCCTCGCGGCGCCGGCGCGCGCGCCGGGCCCTCAGCACGAGTCCGAGCGCGACCACGGCCCCGACCGCCACCCCGATCGCGACGCCGGGGTGCCGCTTCAGCTGCGCTTCGAGCGCGCTCGCGCCGTCCGCGAGGCGGCGCCCTCGTCGCTTGAGCTCGTCGATGTCGCTCGTGAGTCGCGCCCGCACGCGCTCGGCGGCGTCCTCGAGCTCGGCGCGGCCCGGCCCGTTCGCTTCTTCGGCTTGCGGCTTCACGTCACGTGCTCCCGGAGGACGGCGGCGTCCCGTCGGACGTTCGCTCGCGCATGGCCGAGCAGCGACTTCGGCGCGCTCGTCCAGGCGACGGCAACCGCGATCGCGGCGAGCACGGCGAGCGCCGCCGCCACGAGCAGCGCCGCGACCACCGTCGCGCCGACCGCGAGGATCACCGCGACCACGCACGCTCCGAGCGCCAGCAGCACGACGCCGTACGCGAGCCCGCTCGCGAACGCCGCGCGCCGCGTCTGCGCGAGCTCTTCGCGGAGCTCGGCCTCGGCGATGCGGACTTCGAGCGTGACGAGCTCCCGCGCCTCGGCGACGACTTGTTTGACGAGCTCGCCCGTCGACGGCGAGCTCGAAGAGAGATCCACGACGGCCATGGCCGAGCGCATGCACGCCCGATACCAACGACTTTGCGGCGGCCGACCACCGCGCAGGCTCGCGAACGGCGCCTGAACGGCCCGCGCGCACCCGGTTGGACCGGGCGCCCGCAGCACGCCGTGTCGCTCCGGCTCGAGCGTCGCAATTGGCCACGGTTTGACAACGCCGGGCGAGCGGCCTAGTCGAGGGCGCGTGTCGCTCGATTTGCCCTCCCGCGAAATAGCCGCCGACGACCCCGTCCCTCAGGTGAAGAGCGTCGTGCTCGTCATGAGCGGCAAAGGGGGCGTCGGCAAGAGCACGGTGGCGAGCAATCTCGCCGTCGCGCTGAAGCGGCTCGGCGCGAGCGTGGGGCTCCTCGACGCGGACATCTACGGCCCGAGCGTGCCGACCATGTTCGGCGTGAGCGGCCAACCGCTGACGGACGGGGAGAAAATCAGGCCCCACGAGCGCTTCGGCGTGAAACTCATGAGCATCGGGTTTCTGCTCGAGGACCCGAAGTCCGCGGTGGTCTGGCGCGGCCCGATGCTGCACGGCGCGCTGCTCCAGTTTCTGAAAGACGTCGCGTGGGGAGAGCTCGACGTCCTCCTGCTCGACTTGCCGCCGGGCACGGGCGACGTGGCACTCACGCTCGCGCAGCGCGTGCGAAGCACGGGGGCGGTCATCGTCACGACGCCGCAGGAGGTCGCCCTGCAGGACGTTTACAAATCCGTCAGCATGGCGAAAAAAGTCGGCATTCCCGTGCTGGGCGTGGTCGAAAACGAGAGCTATTTCGTCTGCGACGGCTGCGACAAGCGCCACGAGCTCTTCGGTAAGGGCGGGGGCCAGAAGATTGCGGACTTCGCGAACGCGCCGCTGCTCGGCCAAATCCCGCTCGTTCCGGCCGTGCGCGAGTGGGGTGACGCTGGAACGCCGCTCGTCGAGGCGCAGCCCGGGTCGCCGGCGGGCAAGGCCTTCGCGGACGTTGCGGAACGCCTCCTCGGGGAGATCCGCGCCCAGGGCGCCGTAGGCACGGTGGCCATCGATCGCAGCGGCGGCGTGAACCGCCGGCTGCCGATCAGCCGCTGACGAAAAGGTGTCACGCCGGGCACAAAGCGTGGTCTTCGTCGTCACGCGTTGGCAGATGATTGAAGGCACGGTATAGCGCGACGGCCCGCCCGATGAGCTCCACCGACCCGAGCAACAGCCTCACCGCGACCGATTCGCCGCCCCCCGCGAGGCACGATTCGACCGCGACCGAAACCGAAGCGTCCGAAGTGCGCGAGACGAACGCGATCGCGTTCGGTGAGCCCGCGCGAGCCCAGGGCACGCCCGGGGCGCACGACGGCCCGAACGGAGAGACCGGAACGCACGCCGCCGAGCACGGCGAAGGCGCGAGCGCCGCTGACGGTGCCGATGACGGCGACGGCGGCGAAGCGAGCGAAGGCGAAGCGACCGAGGGCGGCGCGCCGGAAGCGGGCGCTGCCGACGGTGGAGCGACGGCTCCGAAGAAGAGGCGCCGCCGACGGAAGAAGAAGGGCGGCGCAGCGGCGGCGGGACCGGCGGGCGAACACGCCGACGGCCAGAGCGCGCCGCCGCACTCCGGCGCGAAAGCCCAAGGCAGCAAGCCGCCCGCGAGCAGGGCGAGCAAGCGTCCGCGCAAACATCGCGCGAACGATCGCGCGCCGTTTCACGTCGGCGAAGAAGTGTTCGGCAAGGTGACGGCGGTGCTCGAGACCGCGGTGATGGTCGACCTCTCCGGCAAGGCGCTCGCGATCTTCGATCGCACGGAGATGGAGCCCGACGATCTCGTGCCGTCGCCCGGGGATCGCTTCGTCGCGCGCGTGCACCAGGACGGCTCGCGCGGCGGGCTCGTCGTGCTCACGCGCAAGCCCCTGCGCGAAGAAGAGTCGAAGCCGAAGCTCGAGCAAGCGGCCGAAAACGGGACGCTCGTCGGCGGCCTCGTGACGGGCGTGATCAAGGGCGGCGTCGAGGTCGACCTCGGCGGCGTGCGCGCGTTCGCGCCGGCCTCCGGCATGGATTTGCACCCGGCGAACGCGAACTTCTCGTCCCTCGTCGGGCAGCGGCTCGAGTTCAAGGTGAGCCAGTTCGACAAGGCGGGCCGCGACGTCGTCGTGACGCGCCGCCCGATGCTCGAGGCCGAAGCGCACGAGCGGCGCAAGCACGCGCTCAGCCTGCTCACCGAAGGTCAGGTGATGACCGGCGTCGTGCGCACGGTCGTCGATTGGGGCGTCTTCGTCGCGCTGCCCGAAGCCGAAAACGTCGAAGGCTTGATCCACGCGACGGAAGCGAGCCACGACCCGCGGCCGTACCTCGCCGAGCTCTTCAAGCCCGGCGATCGCTTCGACGTGAAGATCCTGCAGATCGACGAGCGCGGGAAGATCTGGCTCAGTCGCAAGGCGCTGGTCGAGGATCCGTGGGGCAGCGCTCGGCAGAAGTTCGCGCCCGGCTCGCGCCACACCGGCAAGGTCGTGCGGCTCGAGAAATTCGGCGCGTTCATCGAGCTCGAACCGGGCATGGACGGCTTGCTGCACGTGACCGATCTCTCGTTCGACCGCGTCGAGCACCCGAACGAGGTGCTGAAGGAAGGTCAGGAGCTCGAAGTGGTGATCCACTACTTCGACATCCATTCGAAGAAGATCGGGCTCCACCCCGCGCCGCCCGCCGATCGCGCCGACGAAGCGCCGCAGAAGATCGCGCGCGGCGGCTTGGTGAAGGCCGCCGTCGTCAAAGGCGAAGCGGCGGGGCTCGTCGTGCGCGTGCTCGGCGTCACCGGACGCGCGGCGCGCGGCTTCATCCCCGCGGGGCAGACGGGCACGCCGCGCGGCACCGATCTGCGGAAGAGCTTCAAGCCGGGGACGGTGCTCGACCTGAAGGTGCTCGAGGTCGATCCGCGGAGCGGCGAGCCGAAGCTCAGCATCCGCGGCTTCAAGGACGACGAAGAGAAGCGCGCGCACCGCGAGTACCGCCAGAAGCTCAAGGCCGAGGGCGGCTTCGGCACGCTCGGCGATCTCTTGCGAAAGAAACTCGCGGGCGCGAGCGACGCCGCGGCTGCGTCCAGTACGGACGAAAAGTCCGAGGAGTGAGCAGGACCCGGCCCGGGCGCGGCCTCTAGGCCGCCGGAGCCGAGCGAACCCAAGCCGGGAGGGGGCTCGATTGTCGAATCTCCTCGTGTTGAACTATGTTCTGCTGCCGCACGCGCCCGGCGTACGCGTAAGCGGGCCGTTTTTCATGCCTCATCGCACGGACCGAGAGTTGGTCGACCTGGCTCGGGCGGGCGATGCGGAGGCCTTCGGGGCCATCGTCCGCCGGCATCAGAAGCGCATCTTTCGACTGACCTCGCACCTTCTGCGCAGCGCCGCCGAAGCCGAGGACATCACTCAGGAAACGTTCGTGCGCGCCTACGGGGCGCTCGCCCGGTTCGACGGCCGCAGCGAGCCGTTCACGTGGATCTACCGCATCGCCGTGAACCTTTCGCTCAACGCGATCCGCGCGCGGAAGAACACACGCAACTCCGCGCCGCCCGATGACCCGCACGTGGAGAGCCTGCTCTTCGAGGCGCGCGGAGCCGGCGCGACGCCCGCCGACGCGACGCTCGATCGCGAGCTCGCTCTCGCGCTCGTCGATGGGCTCGCCGAGCTCAGCGAGAGCTTGCGCACGACGCTCGTCATGGTCGGCATCGACGGCCTTTCGCACGCCGAAGCGGGGAAGATTTTGGGATGCCCCGAGGGCACGATCGCGTGGCGCGTGCACGAGGCGCGACGAAAGCTCCGCGCGTACCTCGAGGGTCGCGGCCACGCCGAGGAGAAGCCATGACCGACGAGCGAGATTCGAAGCTCGTGCTGAAGGCCGAAGCGGCGCTGCGAAGCGCCCCGCTGCGCGAGCCGGATTGGGACGCGTTCGCGACGCGCGTCGACGCGGCGCTCGCCGCGGGCGGCGCGACGGACGACGCCCTGCTGCTGCCGCCGCTGCCCGAGAGCATCGAAGACGGCAGCGAGCCGAGCGGCGGCCCGCACGAGCCGCTCGCGCCGAGCACGATCGCGACCGAAGCCGCGGCGTCGTCGACGCGCGAAACGACGTCGCTCGCCGATCTGGCGCGCGCGACGCTCGCGCGGCGCGGCGCAAAAGAAGCGGTGGATCTCGCGAAAGAGTCGCTCGCGATCGCGTCGCAGGGGCGCGGCAACATGGAGCCCGTCGCGCCCGCGCCCGCGGCGGCGACGATCGTCGTCGATCGCGAAGACAGCACGTTCCCGTCGGCGCGCCGGCAGCGGGCCGCGGACCGCGAGCGCGCGGCGATGGACACGCGCGGCCCGTGGATCGGCGTCGCGATCGCGGCGGTCGGACTCGCTGCGGGCTTCGGTTTGTATCTCACGTCGAAGCGCACGCGCGTGGTCGAAGTGCCGGTCGCGCAAAACGCCGCTCCCGCGGCCGTGACGGCCGCGCAGGCGACGTCGACTGCGCTCGCCGAGCCGAAGCCAGAGCCCGCCCCCGTCGCGACCGAGGCGCCGGCCGTCACGCCCGACGCCTTGCCGCCCGTGGCCGAGAAAAAGGCGGAGCCGACCGAAGCGCCCGGCGCGCTCGCGTCGGCCGAGAGGATCTCCCCGAAGCCGAGCAGTCCGGCTCTCGCCGCGCACGCGCCCGCGACGCCGAACGGCGCGCACGCCGAGAAGGTCGTGCTCGACGAGGACCGCGCGGCGAACGGCGCGGGCGCCGCGGCGAAACCGGCGCCGAGCGACGCGCTCCGCCCGGCCGAGCTCACCTCGAACGGCAGCGGCATCTCGGATCGACCGTCGACGGGCGCGGCGCAGGCGGCGGTCGGCGCGGTGCTCGGCGCGGCCCGCGCCTGCCTCGCCGGGCAACCGCAGCCGTCGAACGCGACGCTCGTTTTCGGCTCGAACGGCGAAGTCACGAGCGTGAACGTGAGCGGTCCGGCGGCGGGGACGCCGGCCGCCGCGTGCGTCAAAGGCGCGCTCGGCAAGGCGCGCGTCCAGCCCTTCGCCGCGCAGAGCTTCAGCCTGGGTGTCACGGTTCGACCGCTCTAGGCGCGCGGGGGCCGCCGAAGGTCGGCCCGAGGGTTGACAAGCCAGGGTCAGCCGAACATAGTCCCGGCCCCCCTAACCCGCCTCGAGCGCTGGATCATGGTCTCTTCTACTCGTCAAACGGAACGCCGGCGTAACCTCCGCGCCAAGAGCACCGCCGCCGCGCGCAAGCGCTCGGCCGCTCGCATCACTCCCAAGTTCGCCGTCCATCCCGAGGGCTACGATCCGAAGGCTGCCGACGCGAAGTCTAGCAAGGCGGGTTCTTAATCCCATGGCCAATCATCCGTCAGCCGAGAAGCGCAACCGTCAACGCGTCGTTCGTACGGAGCGCAACCGCGCCCTCAAGAGCGCCCTGCGCACCACCGTGAAGAAGGCCCGCGCCGCCGTCGGCTCGGGCGACGCGAAGACGGCCGCGCCGCTCCTCGCCGCCGCGGAGAGCGCCCTCGCGCGCGCCGCGAGCAAAGGCGTGATCGCGAAGAAGTCCGCGTCCCGCGTGACGGCGCGCCTCGCGTCCGCCGCCGCGAAGCTCGGACCGAAGGCTCGCTGAGAGCCCGAGCAGCCGGGCAAAGGCTCGGCTGAGAACACGCCGCGCTCCCTCGAGCGCCCGCGCCGCGGGTCGCGCTAAGCTCGGTGCGCCGTGAACGCGCGCGAACCAGAGGCGGAGCTCGAGCGCTGGATCGGCGCGACGGTCGGCGGGAAATACCGCATCGAGCGGCTGCTCGGGCGCGGCGGCATGGGGGCCGTCTATTCGGCCACCGACCAGATCCTCCAGCGCAGCGTCGCCATCAAGGTCCTCAAGGAGAAGAGCGGCGAGGAGGTCGGCAAGCGGCTCCGGCTCGAGGCCCAGATCGCCGCCCGGCTCCTCCATGAGAATGTGGTGCGGATCTACGACCTGGGCGAGGCCGACGGGACCGCCTACCTGGTCATGGAGGAGGTCAGTGGCACCAGCTACGCCAAGCGATGGCGGCAATTGGCGGTGGAGGACCGGCTGCG